>NZ_JBFAMT010000005.1:0-327000 GCF_040656635.1 Actinosynnema sp. NPDC049800 | reverse complement strand
GCATACCGCTGTTGTATGTGGCCCATTCGGCCGTGCCCCCGGGAGCCGCCTCAGGCCCGACTATCGCGAACACGGACTTGTGAAACAGGCGCTAGCCCCGGATGGTGTCGATGACCAGTGGTGTGGTCGGGGGTGGGTTGTCGCCGATCTCGTAGCCGGTGGAGAGGGATTCCAGGGCGGCGGGGATGGCGTCGGGGGTGTCGGTGTGCAGTTCGAGCAGTGGTTGGTCCTTGGCGATCCGGTCGCCTGGTTTGGCCAGGCAGAGGATGCCGGCGCCCGCTTGGACCGGGTCTTCCTTGCGGGCGCGGCCGGCGCCCAGGCGCCAGGCGGCGACGCCCACCGCGTAGGCGTCGAGGGTGGTCAGGTAGCCGTCGGACGGGGCGGTGACGACGTGCTTGTGGCGGCCGGTCGGTAGTGGGGCGTCCGGGTCGCCGCCTTGGGCCCTGATCATCCTCGCCCAGGTCTCGTAGGCCTCGCCGGAGGCGAGGACGTCGCGGGGGGAGGCGGAGATGCCGGCTCGGGAGAGCATTTCCTCGGCCAGGGCGACGGTCAGGTCGACGACGTCGGAGGGGCCGTTGCCCTGGAGGACTTCGATCGACTCGGCGACTTCCACGGCGTTGCCGACGGCGCGGCCCAGGGGGACCGACATGTCGGTGAGGAGCGCGGAGACGCGCAGGCCGTGGTCGACGCCGATCGAGACCAGGGCCGTGGCCAGTGCGCGGGCCTGGTCGAGGGACTTCATGAACGCGCCGGAGCCCACCTTGACGTCCAGGACCAGTGCTTCCGCGCCCTCGGCGATCTTCTTCGACATGATCGACGAGGCGATCAGCGGGATCGCCTCGACGGTTCCGGTCACGTCGCGCAGGGCGTAGAGCTTCTTGTCGGCCGGGGCGAGGCCGGAGGTGGCGGCGCAGATGACGGCGCCCACGGAGCGCAGTTGTGCGACGACCTCGTCCACGGAGAGCTGCGCGCGCCAGCCGGGGATGGCTTCGAGCTTGTCCAGCGTGCCACCGGTGTGGCCGAGGCCGCGGCCGGAGAGTTGGGGCACGGCGGCGCCGCAGGCGGCCACGAGGGGCGCCAGGGGCAGGGTGATCTTGTCGCCGACGCCGCCGGTGGAGTGCTTGTCGACGGTGGGGCGGCCGACGTCGAGGGTCAGCCGGTCGCCCGACTCGATCATGGCGTGGGTCCAGCGGGCGGTTTCGGCCGGGTCCATGCCGTTCAGGAAGATCGCCATGGCCAGGGCCGACATCTGCTCGTCGGCCACGTGCCCGCGGGTGTAGGCGTCGACGACCCAGTCGATCTGGTCGTCGGTCAGGCGGGCGCCGTCGCGCTTGGCCCGGATCACGTCCACGGCGGTGTGGGTCACTAGTGCACCCTCTTCCGTGCGGGCGCCTGGGTGGCGCTTGTGGTAGGAACCAGGCGGAAGTCGGGGTGACGGCCCGGTGTCATGGCAGGTCCTCCGGGCCGAACGCGTCGGGCAGCACCTCGCTCATCGGCAGGATGCCGGACGGGGTGTCGATCAGGCACGGTGCGCCGCCCAGCTCGTAGATCACCTGACGGCACCGGCCGCACGGCATCAGCAGGTCACCGGCGCCGCTGCGGCAGGCGAGGGCGACCAGCCTGCCGCCACCGGTGAGCATGAACTGGCCGGCCAGCGTGCACTCGGCGCAGAGGCCGACGCCGTAGGCGGCGTTCTCGACGTTGCAGCCGACGACGACCCGGCCGTCGTCGCACAGGGCCGCCGCGCCCACCTGGAGCCCGGAGTACGGGCAGTAGGCGGACCGCGCGGCCTCGACGGCGCGGGTTCGCAGGACGTCCCAGTCGATGTCAACCACGGCGGTACACCACGCCGTCCGCCGCGGGCATGCGCAATCGTTGGGAGGCGACCGCGAGGACGACCAGGGTGACCAGGTGCGGCGCGTAGGTGGTCAGCTCGCTCGGCACCTCGTCCACCGAGTAGTACACGGCGTAGAGCAGGCCGGCGGCCAGGATGCCGAACGCGGCGGCGAACCAGCGGCGGCGGATCAGCTGCCAGATCACGATGACGACCAGCAGCAGGACCGCGCCGTAGACCAGGGCGAGGAACGTCTTGCCGCCCGAGCGCAGTTGCAGGCCGTCGGCGTAGCCGAACAGCGCCGCGCCGCCGAGCAGGCCGCCGGGCCGCCAGTTGCCGAAGATCATCGCGGCGAGGCCGATGAACCCGCGGCCGTTGGTCTGGCCTTCGAGGTAACCGGGCTGGCCGGGGTTGAGCACGAGGGCCGCGCCGCCGATGCCGGCGAGCGCACCCGACGAGATCACGGCGACGTACTTGTAGAGGTAGACGTTGACGCCGAGGGACTCCGCGGCCACCGGGTTCTCGCCGCACGACCGCAGCCGCAGGCCGAACCGGGTCCGCCACAGCACCAGGTAGCTGCCGATCACCAGCAGGATCGCCAGCATGGTCAACGGGGACACGCCGGTGACGAGGCCGCGCAGGATGCCGGCGACGTCGGACAGGCCCACCCGCTGCTGCGCTTCGAGCTCGCCGAGCCAGTCCGAGAGGCCGGAGGCGGAGTAGGTGTCGAACTTCGGGACGGCGGGCGATTCCCGGGGGTTGTTCGAGAGCGGGAAGAAGATCAGCGTGGAGAGGTACTTGGTCAGGCCCGCGCCGAGCAGGTTGATCGCCACGCCGGAGACGATGTGGTTCACGCCGAACGTCACGGTGGCGATGGCGTGCAGGAGACCGCCCAGCGCGCCGAACACGGCGGCCGAGACGAGCGCCGCCCACGGGCCCCACTGGTAGCCGGCCCAGGCGGCGCCCCACGTGCCCATGATCATCATGCCTTCGAGGCCGATGTTCACCACGCCCGCGCGTTCCGCCCAGAGACCGCCGAGGGCGGCCAGGAGGATCGGCAACGCCAACCGCACCGCGGTCTGGATGGTGCCGGTGGACGTCAGCTGCGGCACACCGGTCAGGTACGACGTGGTGGACAGCAGCACGACCGCGCCCGCGACGCCCAGCGCGCCGACGGCCCAGCCGGGGATCCGCCGCGACTTGCGCGGCGGCGGAACGGTGGCGGGCGCCTCGGACGGGTTCATCAATGAAGTGCTCATGCCGCATCCACCGTTCCCAGCTGCCGGCCGACCTGCCGCTGCTGCGCGGCCAGCTCGAACCGGCGGACCACCTCGTACGCGACGACGACCGACAGCACGATCGCCCCCTGCATGATCGTCACGATCTCGCGGGGCACGCCCACGTTGTCCAGCGCCAGGCCCGACTTGTCCAGGAACGCCCACAGCAGCGCGCCGAACGCGATGCCGCCGGGGTGGTTGCGCCCGAGCAGCGCGATCGCGATGCCGGAGAAGCCGATCCCGGCCGGGAAGTTCAGGTTGTAGGTGTGGTCGCGGCCCAGGATCTCCGGCATGGAGACCAGGCCCGCGATGCCGCCCGAGAGCAGCATGGCGATCAGCACCATCTTCTTGGCGTTCACGCCACCCGCGGCGGCGGCCGTGGACGACTCGCCGGAGGCCCGCAGCTCGAAGCCGAACCGGGTGCGGTTCATCATCACCCAGTAGCCGATGCCCAGCAGCGCGGCCAGGAACACCAGGCCGAACACCGTGCCGGACGAGCCGAGCGGGATGCCGGGCACCCAGCCGCTCTCCGGGATCTCCGGCGTGCGGATGTTGTTGCCGCGCAGCTCGCCGAACACGTCCGCGCCGATCAGGTACGCGGCCAGGCCGAGCGCCAGGCCGTTCATCATGATCGTGGAGATGACCTCGTTGACGCCGCGCGTCACCTTGAGGATCGCCGGGATCGCGGCCCACAGCGCGCCCGCGACGGCGGCCGTCAGGATGATCACCAGGGCGTGCAGGCCGGGCGGCAGGGCGATCGAGCCGCCGACCACGGCCGCGACGACCGCCGCGACCCGGTACTGGCCCTCGACGCCGATGTTGAACAGGTTCATCTGGAACCCGATCGCCACCGCCAGCGCCGCGATGTAGTAGGTGCCGGTGCTGTTGATGATGTCGACCGCGGTGGTGCCCTCGCCGACCTGCGCGAACATCACCCCGAACGCCTGCAGCGGGTTCGCGTCGGACACCACCAGCGCGATACCGCACAGCAGGGCGGAGAACAGGATCGCCAGCACGGGCGGCAGCAGTTTGCCGCGCAAGATTCCCATTACTCGCCTTCCGATTCCGACGCCGGAGAGGCGCCAGTGGCGTGCTCGGCGCTCGTGGCGCCCGTCATCGCACTGCCGAGGTCTTCCGGGGTGACCGTGGCCGGGTCGGCGTCCGCCACCAGCCGACCGCGCAGCATCACCCGGATGGTGTCGGACAAGCCGATCAGCTCGTCCAGGTCCGCCGAGATCAGCAGCACGGCCAGGCCGCGGGCGCGAGCGTTGCGGATCTCGTCCCAGATCAACGCCTGCGCGCCGACGTCGACGCCGCGGGTCGGGTGCGACGCGATGAGCAGCACCGGGTCGCCGGACAGCTCGCGGCCGACCACGAGCTTCTGCTGGTTGCCGCCGGACAGCGCGACGGCGGCCACGTCGATGCCCGGCGTGCGCACGTCGAAGTCCTCGACGATGCGCTCGGTGTCCTTCTTCGCGCCCGCGAGGTCGAGCCACTGGCCCTTCGACACGGGGCGGCGGGTCTGGTGGCCGAGGATGCGGTTGGCCCACAGCGGCTGGGTGAGCAGCAGGCCCTGGCGGTGCCGGTCCTCGGGGATGTAGCCGATGCCCGCTTCGCGGCGGGCGAGCGTGCCGAGCCGGGTCAGGTCGCGGTCGCCGAGCAGCACGCGGCCGTGGTGCGCCCTGCGCATGCCCATGATCGTCTCGACGAGCTCGGTCTGCCCGTTGCCCTCGACGCCCGCGATGCCGACGATCTCGCCCGCGCGCACGACCAGGTCGATGTTGTCGAGCACCGGCCGGGTGCCCTCCGCGGCGACCAGGCCCAGGTTCTCCACCTGGAGCACGACGCGCTCGGTGACGGTGGACTCGCGGGTCTCCGGGCTGGGCAGCTCGCTGCCGACCATCATCTCGGCCAGCTGGCGCGAGCTGACGGCCTTCGGGTCGGCGGTGCCGACCGTGGTGCCGCGGCGGATGATCGTGACGGAGTCGGCGATCGAGCGCACCTCGTCCAGCTTGTGCGAGATGAACAGGAACGTGAAGCCCTGCTGCTGCATGCCGCGCAGGGTGGCGAACAGCTCGTCCACCTCCTGCGGCACGAGCACCGCGGTCGGCTCGTCCAGGATGATCACCTTGGCGCCCCGGTAGAGCACCTTGAGGATCTCCACCCGCTGCCGGTCGGCCACGCCGAGGCGCTCGACGAGCACGCCGGGGTCGACGGTCAGGCCGGTGGCGTCGGCCAGCTCCAGGATGCGCTTGCGCGCCTTGCCGCCGATGCCGTGCAGGGACTCCGCGCCCAGGACGACGTTCTCCTGCACGGTCAGGTTGTCGGCGAGCATGAAGTGCTGGTGCACCATGCCGATGCCGACCTTGATCGCGTCGGCGGGCGTGCGGAACCGGACCTGCTCGCCCGCCACCTCGATGGTGCCCTCGTCGGGCTGCTGCATCCCGTACAGGATCTTCATCAGGGTGGACTTGCCGGCGCCGTTCTCACCGCACAGCGCGTGCACCTCGCCGACCTGCACGCTGAGGTGGACGTCGCTGTTGGCGACGACACCCGGGAAGCGCTTGGTGATGCCCGACAGGACGACGGCAGGGGTGGGTGTGCTCATGGAAGCTCCGTCTGATCTCCGGCTGCGCCGGGGCTAACCACGCACTGGGCCCCGCGAGGGTGGCTCGCAGGGCCCAGTGCGCCGGAGGCCGGATGGGGTTACGGCGTGGACTCGACCTTGATCTTGCCCGCGATGATCTGGGCCTTGTAGCCCTCGAGGACCGCCTTCAAGTTGTCGTCGATCTTGCCACCGGAGGTGGAGTAGCCGACGCCGTCCACGGACAGGTCGAACACCTTCGGCAGGCTCGCCAGGTCGTTCTTGGCGACCGCCTTGACGAAGTCGTACACCGCGACGTCGACCCGCTTGAGCATCGACGAGACGATGACGTCCTTCGACTCCTCGACCGTCTTCTGGTTGTACTGGTCGGAGTCGACGCCGATGGCCAGCGCGTTGCCCGTCTTCGCGGCCGAGAACACGCCCTTGCCGGACGCGCCCGCGGCGTGGTAGAGCACGTCGGCGCCGGCCTCGATCTGGCCGGTCGCGGCCTCCTGGCCCTTGGTCGGGTCCTGGAAACCGGTGAAGTCGCCCGCCGGGGTCAGGTACTTGGTCTCGATCTTGATGTCCGGCGCGGCGGTCTTGGCGCCCTGGGCGTAGCCCGCGTCGAACTTCTGGATCAGCGGGATCTCCACGCCGCCGACGAAGCCGATGTGGCACGCCTTCGACTTGTAGGCGGCGATGACGCCGGCCAGGAAGGAGCCCTGCTCCTCGGCGAACAGCAGCGGCGTGACGTTCGCCGCACCCTCGACCGCGCCGTCGACGATCGCGAACTTGACGTTCGGGAACTCCGGCGCGACGACCTTCAGGGACTCGGCGTAGGCGAAGCCGACACCGATGATCGGGTTGAAGCCCTCGCTCGCGAGCTGGCGCAGCCGGGTCTGCTTGGCGTCCTCCGGCTCGTTCGGCGCGGCGGTCAGCTCCTTGACCTCGGCGACGCCGAAGTCGGCCTTGGCCTTGTCCAGGCCCGCCGCGGCGGAGTCGTTGAACGACGCGTCGCCCCGACCGCCGATGTCGTAGGCCAGGCCCACCTTCAGCGCGCTGCCGTCGACCTTCTCGCCCGACGCGGCGCTGCTGGAGGTCGCGGTGGCGGCCGGCGGCTTGTCAGCCAGCTTGCAGCCACCGGCGGTGTTGGTCGACCCGGACCCGGTGTTGTTCCCACCGGTGTCCTTGGCGCAGGCGGCCATCGTGAGAACGCTGGTCAGCGCGATCGCGGCCACCGCGAGGCCACGCATTCGACGACGCACGGCTCGTCTCCCTCCCTGCTCGTCTAGGAGCAGACAAATCCCGGCGGCTGGGCCGTCGGGGCTTCCGAGTGGCGAACCGTACCCCGTAGTAATGACACCCGCGTACGTACCGGTCCGCACGTGACCTAATCGTTGGTGCCATCAGGCGACTCCGCCACTCGTAGTGATAGCGCGACTTCCCCGCGTCGTAGCCGATTACTCACTGTCAATACGCGGACCGGGTGAAGTGGCCGTCCGGTGACCGTGGGCCGATCAAGGTTCGGAGGCCCGCAGGGTTAACCCGTTGGTGAGGCGTTGGGGCGGCGTTGGCGAGGTCCGGTGCACTCCACGCTGCACCGATATCCCCCCTAGGAGGTTGAGTTGGACCCCCAGCAGTGGCTCGACAACTTCGAGGCAAAGCTGGCCGATCTGCAGCGGAAGTCGGCCGACCTCCAGGAGAACTTCGAGAACTCGCAGGCCACGGCTTCCAGCCCGGACGGCGCGGTGACCATCACCGTCGGCCCGAACGGCGGGCTGCTGAACATCCAGCTGGGCCACCGGGCGACCGAGCTCGGCTCCGCCCGCCTCACCGCCGTGATCATGCAGACGGCCAAGGTCGCGCAGAAGCAGGCCGCGCAGCAGGTGATGGCGGCGTTCGAGCCGCTCGGCGAGGGCACCGAGGCCATGCGCATGGTCAGCGACGCCATCCCGGACGACGAGGTCGAGGCCGACGAGGCCGACTACGCGGAGCCCGACTACGCCGAGCCGGAGGCCGCGCCCGCGCCGCCGCCACCCCCGGCCTACGCCCCGGCCCCGGCCCCGGCGAGCAGGCAGCCGCAGATGCCGTCGCGACCGGCGCGCCCCTCGCGCCCCGGTGACGACGAGGACGACGACAACCAGCCCTGGTGACGAGGAGACCCTGAGCGATGACCGCCCCCGACACCCCGATCGCCTCGCCGCCGGGCATGGAGATCACCGAGAAGAACAAGTTCAAGGGCTCGCTGTTCATCTCGGCCTGGGACGAGATGATCACCACGATCGGCAAGGACGCGGAGACCGAGACCGAGAAGGCGCTGGACATCACGTTCGCCGCGATCGGCACGGCGTCGTCCATGGCCATGCTGGCGGTCGACCCGTTCGGCACGATCCTCGGCGCGGGCATCGGCTGGCTGATCGAGCACGTGTCGTTCCTGAAGGAACCGCTCGACCAGCTCATGGGCGACCCCGACGAGATCGAGGCCAACGTCGAGGCGACCAAGAAGCAGGCCGCCGAGCTGCGCGTGCTGGCCGAGGACCACCGGCGCGAGCTGGCCACGTTCGACGGGTGGACCGGCGCGTCGTCCGAGGCGTTCCAGAAGAACATGGAGTCGATGGGCCAGGAGCTGGACGCGCTGGCCAACGCCGTCGAGCAGAAGGCCAAGATCGTCGCGATCTGCGGCGTGCTGGTGTCGGTGCTGCGCGACATCGTGCGCGACCTGATCGCCCAGCTGCTCGGGTCGCTGCTGGCGGGCGCGCTGATCGCCGCCGCCACCGCGGTCATCACCTTCGGCGCGTCGATCGCGGCCTACATCGGCTTCGCGGTCGGCAAGGCCGTCGCGCTCGGCGTGAACATCGCGTCCCGGATCGCCCGGCTGACCGCGGCGCTGGGCAGGCAGATGGGCCGGATCAAGAACCTCGACGAGATCACCGAGAACGTCGGCAAGGGCTGGAACCGGTTCGAGAACATCGCCGACGTGGCCGAGGTCGGCTACGAGTCGTGGAAGGCGCAGAAGGGCGTCGACCGCGAGATCGACAAGGCGCTGGCCAAGGACGTGCAGGACGACAAGGTCACCGACGCCAACAAGAAGGCGGAGGAGGCCAACGAGCGGTACGGCAAGGCCAAGGAAGAGGAGGCGGCGGCCGCCGAGGAGGCCAAGAAGGCCAACGAGGACGTGAACGCGGCGGCCACCAGGGCGAGCGAGGCCAACGCCAAGGCCAACGCGTTCGTCGAGGAGGCGAACGCCGCCGCCGCGCGTGGTGACCAGGCGGGCCGGGACGCGGCCATGGCCAAGTACGAGGCGGCCAAGGTCGAGGCGGACGCGGCGCGCGGCGAGGCGGCGCAGGCGGCCGAGAAGGCGGCGAAGGAAGCCCGCGACGTCGCCGACGCGGCCAAGGCGAGCAACGAGGCGCTGGCCGACGCGAAGCCCGCCGACGAGGCCGCGAAGGCCGCGTACGAGGAGTACAAGCGCAACAACCCGGGCCAGGACGACCCGGCGCGCGCGTCCGCCGAGAGCGACATGTCGGCCAAGAACGACGCGGCGAAGGCGGCGAACGCCACCTACGAGCAGGCGAACGTGGACTTCGCGGCGGCCAACGCGGCGGCGGCCGAGGCGAACGCCAAGGCGTTCGCGTCCGGCAGCGAGGCCGACATCAAGGCCGCCGAGGAGGCGTCGCGCAAGGCCGAGCAGGCGGGCACGAGCGTCGAGCAGGCGGCGGCCGACGCGAAGTCGGCGGGCGAGGCGGCGAAGTCGAGCTACGACTCGTTCCAGTCGCAGTACTCCCAGCCCGCTGCGGGCTAGCCCTCAACCGGTTCGGCCCAGGTCTGGCAGAACCCCCGGAAGAACCACGGAGAACCAGCCATGGCACGCGGTGGCGGCGGCGTCGACTCGAACACCCCGGGTCCCTCGGGCACCCCGTCGTCGCCGCCGCCGTCGCCCCCACCGCCGTCACCGGGCGGGCCGACCGGCAACTCCGGGTTCGGCATGAACGAGTCGACCATGTCCGACCTGGACAAGCGGGCCGGCAGCCTGCGGGACCGGCTCGCGGCGATCTCCAGCGGGTTGCAGGGGCTCAAGCTCGCGCCCAACGCGCTCGGCCCGATCGGCATCGTCGCCGTGCCCGCGTTGAACAGCTCGAACGACGCTTCGGTGAAGCAGGCGAACAACGCGTCCAGCGCGATGGGCAACGTCCAGTCGGGCTTGAAGGCCACGCTCCAGACGCACGTGCAGAACGACCAGTTCAGCCGCGACCAGTTCACCAAGATCGACCCGAACTCGAACGCCCAGCGGCCGCCCGGCTCACCCGGCAACGGACCGCTCGGCGTGAAGGGGCCTGGTGGGCCGGCGGTGACGCCGGTGACCAACGTGCCGGGCGCGTCGGGGCCGAACGGGACCGGTGGGCCCAAGGGGACGGGTGGGCCGTCCGTCACGCCGGTGAAGAACGTGCCGGGTGCGACCGGGCCGAACGGGACCGGTGGGCCCAAGGGGACGGGTGGGCCCGCGGTCGGGCCGGTGAAGAACCTGCCTGGTGCGCCGGGCGTGACGCCGCCCGGTGGGCCTCGTGGCACCGGTGGGCCGGCGGTTGGGCCGATCAAGAACCTGCCGAGTGCGCCCGGCGTGACGCCGCCTGGTGGAGCGCCGAAGACGTCCGGCGGGCCGGCGGTCGGGCCGATCAAGAACCTTCCTGGTGCACCCGGCGTCACGCCGCCCGGTGGGCCTCGTGGCACCGGTGGGCCCGCGATCGGACCGATCACGAACGTGCCCGGTGCGTCCGGCCCGAATCAGGGTGGGACGTCCAAGTCGCCCGGTGGGCCCGCGGTCGGGCCGATCAAGAACCTGCCGAGTGCGCCGGGCGTGACGCCGCCCGGTGGTTCGCGCGGCACCGGTGGGCCGGCGGTGGGGCCGATCTCCGGCATTCCGGGCGCTCCCGGTGCGACGGGTGGCACGCGCGGCGGCGGCGGTGTGCCCGGTGTGCCCGGTGTGCCCGGTGTGCCCGGTGTGCCCGGTGTGACGCCGCCCGGTTCGTCGACGTCCGGTGGTCCGACGGCCAAGGGCGGTCCGACGCCGGGTGCGGGCCCGGCGACCGGCGTCACCGCGCCTGGTGGGAGCACGGCGGCCCGCAGCATCGGCGGCGCGCTGTCCGGTGCGCCCGGCGTGACGCCGCCCCCGATGGCGGGTGCGCCGATGGCCCCCGGCGCCGCTCCCGGTGCGGCAGGTGGGTCCGACCGTTCGAGCAAGTTCACGGGTGGGCCCGGCAAGGGCGTCTTCGACGCACCGAAGCCACCCTCCGGTGACGGCAACATCAACAAGGCCCCGACCAGCTCGCCCTCCACCCCGCCACCGGCGCCGAAGCCGACCATCAGCACCCCTGGCGGCGGGGGCATCCCGAGTGCTCCCGCCATCAGCACCCCGACCACCGGCGCACCCACCACCGGCACGCCCGGCGCCAACGCACCCGGCAGCGGCACGCCGAGCACCGCGACCGCTCCGCCGTCCACCGGTCCGAAGCCGGCCTCGGGCGCCGCGCCCTCGGTGAGCGCTCCCGTGGCGCCCCCGATGGCCGGTGCGCCGATGGCCCCCGGCGCCGCTCCCGGTGCGGCAGGTGGGTCCGACCGTTCGAGCAAGTTCACCGGCGGACCGGGCAAGGACGTCTTCGACGCACCCAAGCCACCCACCGGCGACGGCAACATCAACAAGGCCCCGGCTGCCTCGCCCTCCACCCCGCCACCAGCGCCGAAGCCGACCATCAGCACACCCACCGCCCCGCCGATCAGCACCCCCGCCCCGAGCACCCCGGCCCCGAGCACCCCCGCCACCGGCACACCTGCCAACAGCGCCTCCACCGCCACCGCTCCACCAGCGACGGGCCCGAAGCCGTCCCCTGTCGTCGCACCTCCGGTGAGCGCACCGGCAGTGCCGCCAGTAGCAGCACCACCGCCCGCAGCGGCTCCGGGCGGGAGCCCGTCGACGGACCGTTCGAGCAAGTTCACGGGCGGGCCGGACAAGGGCGTGTTCGACACGCCCAAACCGCCCACCGGCGACGGCAACATCAACAAGGCCCCGGCCACCTCGCCTTCCACCCCGCCACCAGCGCCGAAGCCCACCATCAGCACACCGCCGGCCCCGAGCGCGATCAACACACCACCGGCCGACATCACCACCCCCAAGCCCACCACCCCGCCGCCCGCCACCACCCCGCCCGCCGCAACCCCGACCCCGCCGCCGGCAACCCCGCGGGCCGACACCACCGCCTCCACCCCTCCAGCACCTCAGCCGCCGGCCAAGCCGTCCGCCCCGCCGATCACCACCCCGCCGGCCACCACTCCACCAACCGCCACCGCTCCAACCACCACCGCGCCCCCGGCACCGGCCACCCCACCGACGCCTGCCCCGGCGACCCCAAGGCCCACACCACCGCCGGTCACCATCACGCCACCACCCATCTCCACCCCACCCATCTCCACCCCGCCGACTACCGCGCCGCCGGTCACCGCGCCCCCTGTCGCCACCCCACCGGCCGCGACGCCGCCAGCCACCACACCGCCAGCCGCCACGCCCCCGGCCAGCACTCCACCAGCCGCAAATCCGCCGGCTGCCACTCCGCCGGCCACCCGGCCGGCACCACCCACCGACACCACTCCACCGGTCAACACCCCACCTCCGGCCACCACTCCGCCGGCCACGCGACCGGCACCACCGGCCGACATCGCGCCACCGGCGGCAAACCCGCCAGCCACGAACCCACCGGCCCCCACACCACCGGCCACCCGGCCGGCGCCACCCGCCGACACCGCACCCCCTGCGGCAACCCCACCGGCTCCCACACCACCGGCCACGCGACCGGCACCACCCGCCGACACTGCGCCACCGGCGGCAAACCCGCCAGCCGCGAACCCACCGGCCACCACACCCCCAGCCACCCGGCCGGCACCGCCCACTGACACCGCGCCCCCGGCGGCAAACCCACCGGCAGCGAACCCTCCGGCAACCACCCCACCGGCAGCGAACCCTCCGGCGACCAACCCACCGGCTACCCGGCCGGCACCGGCCGCCGACCCCACGGCGCCCGGGCAGCAGACCAACACACCCGCTCCCCCACCCCCACCCCCGCCACCCGGGACCGGGTCCACCGTGCCGCCACCGCCGCCTCCGCCGCCGGGGTTCGGTGGTGTGGTGCCGCCGCCTCCGCCGCCCCCGCCCGGGTTCGGGGCCGCGGTTCCGCCGCCTCCGCCCCCGCCGCCCGGGTTCGGGGCCGCCGTGCCGCCACCGCCTCCGCCGCCCGGAGCGCAGGTACCCGGCGCGGTGTTCGGGATCCCGGTCCCGCCGCCGCCCGGCGCGCCCGGCGCGCAGGTCAACCCGCCCACCGCACCGGCGGGCCCGTTCTCGCCCCGGCGGGACTCCACGCTGAAGAACGGCACCCTCGACGGGCTGCCGGCCGTGTTCCCCGACGTGCCCCTGACGGTCACCGACGTCGAGATCAACCTCGGCCAGGTGCAAGCCGGGTTCGACGCGATGTTCGACACCCTGCGCGCCAACCACAACGTCACGACCACCCCGAACGTGAGCGCCGACCTCGTCGTGCAGTTCGACGAGAACACCTTCGCCAAGCACTTCGCCCTCCAGCAGGAACTGGACACGGCGTTGCAGACCGCCGCCCCCGGCGAGCCCGCCGTCATCCAGCTGCCCGACGGCCGGACCATCGACGCGGGCCAGGTCCGCGCCGAGATCGTGTCCGGCGACTTCCTGCACCAGCTCAACGACGGCAACCCCGACGCCGTCGCGCACCTGGACGCGCTGCTGAACGACGTCGTCCAAGCCAAGGTCGGCCCCAACGGCAACGTCGACGCGGCACTGGAAGCGCTCGTCGACAGCACCCGCACCAACCCGGCCCGCTCCATCAACGGCCACGTGCTGCTCAACACCGGCCACCTCGACGGCCTCACCACCGACCCCGCCCGCAAGGCCGACGCGATCCGCCACCTGCTGACCCACGAGTTCATGCACGTGCACTCCGTCGGCAGCGACGTCACCTTCGCCCACCGCGACGGCCAAGGCGGCGTCTACAGCACGAACGTCAACCCGGACGAAGCCGTCACCGAACTGCTCGCCCGCAACATCACCGACGCCCTCTCCGAACGCCTCGGCGAACCCAGCCAGTACAACCAGGACGAGAACGGCGCCAACCGCTACCAGAACTACATCGACCTGCTCAACAACGAGTTCGACAAGCCCCGCGGCCGGTGGGCGGCCCCGTTCGACCCCGACGCGACGTTCCAGGACATGCTCGACGACTACTTCGGTGTCACCGAGCCCGACGGCCCGCCCCAGACGCGTTCCGCCCCACCCGCCGACATCGACGCGCCACCGGCAGCCGACCCGGACGTGCCACCGGCGAAGGACAAGGACGCCAAGGACGTCGCCGCCGACGAGTCCTGGCGGCACAGCACGGCGAGCACCGCGGACTGGTTCGCGCCGAAGGACCCGCAGCCCTCGGCGGCGTGGGACTCGGTGCGGGACAAGGCTCCCGTGCGCACGGTCGACACCGAGGTCGCCGACGTGCAGCGGTCGAGCACCCCGGGCAAGGTCGACTCCCTGACCGGGCTGATCCAGCACGACGTGCGCCGGATGGAGGTCGCGCCCGGGACCTGGGTGAAGGAGTACACCCTCAAGGTCCACCTCAAGCCCGGCGAGGGCGTCACCCAGTCCGATGTGGACGCGGTGGCCCACAAGACCACCAACGGCGTCGACCGGTTGCTGAACCAGGGCTACCGGCTGCCCTCGGGCGACCAGTTCCACGCCAGGGTGGAGTTCGTCACCGACCCCGCGCAGGCGCACACCACGGTCGACGTGAAGACGTCCACCACCGCGGACCAGCTCAACTGGGGCGTGCAGACCTCGGAGAACGTGCTCGCCCACGAGGTGGCGCACTACTTCGGCCTGCCCGACGAGTACAAGGACGCGGCCGGTCCGGACGCCCGGATCTTCAACAGCGACGGCAAACCGCTGCCGCCCGGGCACACCCAGTCGAACCTCGTCGTGAACGACGACGGGCTGATGGGCGCGGGCGTGCACGGCGACCCGTCGATCAAGCCGCGGCACCTGTGGGCGATCGAGCGCACCACCGACAGCCAGGTGATGGTGCCCGACGCCGACCACGCCACGCTGCACGACCCCGACTCGCCCCGCCAGACCCCGCCGCCGCGACCGCCCGACCAGGGCACCCGGCCGGACATCCACCCCCGGCCGGTCAGCGACACGGACAGCGACTCCGACACGGACACCGAGGCCGACGCGCAGCCGGCCATCCCACTCGCGCCACCACCCCCGCCGCCACTGCCAGGGGCCACCGCCACGCAGCAAGCAGCGGTGCCACCGCCTCCCCCACCGCCACCGGCCTTCGGGACGCAGGCACCCCCTCCACCACCGCCCCCACCCGCGGTGACCTCGACGCAGCCCGCGTCAGTTCCGCCGCCGCCTCCGCCACCGCCCGCCTTCGGGACGCAGGCACCGCCGCCGCCACCCCCGCCGGGGACGACGCGCGGACCTCAGGCGCCCCCACCGCCGCCCGGGCCCCAGGCGCCGCCGCCACCGCCCGGACCCGACACGGCCGGCACGTCGGCGAACGCGCCCGCCACCCCGGCGGGCCCGTACTCGAACGTCCGGGACGCCGACCTGAAGAACGGCATCCTGACCAGGCTGCCCGCCCAGATCACCCCGGTGCCGCTGCAGGTCGCGGGCGTCCAGGTCGACCTCGGGCAGGTGCGGGCCGGTTTCGACGCGCTGTCCGGCAAGCTGGGCGAGTTCGGCATCACCACCACGCCGAACGTGAACCCCGACCTGGTCGTGCAGCTCGACCAGCAGACGTTCGCCAAGCACTTCGCCATCCAGCAGGAGCTGGACACGGCGTTGAAGACCACCGACCGGGGCGACTCCGACATCACGACCGGTCAGCTCAACGGGCAGGGCATCGACCCGGCGCAGGTCCGCGCCGAGATCCTGTCCGCCGACTTCCTGCGGCAGCTCAACAACGGCAACCCCACCGCCGCCGCACGCCTCGACACCCTGCTGAACCAGGTCGCCCAGGCCAAGGCCGGTCCCGCCGGCGACGTCGTCGCGACGCGGAACAGCCTGGTCGAGAGCACGCTCACCAACCCGGCGCGGGCGATCAACGGGCACGTCCTGCTCAACACCGACCACCTCGACGGCCTCACCACCGACCCCGCGCGCAAGGCCGACGCCATCCAGCACCTGCTGACCCACGAGTTCATGCACGTGCACTCCGTCGGCAGCGACGTCACCTTCGCGCACCGCGACGGGCAAGGCGGCGTCTACAACAAGAACCTGAACCCCGACGAAGCCGTCACCGAGCTGCTCGCCCGCAACATCACCGACGCGCTCTCCGAGCGGAACGGGAAACCCAGCCAGTACAACCAGTTCGAGGACGGCAACGTCCGCTACCAGACCAACATCGACCTGCTGAACCGGGAGTTCGACCGGCCGCGGTCCAAGTGGGACAGCTTCAAACCCGGCCCGGCGTTCCAGACCATGCTCGGCGACTACTTCGTCGGCACGACGCCACCCGCCACCACGTCCGGGACGCGTCCGGCGCCGCCGAGCACCGCACCGACCACGCGGGGCGTCGACCAGGACGTCCAGCCGCCGAACGCACCGTGGCGCAACCCGTTCCGCTCCACGCCCCCGCCACCGCCGCCGTCGATCTCCGCGCCGATCCCGCTGGTCGACCTGCCGCCCACCAACGCCAACACCAACGGCAACACCGACACCACGCCCACCCCGGCCACGCCCGCGCCGGCAGCACCAGCCCCCGCGGCACCCGCCCCGGCACCGAACCCCGCACCGGGGCCCGTGCTCGGGTCGCGGAACCTGCCGGACTTCTTCCAGCAGGGCAAGGCACTCGGCACGATCGCGCCCACCGACGTGCGGGGCGCCCAGCACGTCACCGGCACGATGACCGGCATCACGCCGGCCGACGCCGCCGTCATCGAAAGCGCGCTGGAGAACAACTTCGAGTCGTTCCTCGGCCAGGGCCGCGACTTCCAGGTCAAGATCGACGGCACCTGGTACGAGGCCAACGTCCAGGCCACCATGCTCCCGCCGGCCGACGTCGCCGCGGTCACCAGCACGCCGTCCACCACCACCAAGGTGGACATGGCCGCCCAGTCCGCCGCCAACACGGGCACCGCCACCAACCTCACCACCGCCAACGACATCGGCCTCGCCGCGGCGGCGAGCGCGGGCGTCGGCCCGTACGGCTCGCTGGCCGGCAAGGCGCAGCTCGCCACCCCCGCCACCACGCTGAACACCTCCTCCGGCACGGTGGACCAGCGGTTCATCCGCGGCGGCGAGAGCTCGACGAACGTCGACGTCCCGGTCTCCTTCCAGGTCACGCTCACCGCCGCCAACGGCACCGTGCGCCCGATCCAGGCGGTCAACGGCGGCGTCACCCTCGCCGTGCCGAACGACCTGGAGACGATGGCCAACTCCGGCAACGCCCAACCAGCCGCGGCCCTGCCGCCGGGCTGGGGCGCGAAGCTGGAGCACCCGACGCCCGAAGCGGTCACGGACTTCGACGCGAAGCAGGCGTTCACCGACGTCGCCGCGAAGATGCACCCGTCGATCACCAAGATCGGCGCGCCGGGCCGCACCGCGTTGCAGGACTTCCTCAACCCCACCACCGTCCGCGACAACCTCGGCGCGATGCTCGGCGGTTGGGTCACGTCCCCGGACCTGGTCAGCCCGCACGGCAGCAAGGCCAACGCCGTGCAGATGAAGGCCACCCTGCTGACCGCCGAACTGGTCGGCACGACCGACGCCGCCCAGCTGCGGCTGCACGAGTCCCAGTCCACCGGCAGCTCCCTGTCCGCCACCAGCAAGACCGGCTTCGACGCCGCGGCCGGCGTGGGCGGCGGTGTGGGCGTGCCGGGCGTGATCGGCGGCACGGGCGGCGTCACGGCCGGCTACTCGGCCCGCACCTCGGACACCTCGAGCTCGGGCACGACCAGCAGCACCCGCACCGGCATCCAGCTCAAGGGTGCCACCGGCCTCTACAAGGTGACGGCGAACGTCCACGTCCGCACGCCCAACGGCGCGGACGTCGTCATGCCGGTCACCACCTACATGCGGGTCGGCCTGCCCGAGGCCGCCTCGCTGACCCTGCCGGTGCCGCCGGGCACCGACGCCGGCCTGACCAAGCCCGGCACGGCGGGCACCAAGCACCTCCCGCCCTACCTGGCCGCGGACCTGGCGGCGGGCAACGTCAAGGTCGGCGAGTTCGGCCCCGGCGCGCAGGTGCAGGCGCAGGTCCAGGCCACGTTGCGCGACCTGCCCGGCTTCGGCAAGTTCCTGCCGGGCTGGAACGACCCGGACACCGGCGCGCGCAAGGGCCAGGGCCTGGCCGACGTCGCGGAGGCCATGGCGAACCAGCGCAAGCTCGACGCGGAGCTGTCGCCGACCGCGCTGAAGACCAAGATGGACAGCCTGCTCGGCCCCGGTGTGCAGGTGCAGCTCAAGAAGCGCGGCCTGAGCACCAACGAGTACGTCAACGTCACCGTCCGCGCCCGACCGGTGGGCACCCGGCACCTCGGCCAGGTCGACGCGCGCAACGTGCGCGGCTCGGCGAACACCGCGCCGAAGCTGGACAGCACCACCGCCACGCAGAAGTCGGTCAGCGTCGGCGTCGAGGGCAAGGCGGTGTTCCCGGTCAAGACCGGCGCCGCGTCGCTCACCCCGACGCCGCAGGTCGGCGCGAAGTACACCTACGGGTGGGGCGCCAAGAACACCGGCGGACCCACGGTCACCAGCACGGGGCTCAACGTCGGCAGCCCGGACGCCCAGGTGTTCTCGCAGGACCTGGAGTTCATCGTCGAGATCACCACGTTCAGCCGCAACCGGGCGTGGGTCAAGCGGGTCACGCCCGGCTCGCCGATCCTCCAGGTGCCCGACCCCAAGCCGGTCGCCAGGACCGGCGGCCCCAACCAGCCCGGCGTGGTGAGCCTGCCGCAGATCTCCGGCCCGGTGCACCTGTGGGTGTCGGACAGCTCGGCGATGGACCACGACCCGTCCGGCTTCGAGCCGGGCAAGCCGGTGGCCACCAAGCTGGACCGGCCGCCGTCGATCAAGGACCTGCTCAACCCGCCCGCGCCGCGGCCCGCCGCGCCGGACTTCCTGCACGTCGAGGCCGTCGTCAACACCGAGGCGGTGCGCGACCAGGCCATCGAGGCGCTCAACCTGGCCGCGAAGGGCGACTCGTCGCTCACCGTGCCGGGCACGGAGGCGCGCAACCAGATCGACAAGCTGTTCAGCCCGGAGAGCATCAAGGCCAACCTGCGCAAGCTGACCGAGACCGGCATGCAGGAGAACGGCCTGAAGTACGGCCGCCGGGTCACCGACCGCACCGGCGCCATCGGCATGGCGATCGAGCTGGGCAACCCGAAGCTGGTGTCGATCTCCGACAGCACCGGCACGGAGAACGCGACCACCGGCGGCTACAAGGCCGGTGACGCGAAGAGCAGCAGCCACACCGTCGACCTCACCGCCGGCGTCAACCTGCCGGTCAAGCCGAACGCGGCGCCGCAGCCCGCGGGCGAGCCGAAGCCCGCGTCGGGCTCGGGCGGCGTCGCCGTGGCGGGCAAGATCACGCCGTACTCGTCGTCGAAGACCAGCGCGACCGAGGTCAGCGGCAGCGTCGACCGCAACTACGTCACCCCGCCCAGCGCGCGGACCGTGCTGATCCAGCTCGACGCGGACGTCACCGTGGTCGGCGAGAGCCGGTCGGGCAACGTCGTCTACGGCGGCACCCCGCGCGTCGAAGGCGCCAAGGTCACCCTGCCCGGCGGCGTGTTCGTGCGGGTCAGCGAGGACGTGGCGCGCGAGTTGGGCGTGCTGCCGAAGGTGCAGCCGACGACGCCGCCGCCCTCGTTCGGCACGATGGCGCCGCCGGCCACGCTGACGCCGGACCGGCCCAGCTCGCTCGGCCTGAGCACGCTGGACACCGCGCCGGACCTGTCGGGCCTGGTCTCCGGCCTGATCACCGACCTCAACCAGCGGACCAGCGGTCCGTTCAAGAGCGACCTGGTGCCGGACTCGGTCCTCAAGGACTCGATGAACAACTTCCAGCGGCTGGTCGACTTCACCTCGCCGACGAGCGTCAAGGCGATGATCGACAGCGCGCTGGACGGCGGCGTTCCGCTGCTGCTGCACCAGCCGGGGACGTTCGGCAAGGACACCTACCAGGTCACGCTCAAGGCGAAGGTCAAGGGCGCGCCGGCCTTCTCCGGCGTCGTCAACGACGGCGTCGACATGGAGCACACCATCGCGGGCGCCCGGAAGGCGACCGACGGCCTCGGCCGGTCGACCGGGTGGGGCGTCGGCCTCAAGTCGCCCGGCCTCGCCCAGCCGGGCAGCGCGAACCCGAACGTGTCCGGCGGCGTCGGCGTGATCGCCGCGGCGAACGTCGGCCAGCAGCACAGCAGCAACGTCGCGAAGGCCACCACCGAGCAGTTCGGCCACCTGCGCGCCGGCGGCGGCCCGGCCGTGAAGTACACCGTGCCCCTCGAGTTCGAGCTGGTGGTGGAGAAGGGCACCCAGGTCGTCACCAGCGCCACCGCCCCGCCGCAGGACGTCGTGGTGCGGCTGCACGCGGACAACCAGAAGGTGTTCACCCCGGCCGCCACGCCACCGACCGGCTACACGTCGACCACGACCCGGCAACCGGCCGCGCAGGGCACGCCGCAGGCCGCGACGACCTGGCAGCAGAACGGCTCACCGGCCACGCTGCCGGCCAAGGCGTCGGTGGAGAACCTGCGCGGGGCCCAGGACCTGCGTGCCGCGGCGATCCGGGCGCTGACCGCGGCGGGCGCGAACGAGGGCATCACCGGCAAGGGCACCGGCCCGCTGAACACCCTGCTGTCGACGCTCAGCTCGGAGAACCTCCAGCCGAGCCTGCCGGGGATGCTCGACGGCCCGTTGGACGTGCCGGGGCTGCACGAGGCCGCGTTGACGTTCGGGCAGCACGCGGACGTGAAGGTCTACGCCAAGCTGGTCAACCCGAGGCTGGGTGGCCTGAGCGACGGCGTGAACCTGGAGAACCCGAAGTCCTCGGTCACCACGACCTCCGGCGAGGCCAAGCACAGCGAGACCGGCGACCTCTCGGCGGGCTGGGCCACCGGCAGCGCCGCGGTCGCGCCGAGCCAGGACCCGAAGGACACCGCGAACTTCGCCACCGGCGGCGTCGAGACCAGGCACGCCGCCGAGGACGCGGAGGCGCTGTCCGGCGGCTCGGCGACCAACAAGACCAACAACCTCAAGCCGCAGGGCCGCACCGGTCTGGTCGACTTCGACGTGGAGTACCGCGTGGTCGCCACGGTCGGCGGCCGGACCAGCGTGGTCGACCTGAGCGTGCCGGGCTCGGCGTCGGTGCGGATGCCGTCGACCGAGGCCGAGACCGTGCTCGGGCGTGACTTCGACGCCGGGCTGAGCAACGCGCAGACCGCGGTCAAGGACACCGCCAAGGCGTGGCGCGACGCGGAGCTGGCGGTCGACAAGGCTCGGCACGACGCGCAGGCCGTGATCAACCGGGTGGCCGCCGACGTCGCCCGGCTCCAGAGCGACCTGACGAGCTCGCAGGTCGACCACAACGACGCGATCGGCCACCAGCTGACCGAGGCCGGCCGCGTGCCCGCCCTGGAGCAGGCCGTCCAGGACGCGCAGACCCGGCGCGACGCGGCGAACGACGTGGTCGCGGACCTGCGCGACCGGATCCCGGGCCTCGACTCGGCCCACCGGGACGCGCAGGTCGCGCTGGCCGACGCCGACGCGGAGGTGCGCTCCACCGGGCGCGACCTGGCGGACGCGAACACTGAGCTGGACGCGGCGCGGGTCAGGCTGGACGACGCGCAGGCGGCGTTGGACGTCGCCCAGGGCGACCTCGACGCGCACCTCGACAACCGCCCCGACGACGCGCCGCCGATCGCCGAGGACAAGGTCGCCAAGGACCTGGTCGGCAAGGTGGACGACGCCCGTGCCGCGCGCGACACCCGGGCGACCGAGGTCGAGACGGCGGTCGAGGTCGCCGACGCGGCGCAGGCCGCGAACACCAGCGCGATCGAGGCGCGGGCCGCCGCGCAGGTCGCGGTCGACCAGGCCCGGACCGCCGCCGAGCAGGCGCGGATCGACCTCGACCGGGCCAACGGCACCCTGGAGACCGCTCAGGGCGAGCTGGACAACGCCGAAACCGGCCTGGAGACCGGCCGTGACGCCGCTCAGCGCACGGCGGGCGCGCAGCAGTCCGCGGCGCTGGCCCACCACCAGGTCGAGAGCACCATCGCGGAACTGGAAGCGGAGATCACCACGGCCGAGGTGGAGCTCGACAAGCGCCGCGCCGAGGCCGACGCCCGCCAGCGCGACTGGTGGAACGCCCGCATCGAGGTCGACCAGCGGATCGCCGACTTCAACCGCCCGACCCCGCCTCCCGCGCCTCCCGCCCCGCCCGCCGGCACGCCGGTCATCACCATCACCCCGCCGGCCGACACGACGACGAACGGGACGCAGCCCGCCTCTTCGTCCACGACGACCAACGGCACGCAGCCCGCCCCCTCGTCCACGACCGACACCACCGCACCACCGGCACCGCCCCGATCGCCCGACACCACCCGATCCACCACGGACGCACCGGCACCGCCGACCACCCCGTCGACCGCACCGCAGACACCCGCACCGGCACCGGCACCGGCACCGGCACCGGCCAAGCCGACCGAGCGGGCCGCCGGCGGTCCCCGTCCCGAGCTGTCCCTGGACGTCCCGCCGACCTCAGCGCCGTCACCGGAGCAGGTCGCCCGGCTCGACGCCCTGGCCGCCGACCTCGCCGAGTCCAACGCGATGCGCGACCGCAACGGCTACCGGCCCGCCGTGGTCGAGGTCTCCGGCCCCCACGCCCGAGCCGTCGCCGACGTGCTCACGGCCAAGGGCATCGACGCCACCGTCCGCGACACGAACGGCACCACCACCGACGTGCACGTGGACCACGACCTGCGCCGCCCCGACGGCTGGACGCCGCCCGAAGCGCCCAAGGGCGTGAAGGTCACCGACACCGTCATCACCTCACCCGCGCCGCAGGGGCCGCACCCGGTCCTGGACAACCCGGACTGGCGGCACAGCACCGCGCCCGGCGCCGACTGGTTCGACCCGAAGCCGGACGCCGCCACCTCCGCCGACATCCGGACCGCGCGCGCGGACGCCCCCGTCACCAGCACCGTCCGCGGCGAGGACGGCGGTGTCCTGGACAGCACCACCATCGGTCCCGACGGCGTGAGCATGAAGGCGTGGCGCGGTCCGATCGCCTACGACACCCGCGTGCTGGACGTCAACGGCGTGCCGGTGCGCGACTTCACCGTCAAGGTCTTCCTCGACCCCGCCGGCAACGCCACCCCCGACCAGGTCTCCGAGGTCCGCAACCGCACCAGGCAGGGCGTCGAGGCGCTGTTCAACAACGGCAGCCGGCTGCCCAGCGGCGAGCAGTTCCACGTCACCGTCGAGTTCACGAACGACCCCGCCGACGCGCACGGCAGCATCACCGTGACCGCCCCCGAGGGCCGCGCCAACCAGCTGAACTGGCCCGTCGACTCCGACGCCCGCACGCTCGGCCACGAGGTCGGCCACTTCCTCGGCCTGCACGACGAGTACTTCGAGACCGGCGACGTCAAGCCGATCTTCCAGCACCAGGACGGCAAGGGCCGCGTCGTCGACGACGACGCGCCCATGACGGCGGGCGTCGACGCCCCGGACGCGAGCGTCAAGCCGCGCAACCTGTGGCTGGTCGAGAACCGGATGCACGCGCTGGAGTCGTTCAACCCGCCGGGCACGCCCCCGACCACCACGCCGAGCACCACGCCCGCCCAGGACGCCGACGTGCGGCCGCCGAACGCGCCGCGCCTGCCGTTCCGCCGCACCACCCCGAACCCGGTCATCCCCCTGGCCAGGATCACCCCGCCCACCCCGGGCTGGGTGCTGACCGCCACCAACCTGCCGGACTTCTTCCAGCACAACCAGGGCCTCGGCTCGATCGCACCGGTCGACGTGCGGGGCGCCGCCAGGGTCGCGGGCGCGATCGACGGCCTCGACGCCAAGGACGCGGCCCGCATCGAGACCGCGATCGGCTCCGACTTCGAGTCGTTCCTCGGGCACGGCCGCGACTTCCAGGTCAAGGTCGGCGGTCGCTGGTACGAGGCCCACGTGCAGGCCACGATGCTCCCGCCGGCCGATCAGGCCACCGCGGTCGAAACGCCGTCCACCAACACCAAGGTGGACATGACCGCGCTGGGCGGCACGAGCACGTCCACGACCAACACCCTGGCCACCGCCAACGACGTCGGCGGCGCCGCCACGGCCGGTGTCGCGGTCGGACCGTACGGCTCGCTCGGCGGCAAGGCCCAGCTCGCCACCCCCGCCACCGCCCACGTCAGCTCGACGTCCACAGTGGACCAACGGGCGATCCGCTCGGGCGAGTACTCCACGCAGGCCAAGGTCCCGGTCAGCTACCAGATCACGCTCACCGACGCCCACGGCGTCGCCCGGGCCCCGATCACCGTGGACTCCACCCCCGCCGACCCGGTCGACGTCACGCTCCAGATCCCCGACGACCTCACCACCATCGTGGAGTCGAACCCGACCCTCGCCCAGAACCCGAACGCCCCCACCGGCGACTGGGGCGCGCGGTTGGAGCACCCGGTGCCGGAGACCGTCGCGGTCACCGACCCCGGCAAGGCGTTCACCGACGTGGCGGCCAAGCTGCACCCGTCCATCGTGAAGATCGGCTCACCCGGCCGCGCCGCGCTCCAGACGTTCCTGAGCCCGACCACGATCCGCGACAACCTCGGCGCGATGCTCAACGGCTGGGTGACCTCGCCAGACCTGGTCAGCCCCCACGCGAGCAAGGGCGCCGCGGTCCAGGCGCACGCGACGCTGCGCACCGCCGAACTCGTCGGCGTGCACGACTCCACCCAGCTGCGGCTGCACGAGACCACGTCGTACAGCACTGGCGTCACCGCGACGACCAAGACCGGGTTCGACGCCAACGCGAGTGTCGGCGGCGGCGCCATCGTGCCGAACCAAGTCGGCGGCCGGGGCGGCGTCACCGTGGGCTACTCGGCCCGCACCGCGGAGTCCTCGAACGCGGGCACGAACACCAGCAACCGCACCGGCATCCAGCTCAAGGGCCAGACCGGCCTGTACAAGGTGACGGCCGACGTCGAGGTGCGCACACCCAGCGGCGACAACGTCATCGTCCCGGTGACCACCTACATGCGCATCGGCACGCCGGAAGCGGCGGCGCTGAACCTGCCGGTGCCGGAGGGCACGCCCACCGGCATCGCCAAGCCGACGGCGCAACCGCGGTGGGCGCCGCCGTACGTGGACGGCGCGTTCGCCGCGGGCAACGTGAAGGTGGGCGACTTCGAACCCGCCTCCCGGGTGCAGCCGCAGGTCGAGGCGGCGCTGAAGAACGTCAAGGGCCTATCGGACCTGCTGCCGAACTGGAACAACCCCCAGGCGAACCCGCGCAGCAGCAAGGGCCAGGGCTTCGGGGACGTGTCACGGCAACTGGCCAACCAGCGCAAGCTGGACCAGTTGTCGCCGACCGCGCTCAAGTCCAACATGGACGGTCTGCTCGGACCGGGCGTCCAGGTCCAGCTGAAGAGCTCCGACGCCACCACCGACACCTACGTCAACATCACGGTCAAGGCGAAGATCGACAACACCAGGCACCTCGGGCAGGCGGACGCGCGCAACGTGCGCGGCTCGTCGTCCAGCGGGCCGAAGCTGGACAGCACCACCGCCACCACCAAGGGCTGGAGCGGCGGCGTCGAGGGCCTGGTCGTCATCCCGGTCAAGGGCGCCACCACCACGGTGACCCCGACGCCGCAGGTCGGCGTGAAGTACAACCACTCGTGGACGACGAAGAACACCGGCGGCCCCACGGTGAACAGCACCTCGCTGAACGTCGGCAGCCCGAACGCGCAGGTGTTCGCGAGCGACGTGGAGTTCGAGGTCGAGATCACCACGTTCACCCGGCCGCGGTCGTGGCTGCGGCGGGTGACACCCGGCCTGCCCGGACAGCACGCGCCGCAGCCGCGCGTGGTGGCGCGCACGGTCGGCGCGTCGATCGACCCGACCGCGCGGAACAACCCCCAAATCCTGCCGCAGATCCACGGCGCGGCGACCCTGTGGGTGTCCGACGGCTCGGCGATGAAGTCGGACCCGTCCGGCTTCAGGCCCGGCGACCCGGTGGTGACCGCGCTGACCGAAGCGCCCACCGTCAAGGACCTGCTCACCACCCGGACAGGGCCGAAGTCGCCGGAGTTCCTGCACGTCGAAGCGGTGGCGAACACCACTGCCCTGCGCGACGCGGCAGTCGACGCGCTCAACCGGGCAGCGGGCAAGGACTCGGCGCTGACCGTGCCCGGCACCGAGGCGCGCAACCAGATCGACCGCATGTTCAGCCCGGAGAACGTGAAGGCCAACCTGCGCAAGATGGTCGAGACCGGGATGCAGGAGCAGAGCCTCCGGTACGACCGACGGGTCACCGACCGCACCGGTTCGGTCGGCGTGTCGATGAAGCTCGGCAACCCCAAGCTGGTGTCGATCTCCGACGACACCGGCACCGAGAACGCGATCACCGGCGGCTACAAGGCGGGCGACGCCAAGTCGGTGAGCCGGTCGGTCGACATCACCGGTGGCGTGAACGTCATGGTCAAACCGACCCCCACCGCGCCACCCCCGGGCGAGCCGACCCCGGCCAGCGGTGCCGGCGGCGTGGCCGGGATCGGCAAGTACACCCCGTGGTCGGACTCGAAGGCCGAGGCGCGGGAGATCAGCGGCAGCGTCGACCGCAACGTCGTGACACCGGGCACGGCCAGGACCGTGCTGGTGCAGTTGGACGCGGACGTGACGATCGTCGCCGAGAGCCGGGCGGGCAACGTGTTCCACGGGGGCACGCCGCACGTCGAGGGCTCCACCGTGACGCTGCCGAAGTCGGTGTTCGTGCGGGTCAGCGAGGACGTGGCACGTGAGATGGGCGTGCTGCCGAACGTCAAACCGGACGTCAGCACGCCCTCCTTCCCGACGATGGCGCCGCCGAGGACGCTGGCCGTCGACGAGCCCGGCGCGCTCGGCCTGTCCGCCGTCGAGCAGGTGCCGGACCTGAACGGCGTGGTGACCGACCTGATCGCGGACGTGAACCAGAAGACGGGAAAGCTCTTCGGTGACCCGCTGGTGCCCGATTCGGTGCTGAAGGACTCGATGAACAACCTCCAGCGCCTGGTCGACTTCAGCTCGCCGACCAGCGTCAAGGCGATGATCGACAGCGCGCTGGACGGCGGCGTGCCGCTGCTCGTGCACCAGCCGGGCACGTTCGGCAACGACACGTACCAGGTCACGCTGCGCGCGAAGACGGGCGAGCCGCGGTTCGACCGGGTCGTCAACGACGGCGTCGACATGGAGCACACCACCGCCACCGCGGAGAAGGTCACCGACGGCCAGGGCCGGGGCAAGGGGTGGGGTGTCGGGTTCAAGGCGCCGGGCCTGTTCCAGCCGAGCAGCGCGAACCCGAACCTGTCCGGCACGGTGGGCGCGATCGCATCGGCCGGCTTCAACCACGCGCAGAGCAGTTCGATCACCGACGCCACCACCCGGCAGTTCGGCCACCTGCGCGCGGGCGGCGGCCCGGCGGCGAAGTACACCGTGCCGGTCGAATTCGAACTGGTGGTGGAGAGGGGCGCTCGGGTCGTCGCCACGAGGACCAGCCCCGCGCAGGACATGGTCGTCCGGCTGCACGCGGACAACCTGAAGGTCGACGGCATCACCACGCCGAACTACCCCTACATGGCGGCGGCGATCAAGCGCAGCCCCGACTTCGGCGTGCCGAGCGCCGCGACGGCGTGGCAGCGGACGAACGACCCGGCCACCCTGCCGCCGGGCGCATCGGTGGAGAACCTCCGCGGCACGAAGGACCTGCGGGACGCGGCGCTGCGCGCGTTGACCGAGGCGGGCGCGAACCAGGGCATCACCGGCAAGGGCTCCGGGCCGCTGAACACGCTGCTGTCGACGTTGAGCCCGGAGAACCTCCAGCCGAACCTGCCCGGGATGCTGGACGGTCCGCTGGACGTGCCCGGCCTGCACGAGGCGGCGCTGACGTTCGGGCAGCACGCCGACGTCAAGGTCTACGCGAAGCTCGTCAACCCGCGGCTCGGCGCGCTGAGCGACGGCGTGAACCTGGAGAACCCGCGCTCCACCGTGAGCACGACCAGCGGCGAGGCGAAGGTCAGCCAGAACGCCGACGTGTCGCTGGGCCTGGCGACGGGCAGCGTCGCCGTGAAGCGGAACGACGACCCGGCCGACACCCTCAACTTCACCACCGGCGGTGTGGAGGTCCGGCACGCGAGCGAGGACTCGCAGGCCGTCTCCGGCGGCGCGACCGACAACAAGGTCAACAACCTCAAGCCGCAGGGCCGGTCCGGGCTCGTCGAGTTCGACGTCGAGTACCGGGTGGTCGCCACCATCGGCGGCAAGACCGGCGTGGTGGACCTGGCGGTGCCCGCCTCGGCCGCGGTGCGGATGCCCGCCCCGGAGGCGGAGGCCGTGCTCGGTCACGCGTTCGACCCGGAACTCAGCGCCGCCCAGGACGACGTGAAGAGCGCGGCGAAGGCGTGGCGGGACGCGGAGATCGCGGTCGACAAGGCCCGTCACGACGCGCAGGACACCATCAACGAGGTGGCGGCCGAACTCGCCAAGACCGACAGCACGCTCACCGACCTCGAACTCGAGCTCAACACCGCGATCGAGACCGGCCTCACCGCGTCCGGCAAGGTCGGTGACCTGACGACCGACGTCGAGGACTCCCGCGAGGCCGTGGCGAAGGCGGAGGAGCGGGTCAAGGACCTGAGCGGCAAGATTCCCGGGCTGCAGGACGCGGTGCTGACGGCGAACAACGTCCTCCGCGACCGGAACGGCGACGTCATCGACAGCGCCGATGCCGTCGCCGACCTGAAAGAACGACTGAAGACGACCCGTGACCGGCTGACCACGGCGAACGACGCCCTGCTGACCGCCGAGCAGGCCCTGTCCCAGCACTGGACCACGCCACCCGCCGAGGACGCGCCGCCGGTGGACCCCGCGGTCGAGCAGGGCCTGCGGAGCGCGGTCGACTCGGCCCGCACCGCCCGCGACGGCCTCAAGACCGAGGCCAAGAGGCTGGCCGAGGAACTCGGTGAGGCGCACGAGCAGCACAAGAAGGACCTGGAGGACCAGCAGGACGCCAAGGAAGCCGCCACCAGCGCCAAGGAGGCCCTGGACGCGGCGACCGAGGCCCTGCGCCTGGCGCAGGACGGCTACACCACCGCGAACGACAACCTCACCGAGGCCCAGCACAACCTGCGCGAGCAGAAGAAGATCGTGCACGACGGGGCCAAGGCGCGCTCCGACGCGCAGCAGCGGCACGACGCCCTGGTCGCCGCCCGTGACGCGCAGGAGGCCCGCATCACGGCAGCCGAGGTGGAGCTGAACGCCAAGCGCGGCGAGGCGGACGCCAAGCAGCAGACCTGGTGGGACGCCAAGAGCGTGGTGGACCAGCGGGTCGACGCCTTCAACGCCGCACCACCGGCAGCCCGGCCGGTTCCAGCACCTGCCGACCACGCGTCCGCCACCGCCCGGTCCTCGGTGCCCCCGACGACGACCCCGACCTCCACCCGGCCGGCGCCGCCCGCGCCGCCGGTCGACGGTTCCCCGGACTTCCGGACGACCGGCAGCGCACCGTCCATTCCGGACACCGCCCGCACGTCGGGCGACCCCGTCCCCGGCAACCCGCCGAACCCGGCGCTCCCGGAACCCACGCCGTTCCACGACGGTACGGGCGGCGGGCAGCCGGAGCACGGGCCGGTCACGTCCGGACACGTCGAGGAGGCGCTGCGGCACTTGCGGTTCACCGCCGACGACCTGGCGACGGCGCCGCCGCCGACTCCCGGCGGCCTGTACGCGGCGGTCGGTCACGTCACCGCCATCCCACCGGCGACGCTCCGGCGCGACGTGGTGAGCACGTCGATCGGCCAGGTCGAGCAGGTGGCGGACTACACCGCCACCCACTCGATGCGCAAGAGCCAGCTGTACAGCGCGCTGGTCGAGAACGTGAACTGGGCGCTCAGGGATCCGGCGGAGAACGTCCGGGCGGGTCATGCCCGCGACCTCGCGGGTCGGCTCATCGCAACCCGGTTGGGCGTCAACCTGGTCATCCACCTGCCCGGTGTGCCGCAGCCGCTGCGGCTGCCGCCATTCACCGGCCCGGTCCAGCCCGAGGTGCACGTCGACCTCGTCGTGGTGGGCGGGGTGGCTACCTACCGACCCCGCTGACCAGGACTGAAGGTCCGCAATGGACGACGCAGGTCACTCTTCCGAGTGGCCTGCACCGCACAGCGGGGTGCCTGGAGGCGTGAGGCGAATCGATACAGCAGCCGTCGGGTGTCTCGTCGCTCACAGACGGGTCGGGCTGTTGGGTCGGGTGGCTCGAGCGGGTCTAGCATCCGGGGGTCAAGGTCCGCGTACGCACGTACCGGAGACCAGTCCACCACTGACGCTGGAGGCCGTTGCGCATGGCCGGCACCACCGCACCCGAGCGGGCGGGCACCTCTAAAGGGGGCGGAACGCTCTACCGCGGCGACCTGGGGATGTGGTCCTGGGTCGCGCACCGCATCACCGGTGTGTTGACGTTCTTCTTCCTGTTCGCGCACGTCCTGGACACCGCGCTGGTGCGGGTGTCGCCGGACGCGTACGACAAGGTCATCGAGACCTACAAGAACCCGATCGTCAACCTGTTCGAGGTCGGCCTGGTCGGCGCGGTCCTCTACCACGCGCTCAACGGCATCCGCGTGATGCTCGTCGACTTCTGGGAGAAGGGCGCGCGCTACCAGAAGCAGATGTTGTGGGTGGTGCTCGGCATCTGGGTGCTGGTGATGATCCCCGGCACCTACTACATGATGGTCCGCACGGTTACCGACCTGCTCGGTGGGGGTCACTGATCATGAGCGAACTGACCCTGGCCAAGCCGCGCGCACCGCGCCGCCCCGCCGCCCGCCGCAGCAACTTCGAGCTGTACAGCTGGCTGTTCATGCGCATCTCGGGTGTCGCGCTGGTGGTGCTGGTGCTCGGGCACCTGTTCATCATGAACATCCTCGACGGCGGCGTGCACCGCATCAACTTCGGCTTCGTCGCCGGCCGCTGGGCCTCGCCGTTCTGGCAGATGTGGGACCTGGCCATGCTGTGGCTGGCCCAGATCCACGGCGGCAACGGCCTGCGCACCGTGATCAACGACTACGCCCGCAAGGACGCGACCCGGTTCTGGCTCAAGGTGCTGCTCTACGTCTCGATGGTGCTGATCATCGCCCTCGGGACGTACGTGATCTTCACCTTCGACCCGAACATCACCGACTGACCCGCTGCGGGGAGTGCTCAGAGCCATGCAGTTCCACAAGTACGACGTCGTCATCATCGGCGCGGGTGGCGCCGGGATGCGCGCGGCGATCGAGTCCGGCCAGCGCGCCCGCACGGCCGTGCTCACCAAGCTCTACCCCACGCGTTCCCACACGGGCGCCGCGCAGGGCGGCATGTGCGCCGCGCTGGCGAACGTGGAGGAGGACAACTGGGAGTGGCACACCTTCGACACGATCAAGGGCGGTGACTACCTGGTCGACCAGGACGCCGCCGAGATCATGGCGAAGGAGGCCATCGACGCGGTCCTCGACCTGGAGAAGATGGGCCTGCCGTTCAACCGCACGCCCGAGGGCAAGATCGACCAGCGGCGGTTCGGCGGCCACACCCGCAACCACGGCGAGGCGGCCGTGCGCCGGGCGTGCTACGCGGCCGACCGCACCGGCCACATGATCCTGCAGACGCTGTACCAGAACTGCGTCAAGCACGGCATCGAGTTCTTCAACGAGTTCTACGTGCTCGACATCTGCATGACCGAGACCGCCGACGGCCCGGTGTGCACCGGCGCGGTGGCCTACGAGCTGGCGACCGGCGAGATCCACGTCTTCCAGGCCAAGTCCGTGGTGTTCGCCACCGGCGGCTTCGGCAAGGTCTTCAAGACCACCTCCAACGCGCACACGCTGACCGGCGACGGCATGGGCATCGTGTTCCGCAAGGGCCTGCCGCTGGAGGACATGGAGTTCTACCAGTTCCACCCGACCGGTCTGGCGGGCCTCGGCATCCTCCTCACCGAGGGTGCCCGGGGCGAGGGCGCGATCCTGCGCAACGCGTCCGGCGAGCGGTTCATGGAGCGCTACGCCCCCACCATCAAGGACCTCGCGCCGCGCGACATCGTCGCCCGCTCGATGGCCCTGGAGGTGCTGGAGGGCCGCGGCGCCGGCCCGAACAAGGACTACGTCCTCCTCGACTGCACCCACCTGGGCGCCGAGGTGCTGGAGACGAAGCTCCCCGACATCACCGAGTTCGCCCGCACGTACCTCGCGGTCGACCCGGTGACGGAGCCGGTGCCGGTCTACCCGACCGCGCACTACGCGATGGGTGGCATCCCGACCAACGTGCACGGCGAGGTGTTGCGGGACAACGACAACGTCGTGCCCGGCCTCTACGCCGCCGGCGAGTGCGCGTGCGTGTCCGTGCACGGCGCGAACCGGCTCGGCACGAACTCGTTGCTGGACATCAACGTGTTCGGCCGCCGCGCGGGCATCGCCGCCGCCGAGTACGCGCTGGCGCACGACCACGTCGAGCTGCCCGAGAACCCGGCGGCCCAGGTCGAGGCGCAGGTGGCGCTGGTGCTGTCCGAGCACGGCGAGGAGCGGGTGGCGGACATCCGCACCGAGCTGCAGGCCACCATGGACGCCAACGCGTCGGTGTACCGCACCGAGGACACGCTCAAGACGGCGCTGCACGACGTGCAGGCGTTGAAGGAGCGCTACCAGCGGATCACCGTGCAGGACAAGGGGAAGCGGTTCAACACCGACCTCCTGGAAGCCGTCGAGCTGGGCTTCCTCCTGGAGCTGGCCGAGGTTCTCGTCGTGGGCGCGCTGGCGCGCAAGGAGTCCCGCGGCGGTCACGCGCGCGAGGACTACCCGAACCGCGACGACACGAACTTCATGCGCCACAGCATGTACTACAAGCAGGGCGACGGCTTGGCGGCCGACATCCGGCTCGACTACAAGCCCGTGACGTTCACCCGGTACCAGCCGATGGAGCGCAAGTACTGATGACCGCTACCGCTGAAGTGTCCACCGGCTCGCGCGGGAACCAGCCCCCCGTGCCGGACGGCGCGATCACCGTCACCCTGAAGGTGCGCCGGTTCAACCCGGAGTTCGACGACGAGCCGCGCTGGGACTCGTTCGAGATCCCGGCCCTGCCGTCGGACCGCGTGCTGAACCTGCTGCACTACGTGAAGTGGTACCTCGACGGGACGCTGACGTTCCGCCGGTCGTGCGCGCACGGCATCTGCGGCTCGGACGCGATGCGCATCAACGGCGTGAACCGGCTGGCGTGCAAGGTGCTGCTGAAGGACCTGCTGGCGAGCGGCGGCAAGCCGACCACGATCACCATCGAGCCCATCAAGGGGCTGCCGGTCCACAAGGACCTGCTGGTCGACATGGAGCCGTTCTTCGAGGCGTTCAAGGCGGTCAAGCCGTACCTCATCACGTACGGCAACGAGCCGACGCGCGAGCGGGTCCAGTCCATCGCCGACCGCGAGCGGTTCGACGACACCACCAAGTGCATCCTGTGCGCGGCGTGCACCACGTCGTGCCCCGTGTACTGGACCGAGGGCTCGTACTTCGGCCCGGCGGCGATCGTGAACGCGCACCGGTTCATCTTCGACAGCCGTGACGAGGGCGCCGAGGAGCGCTTGGACATCCTCAACGACGTCGACGGCGTGTGGCGCTGCCGGACCACCTTCAACTGCACCGACGCGTGCCCGCGCGGCATCCAGGTCACGAAGGCCATCCAGGAGGTCAAGCGCGCCCTCCTCTTCAAGCGCACCTGACCCCACCGCACCCGACGCGAAGGGCCCCCGAGCACCTCGGGGGCCCTTCTCTCGTCCGTGGGCCGGGTACCCCGAGTTCAACGCCGAGGACGGGCACCCGGCGCGGACTTCGGCCCTGGTGCCGTCCTGGGCGTCGAACTCACCGGTCCTGGAGGTTCGACAGGCGGGACCGGAACGTTCGACTCGCGGTCAGGGTTGGTTCTGGGCGGCCGCGCGGGCGGCGCGGGCGGCTTTGGCGCGGCGGTTGCGCAGGTACATCACCAGGCCCAGGAGCAGGCCGAGGCCGGCGACGGCGGTGATCGGGCCGCCCACGTTGCCGAACGCCGTCTGCATGGCGGAGGGCTGGGTGCCGTCCGGGCTGGAGTTGGCGACCTCGCCGACACCGGCGCTGGTCGGCGTCGGCCGAGGCTCGGTGGTCTTCTTCTTCGCCTGGGGCGCGCCCTCGACCAGCCTGCCGACCGGGTTGCCCGACGCGGCGGGTTCCAGGGCGAAGCCGTAGTCGAGCAGGCGGGCGGCCTGGTCGGTCATCCGGACCGGCTGCTGCTGGCCCCGCAGCAGCACGACCACGAGCCGCTTGCCGTTGCGCTCGGCCGCACCCACGTAGGTGTGCTGCGCGTCGTCGGTGAACCCGGACTTGCCGCCCAACGCACCCTGGTACGTGGTCAGCAGCCGGTTGTCGTTGACGATCGGCACGGTCCCGTTGCCGTTGGCCGCCGGGAAGTCGATCCGCTGCGTCATCACGGCCTTGACGAAGTCCGGGTACTTCATCGCCTCGCGGTAGATCAACGCCACGTCATAGGCCGACGTCGACGTGCCCGGCGCGTCCAGCCCGGACGGCGTCACGGCCCGCGTGTCCAGCGCGCCCAGCTCGGCCGCCAGGGCGTTCATCTTCCGGATCGCGGACGGCACCCCGCCGAGCCGACGGGCCAGCGCGTGCGCCACGTCGTTGCCCGACGCCATGACCAGCGCCTGGAGCATCTGCTCGACGCTGTACTCGGCGCCGTTGCGCAGCCCGATGCAGGTGCACTCCTGCGCGAGGTCCTCCGGCGTCGCCGCCACCGTGGCGTCGGGCGCCAGCTCCTTGGCCACCACCATCGCCAGCAGCACCTTGATCACCGACGCGGGCCGCTGCCGGCCGTGCGGGTCGAGGGCCGCGAGCACGGCGCCGTTGTTCATGTCGGCGAGCAGCCAGCTCTTGGCCGTGATGCCGTCCGGCGGCACGGGCGCGTTCGGTGGCAGCACGAGACCGCACTCACCGAGGCGCTGTCCCCCGATCGGGCTCTCCGGTACCTCGATCGGTGGTGGAGGCTTCTCGCCTGGCGCCACCTGTTCGGAGGTGTCGACCGGTGGGGGCGGTGACACCTTGTTCTCGCAGGCCGGCTGTGCGGCCGCGACCGGTGCGGCCACGAACGACGCGCCGGCCATCAGCGCACAAGCAGCCAGGACCAGGGCAACGGGCCGTCGGAACGCGGAGGAACGCACCCGCCCAGGCTATCCACCCCGGATGAGTGACCTGCACCCGCCACGTCCGATACTGCTCCGGTGAAGCTCTCCCGCGGCATGTCCGTGTTCCTGCTTGCCTTCGGGGTGTGGTCCTGGGTGATCTGGCCGACCTTCCTGCGCAACATCTGGAAGGACCCCCGTTCGTGGGACGGCGGCCCGACCACGTTCTTCACCGTCCACCTGCTGCTCGTTGTCGCGTCGCTCACATTCGGCACGGTCATCGGTGTGCTGGGCGTGCGCGGGCTGCGGGCGGCCAGAAGCGCCAAGAGCGAGTAAACCCACCACACCTGGAGGCTCCGCCGTGGAGTTCGTGCGCCTACTGCTGGTGTTCCTGCACCTGCTCGGCATGGGCATGCTGATCGCGATGTTCTTCGTCCAGCGCCGGTCCGGGGCCGACGCCCCGCTGAACAACGGCTGGCTGCACGGCAGCGCGTTGCAGCTGCTCACCGGCCTGGCGCTGATGGGCCTGGCCCCGGTGACCGACCAGGACTACAACGACATCAAGATCGGCGTGAAGCTGCTGGTCCTGGTCGTCATCGCGGCGCTGGTCGCGCTCAACCTGAAGAAGAAGCCCGCCGCCTGGCTCACGCCCGTGCTGGCCGGCCTCGTCGTGGTGAACGTCGGCATCGCCGTCTTCTGGACGTAGGCGCGGACCTCAACGCCGCCGGAACAACGCACCCAGCAGCAGCCCCGCGCCGACCAGCCCGACGGCGGCGCGGGGGCTGGGCCCGGACCGCACCTCCACCACGGGCCGGATCACGGCCGGCGGTGGCGCCGCCGGCGGCTCCTTGACCGCGTTCTCCCGCGCCGTGGCCGTCCACGCGGTGATGAACAGCAGGAACTGCGCCACCAGGTTCGCGAACACCAGCACACCGATGACCGGCCCGAACGCCGCACCGGCCGGCGAGCTCGTGACGCTGCTCAGGTAGATCGTCGCGACCTGCTTGAGGGTCTCGAACCCGATCGCCGCCGCCGCGGCGCCCTTGACCGCGCTGCGCCAGCCGACGGGCTCGCGCGGCAGCTTGGCCAGCACCCAGAGGAACACCAGCCAGTTCGCGACCAGCGCCAGCGCGATCGTGCCGATCTTCAGCATCGCCTCGGCCCACCCGACGCCGTCCAGGCCGACCCACCGCAGCACCAGCTCGGCGAACCCGCTGCCCGCGGCCGTCAGGCCGAACGACACCACCAGCGCCAGCCCGAGGCTGATCAGCGCCAGGAAGTCCTTCGCGATCGTCTTCAGGAACGGTCGGTCGGCCTTCGCGTGGCCCCACTGCGCGGTCAGCGCGTCACGCAGGTTGCTCATCCAGCCGAGGCCGGAGTAGGCGGCGGCCAGCAGGCCGAGCACGCCGACCGTGCCCTTGGACTCGATGGCCTGCTCGACCACCTCGTTGATGGTGTTGCCGAGCGTGCCCGGCACCGCCTCCGCGATGGAGGCCTTCAGCTCGTCGAGCAGGCCCGGCTCCGAGGCGAGCACGAAACCGGCGACGGCGAAGCCGATCATCAGCATGGGCACGAGCGACAGCACGCTGAAGTACGTCACCGCCGCCGCGTAGTGCGCCCCGTACTGCTCGCTGTACCGCTCGGCGGCCCGGAACAGGTGGTCGAGCCAGGGCCGCTGACGACGCATCCGGTCGAGCTTCGACTCGGTCCCACCCTTTTCCGCCACACGGAAAAGTTAATGCGTCAGGTGATCACACGCCACTCGACAGGAAGCCGATCCGGTCGTAGGCCCGCGCCAGCGTCTTCGCGGCCACGCCGCGCGCCCGTTCCGCGCCGCGCGCCAGCACCTTGTCCAGCTCGGCGGTGTCGTCCAGGTACTCGGCCACCCGCGCCCGGACCGGCGTGACGAACTCGGTGAACACCTCGCCGAGGTCCTTCTTCAGGTCCCCGTAGCCCTTGCCGTCGTAGTCCGCGACCAGGGACTCGATCGACCGCCCGGTCAACGCCGAGTAGATCACCAGCAGGTTGCTCACGCCGGCCTTGTGCTCGGGGTCGTACACGATCTCGCGGCCGGTGTCCGTGACCGCCGACCTGATCTTCTTGGCCGACCGCTTCGGGTCCTCCAGCAGCTCCACCACGCCCGCCGGCACGGACTTCGACATCTTCGACGTCGGGTCCTGGAGGTCGTAGATCTTCGCGGTGTCCTTGACGATGAAGGGCTCGGGCAGCCGGAACGTCTTGCCGTAGCGGGTGTTGAACCGCTGCGCCAGGTCGCGGGTCAGCTCGAGGTGCTGCCGCTGGTCCTCGCCGACCGGCACGTGGTGCGCCTGGTAGAGCAGGATGTCCGCGGCCTGCAGGATCGGGTACGTGAACAGGCCGACGCCGATGGCCGACTCCTGCCGCGCGGACTTGTCCTTGAACTGGGTCATCCGGCTGGCCTCGCCGAAACCGGTCAGGCACTGCAGCACCCAGCCGAGCTGGGCGTGCTCCGGCACGTGCGACTGCACGAACAGCGCCGAGCGGTCCGGGTCGATGCCGAGCGCGAGCAGCTGCGCGGCCGACACGCGGGTGTTCTGGCGGAGCACCTTGGGGTCCTGCTCGACGGTGATCGCGTGCAGGTCGACGACGCAGTAGAACGCGTCGTGCGTCTCCTGCAGCGCCACCCACTGGCGGAGCGCGCCGAGGTAGTTGCCGAGGTGGAAGGAGCCCGCGGTCGGCTGGATGCCGGACAGCACGCGGGGGCGGCTCACCGGAGCCGGGTTCTCGACAGGCTGGCCCACGGCCTCGCCTGCGGCGTTCTCCGTAGAGTTTTCGACGGCCACGGGAGGATTCTCCCAGGCCGATCAGACCCCCGTGGTGGCGGGCCGCACCTCGGCCGGGTCCCCGCCGTCGACCGCCGGGGTGGTGGCGACGGGCTGGTTCGCCGCCGTGCGGACCACCGCGGTTCTCCGCCGCCGGACCAGACCGGCCACGAGGCCGATCCCGCCGAGCGCCACCGCGGCGATGCCGACCGGTGCTTCGAGGGAGACGGGGTCCGCCACCGCGCCGTCGGCCGCCACCGCGACACCTTCGACGACCAGGGAAGACGCCGCGCCCAGGACCAGACCCAGGACCGCACCGCGACCGCGCACCGCCCAGCCTCCTCACCAACACCGTGCCACTCCACCGAGGAGTGAACCTTGTTGACGGACGGCCGCGAACCTACCGAAGCTGTGGGGCTCGGGTGTTCGGTTCAGGTAAACACGACCGGCGGCAGACTAACCACAGCCGCCCTCACCCGTCCCCGCAGGGGTTACCTCACGACGTCGACTCGGCCATATGTCGTAGTCCGCTGCCGGGCCGGGCGACCGGCCAACGCCGCCGTCGCGTGCAGCTCCACGGCCGTCCGGGCGGAGCCGTGTTCGGAGCCGGCCATGCGGCTGATGGTCTCTTCCATGAGGGTGCCGCCGAGGTCGTTGGCGCCGCCCCGGAGGACTTCGGCGGTGCCGTCGTCGCCGAGCTTGACCCAGGAGCACTGGACGTTGTCGACGCGGCCGTGCAGGGCGAGGCGGGCGAAGGCGTGCACGGCCCGGTTGTCGCGCCGGGTGGGGCCGGGGCGGGCGACGCCGGCGAGGTAGATGGGGGCGTTGCGGTGCACGAACGGCAACCCGACGAACTCGGTCAGGCCGCCGGCGCGGTCCTGCAACGCCGCCAACGCCCGGAAATGCCCCAGCCAGTGCCCGGGATGGTCCACATGGCCGTACATCATCGTCGAGGACGACCGGATGCCGACCTCGTGCGCGGTGGCGACGACGTCGAGCCAGGTGGCGGCGGGGAGTTTGCCCTTGGTCAGCACCCAGCGGACGTCGTCGTCGAGGATCTCGGCGGCGGTGCCGGGGATGGTGTCCAGGCCGGCGGCGCGCAGTTCGGTGAGCCATTCGCGGACGCTGACGCCGGCTTTGGTGGCGGCGGCGACGATCTCCATCGGGCTGAACGCGTGCACGTGCATGCCGGGGACGCGGGTCTTGATCGCGCGGACGACGTCGGCGTAGTAGGTGACCGGGAGTTTCGGGTCGATGCCGCCCTGCATGCAGACCTCGGTCGCGCCCGCGTCCCACGCCTCCTGCGCCCGGTCGGCGACCTCGGCGATCGAGAGCCGGAACGCGTCCGCGTCCCGCTCACGCTGCGCGAACGCACAGAACCGGCACCCGACATAACAGACATTCGAGAAGTTGATGTTCCGGTTCACCACATAGGTGACATCGTCGCCGACCACCTCGGCACGCAACTCGTCCGCGAGCCTCGTCATGGTCTCCAACGCCGCACCGTCGGCGGTGAGCAGCGCCATCGCGGCCTCGGTGTCGTCGAGGATCCCGGCCGGGTTGTCCGCGGCGAGCCGCAACGCGCGGGCGGTGTCCTCCGGCAGTCGTTCGATCGCCTTGGGGACGGTGAGTGACGCCCAGTCGCCGTAGACGCTGTCGAAGTCGCCACGCCGGTCCTCGGTACGACCCTCGGTGTCGATGGCGGTGTTGAGGTCCGCGCGGCCGTAGGTGTCCAGACCACCATCGGGTTCCTGCCACTCACGACCCACCACCGGGGCGTCCGGATCGGCCAGACCGTCCGCGCGGGACAGGGCGGAGACGTGCGCGGTGAGCCGGGTGTCGATCCACTGACCGGCCGTCGCGGTCACGTAGCGGGGGTAGACGGCGAGGCGTTCCTGGAGGTCGAAGCCCGCTGCGCGGGTGTGCTCGGCGAGGACGTCCACGTGGGGCCACGGGCGTTCGGGGTTGACGTGGTCCGGGGTCACCGGCGACACACCACCCCAGTCGTCGATACCGGCGCGGAGCATGAGGGCGAACTCCTCGCCGACCAGGTTCGGCGGGGCCTGCACACTCGTCGACGAGGGCATGACCAGTCGGGCGACCGCGATCGTGGCGGCCAGTTCGTGCAGGTCCGCATCCGGCATGCCGCGCATCGCGGTGTCCGGCTTCGCCCGGAAGTTCTGGATGATCACTTCCTGGATGTGCCCGTACTGCCGCGCGATCCCCCGCATCGCCAACAACGACTCCGCGCGCTCGGTGATCGTCTCACCGATCCCGATCAGAATCCCCGTGGTGAACGGCACGTTCACCCGACCCGCGTCCGTGAGCACCCGCAACCGGACCGCGGGCTCCTTGTCCGGGCTGCCGTAGTGCGGGCCGCCCTTCTCCGACCACAACCGCTCCGCCGTGGTCTCCAGCATCATGCCCATGCTCGCCGCCACCGGACGCAGCCGCTGCAACTCCTCCCAGCTCAGCACGCCCGGGTTGAGGTGCGGCAGCAGCCCGGTCTCCTCCAACACCGCGATCGCACACGCCCGCACGTAGTCCAGGGTGGAGGAGTAGCCGCGGGCCTCCAGCCACTCCTTGGCCTGCGGCCACCGCTCCTCCGGCCGGTCGCCCAACGTGAACAGAGCCTCCTTGCAGCCCTGCGCCGCCGCCGCACGCGCGATCTCCAACACCTCGTCGCGCTCCAGGAACGCCGCCGGCAGCTTGTGCGGCACCGTGGCGAACGTGCAGTAATGACACCGGTCCCGACACAACCGCGTCAGCGGGATGAACGCGTTGCGGCTGTAGGTCACCACCCCCGGCCGACCCTCCGCCACCAGATGCGCGTCGCGCACCCGACCCGCCGCCCGCAGCAACGCCTCCAGGTCCTCACCACGCGCGTGCAACAGCACCGCGGCCTCGGTCACGTCCAACACCGCACCATCGGCGGCACGGCGCAACGCACGTCGCATCGACGACCCACTGGGCGTCGGATCCGGCGGGGCGATCGAGATGTCCACGGTCATACAGGCACCCCTCGTCGGTCTCGGACGGTCGCTCCGTCGTCACCTATGACCCCGGCGAGGCCGGACAGGAATCGGCGTGTCCACGTCGTGCTCGCCACAAGCGATCCCTTTGCGCCCGGCACCGGGTCTCTAGATCGGAGCGCCCCGGCGGTGCCCGGACCGACTCGGGCCGTGCCGCCAGGGCCTCCGATGGACCCGAACCGAGGAGAACCACATGAACACCCAGTCGCTCGTCGCCCGGAGCGCAGCGCTGACGGCCTCCATGACCAGCCAGGCGCCGGAAGGCCTGCTCACCCCGTTCGAAGCCGAACAGGCCCAGCTCAGGGCCGCGGGCGTGCCGGCAGGGGCCGCGAAGCCGGGCGCGAAGGTGCCCGACGTGGCACTGCTGGACGCGGACGGGGAAGCGACGTCGCTGTACGAGGTGGCCGACGGCCGCCCCGCCGTGATCGTCACGTTCCGCGGCGCCTGGGGCCCGTACTGCAACATGGCGCTGAACGCCTACCAGGCCGAGTTGCTGCCGGTGCTCGCCGAGCGGGGGATCGCCCTGATCGGCCTCAGCCCGCAGAAGCCCGAGGGCACCGCCGCGACGCGGGACAAGAACTCGCTGACGTTCCCCGTGCTGTCCGACCCGGGCAACAAGCTGGCCACCGAGCTGGGCTTCGCCACCACGCCGACCGCCGACGCGCTGGCGACCCTGGTCCGGCTCGGCAACGACGTGACGAAGCTGAACAGCGACGGCTCCACCAACCTGCCGATGCCCGCGGTGCTCCTGGTCGACCGCGACCACGTGCTGCGGTGGATCGACATCCAGCCCGACTACACCACCCGCACCGAGACCACCGACATCCTGGCGGCGCTCGGCACCCTCGACTGACGAGAACTCACACCGAATCCACGCCTTCCGATTTCCGGGAGGGCGTGGATTCGGCATGCCCGAATTACCGGAAAAGATTTCGACGAATACGAAATACCGCACCGTTGAGGGTGTGATTCCGACCACATACTCGCGGGTAACATTTATTACTCCCGAGGCGTAAAGTTCGCTATCCGTGCTCCTTTTCTCGATCCGATGCTCCTATCGGGTTATGAAGCAGTGAGAAAGGACTACTGGATGCCCCACGAACGTAACGCTGAGTTACCGTCCAACAGACTCTCCCGCCGTCGCCTCTTCAAGGGCTCGGCGGCCGTCGCGATCACCGCTGCGCCGGTGCTCGGCACCGCCACCGCGACGGCGGAGACCGAGTTGGGCTCCCGCACGACGATCGACGCGGCCACCGTCCTGCCGGGCGATCCCCACTACGCCGACCTGGTCCGCAGGCAGCTCAACCAGCGGTTCATCGGACAACCCGAGATGGTGCGGGTCGTCGGCGCGGCCTCCCAGGTCGCGCCCGCCGTGCAGGCGGCGGTGGACGCCGGCAAGCGGATCAGCGTCATCAGCGGCGGCCACTGCCTCGAGGGATTCCCGTTCGAGCCCACGGTGAAGGTCGTGCTCGACGTCTCCAACCTCGACGCCGTGTACTACGACTCCCGGTACAACGCCGTCGCCATCGAGTCCGGCGCGACCCTGCTCGACGCCTACGAGAAGCTCTACCACGCCTGGGGGGTGACGGTGCCCGGCGGCATCTGCCACTCGGTGGGGATGGGCGGGCACATCGTCGGCGGCGGCTGGGGGATGCTGTGCCGGCGCCACGGCCTGATCGTGGACCACCTCTACGGGGTGGAAGTGGTCGTGGTCGGCGCGGACGGCAAGGCGACCACGGTCACCGCCACCCGGGAGCCGACCGACCCCAACCGCGAGCTGTGGTGGGCGCACACCGGCGGCGGAGGCGGGAACTTCGGCGTCGTCACGCGCTACCTGTTCCGCTCCCCCGGCGTCACGGCGACCGAACCCGCGAAGATCCTGCCCCGACCGCCCGCGAAGGTGCTGCTCAGCGAGATCGGCATCCCGTGGGCGAGCCTGACCAAGACGGGGCTGGCCAACCTGCTGCGGAACTTCGGCACGTGGCACGTGGCCAACAGCGCGCCCAACAGCCCCGGCAGCGTGCTGCACGCCGAGATCACCCTCAACCACCAGTCGAAGGGTTTCCTCGGGCTGCTGACCCAGGTGGACGCCGCCGCGCCGAACGCGCAGGCCATCCTGGACGACTACCTGCGGACCGTGCTCAACGGCGTCGGGCCCTCGGGTGGCGGAACCCGCACCCTGCCGTGGTTGCAGGCGACGAAGTACGTCGGCAAGGCCGTCATCTCGTTCAACGACCCCACCTTGCGCGCGGACTACAAGTCGGCGTACATGCGGACCACGTTCACCGATGCCCAGATCGACGCGTTCTACACCTACCTGACCGCGCCGGGCATGGACACCACCGCGATCAGCGTCGGGCTGTCCTCCTACGGCGGCGCGGTCAACGCCATCGCGCCCGACACGACCGCGCACTCCCACCGCGACTCCGCCTACCAGCTGCTGTGGATCACCCACTGGCCGAACCCGGCCGACGACACCAAGTTCCGGACGTGGCTGCGCAACTTCTACGGCGCGGTCTTCGCCGACACCGGCGGCGTTCCGGTGCCCAACGGCCGCAGTGACGGCTGCTACATCAACTACCCCGACACCGATCTCGGCGACCCGACGTGGAACAGGTCGTCCGTCCCGTGGCACGACCTGTACTACAAGGGGAACTACCCGCGGCTCCAGAGGGCCAAGAAGACCTGGGACCCGCGCAACGTCTTCAACCACCAGCAGTCGATCCGGCTGCCGAGCTGAGGAGAGGCTCCGGCCGACGAACGCGGAAGCGGTGTGCCCGAGGACAGGCACACCGCTTCCGCTCGGGTCGGGGCGTGCGCGGTGCAGCGCCGCGCACGCCGGAACTCAGCGGAACAGACCCACGTGGTCGTTCACCCACTCCTCGAAGGTGCGCGGCGGCCGGCCCACCAGCTCCTGGAACGTCGGGAGCACCTGGGACGCCTTCTCCTGGAACTCCGGCCGACCCAGGTTGCCCATCGTGGTCTCCACGACGAGCTTCTGCCGCCCCGCCCTGGCCGCCGCGTCCGCCACGTCGGCGATCGGCACCTCGATCAGCTTGAGGGGCTTGCCCAGCGCCGCGGCGAGGATGTCGACCCGTTCGCGGACGTCGAGCGCCCGCGGACCGCCGATCCGGTAGGTCTTGCCCTCGTGACCCGGCGTGGTGAGCGCCGTGACGGCCGCGGCAGCCACGTCGCGCGGGTCGATGACGGCCACCTTGACGTCCACTTGCGACCAGAACACCGCGCCGCGCTCCCGGACCGGCACGGCCCACAGCCGCGCGTTGGAGCTGAACTCGCCCGGCCTCAGGAACGTCCACTGCGGACCGTTGGGCCACAGCCCGATCTGGCGGACGGCCCGTTCACCGGCCAGGTGCCAGGTGCTGACCAGGTCGGTGAACCCGTACTCGGCGCCGATGATCGACAGCTTGACCACGTGGCGGACACCGGCCTGGGCCGCCGCGGCGGCGAAGTTCGCGTCGTGCAGGGGCGTCTCCGGCCCGCCGCCGCTGAGCAGGAACGCGCTGTCCACGCCGGTCAGGGCGTCGGTCAGGGTCGCCACCGAGCCGAGGTCGCCGGTGACGACCTTCACCTCGCCGCCGAACCCGTGGTCGCGACCGGGGTCGCGGACCAGCGCCCGCACCTCCTGCCCGGCCTCGACCAACTGCGCGACGACCTCGCGCCCGACGACGCCCGTCGCTCCCACCACCAGAATCATGTCTCTCCTGTCGTTGAGCTCAAGCGGTCGCGCCGCCGTCGAGGACGAGGTCGGCGCCGACGGTGAACGAGGAGTCCGGCGACGCCAGCCACAGCACGGCGCGCGCGACCTCCTCGACGGCCCCGATCCGGCCGATCGGCAGGGTCGTCTTCATCCGCTCGGCCTGCTGGGCCTCGGTCTCGCCGCGGATCAGCGACAGCGGTGTGGCGATCGGGCCGGGGCTGACCGCGTTGATCCGGATGCCGTCGCGGATGTGCTCCAGCGCGGCGGTCTTGGTCAGGGCGGTGATCGCGGCCTTGGCCGCCGCGTAACCGCCGGTGCCGGGAATGCTCTTGTGCGGGCCGATGATCGAGGAGATGTTGACGATGGCGCCGCCGCCGTGCTCCCGCATGAAGCCGATCTCGTGCTTCATCGACAGCCAGGTGCCGGTCGCCACCGACAGGGCCCTCGCCCAGGTGCCCGCGTCCAGGTCGGCGACCCGGCCGCCCACCATGACGCCCGCGTTGTTGAACGCGACGTCCAGGCCGCCGTGCCGCTGGGCGGTCGTCGCGACCATCTCCGCGACGGCGGCCTCGTCGGTGACGTCGAGGACCATCGAACTGGCCTCGCCGCCCGCCGCCTCGATCGCCTTCACGGTCTGCCGCAGCGGTTCCTCGTCGAGGCCCGCCACGACCACCGTCGCGCCCTCCGCGGCGAAGGCCTCCGCCGTCGCCCTGCCGATGCCGGTGCCGCCACCGGTCACCAGCGCCACTTTGCCCGCGAAACGCATCGCTCTCCCGATCTCAGTCGACCTTCATGGCGTGCAGGCCCGGCATGACGCCGTCCGCGATCGCCCGGACGTTGCGCTCGTAGTGGTCGAAGGAACCCATCCGCAGCACGATGTGCCGCGCACCCGCCTCGACGTACTCCGCCAGCCAGTCGGTGAAGTCCGCGGCGGAACCCCCGTAGTAGAGCTGGTAGGCCCGCAGGGGTTCGATGGGCATGTTGTTGTACCGGTCGGTGTAGTCCTCGAGACCCGCGAGCGCCTCGGCCGGGTCGTCGCTGATGTTGACGGTGACGTACAGCGCCGGCTCGATGTCGCCGGGGTCGCGGCCGGCGGCCTCCGCCGTGTCCCGGATCGCGCGCAGCGACTTCCGGTACTCGTCGGGCTCGATCCGGACCGGCAGCCACCCGTCGTACTGCGCACCGGCACGGGCGACCGCGCGCGGCTTCCCGTTGCTGGCCAACCAGATCCGCGGCCCACCGGGCGTGGTCGGCGGCGACTGGTTGACCAGCTCGGACAGGTCGACGTACTTGCCGACGAAGTCGCCGTCCCGGCCGCTCCAGTGGCGCTTCCAGAACTCGACCGCCTCGTCCATCCGACCCGCCCGCTGGCCGTAGGTCGTGGTGACCGCGTCCAGCTCCTCCTTGGCGGGCAACGGGAACCCGGTGCCGAGCGCGATCCGCAGCCGATCCCCGGCGAGCTGGTCGAGCGTCACCAGGATGTGGGACAGGTAGAGCGGGTCGCGCAGCACCGCGGTCAGCGCCGCCGTGCCGATCGTGACCCGGTTGGTGAGCATCGCGATGGCGGCCAGCAGGGTGAGCGGCTCGAGCCGGTGCCGGGCGACGAACGAATCGCCGACCCAGACCGAGTCGAAACCGAGTTCCTCAACCTGCTGGGCCATTTTCATCAGCGGGCCGGCGTCGGGGTAGCCCAATATCGCCGTCTCCCGGACCGGCAACGCGATGCCGACTTGCACAGCGGCCATGACCCTGATCCTCCTCAACGCCTCCGACCGCTACGGCTCACGAGGCTTCCGATGTCGTGCGACGACGTGGACCACCCGGCACGCCGGCCAGGGGGATGGTGAGGCTGTCGGCTACAGGCCGGGCAGCGCGGCTTCGGAGGTGCGGGTGTTCTGGTAGGCCGCGATCAGCCAGCCGTCGCTGTCCTTGCGCAGCACCCACGTCGCGCGGATGGAGCGCTCGTCGGACGGGACGTTCTCGCCGGGGGCCAGCACGCCGCCCTCGGTGATCGCCACGGCCACGTCCTCGCCGATCGACCGCACGTCCACGATGTTCTGCAGGAGGGTCGTCCCGGAGTGGGCCGACTTGAACTGCTGCGTCACGACCTCGCGGATGACCTCGCGCCCGCTGAGGTAGCGGTCGCCCGAGAGGATCATGCTGGCGTCCGCCGAGTACAGGTCCGCGAACGCGTCGGGGTCGTTGTTCGCCCACGCCTTCGCGATACCGTCGATCACTTCCCGCACACCCGTAGTTTCCTGGACAGTCATTTGGGGAACCCCCTGGAATCCGGCTGAGCTGCCCGGCCTGGTGGCCGGACCCGTGACTCCATAGTCTTGACTTCGGCATCGCGCGGCCTACTTCTAAATTGCCGCACCGAAGTAATTCCCGGTTGCGCGGAATTACCGTGGTCGCGACTCCCGGCCGACGTCACCTCCGCCAGTCGACGATCCTGCCACCCGCCACGAAGCGCAGCGCGGGATCGGCGTAACGGGCCTCCGGCACCGCGTACAGGGCCGCTACGGCAGTCCGCACGTCCGGGTAGCCGAGGGCGAAGGCCTGGAGCTCACCCTCGGCCGGCGCCAGCGTCGCGCCCGAGAACAGCACGCGCACCGCGGCGAGCTCGGCGGGATCGGCGGCGGGCATGGCGCCCGGCGCCGGCGGCTCGACCTCGGTACCCGGGTCGAGCCCCGGCACCCGCAGGTGCCAGTCGGTGATCGCCTGGAACGCCTCGCCCGCCCGCACGGCCGTCGCCTCGCCGAACGCCGGCGCGGCGATCTGGAGCGACAGCGGCAGCCCCGAGGCGGTGAAACCCATCGGCACGGCCAGCACCGGGTTGCCGATGCAGTCCCAGTAGCCGGTGTGGATCAGCGCGCCGAGCGCGGTGATGTCGCCGGACAGGTCGGCGTAGGAGGGCGCGCCCATCGACGCCGTGGGGCACACGACCAGGTCCACCGTGCCGAACAGCTCGGCCACCGCGTGCTGGGCGACCCGACGCACCCGCTGCGCCTGCACGTAGTCCGCGCCCGACACCAGCGCGCCCTGCGCGAGCATCCACCGGGTGGCGGCGAAGTAGTCGTCCCACCGCTTGTGCAGGTCCGGCCGGTGGTAGGCGAGGCCTTCGCTGGTCATCGTGATCTGGTGGACCGTCATCACCTCGGCCCGGTACGGCAGCGACACCTCCACCAGCTCCGCCCCGGCCTCCTCGAACCGGGCCAGCGCCGCCTCGAACGCGGTGGCCGTGGCGGGATCGCCGTGGTCGGGGAAATGCCCGTCCCGGACGACGCCGATGCGCAGCCCCGACAGGTCGTGGTCGAGCTGCTCGGGCACGGCGAAGGGCGCGTCCACCGAGTCCGGGTCGCTCTCGTCCCGGCCCGCCACGGCGGCGAGCACCACCGCGCAGTCCCGCGCCGAGCGGCCGATCATGCCGATGTGGTCGAGGCTGTAGCCGAGCGGCAGGCAGCCGGACTTCGGCACCCGGCCGAAGGTCGGCATCAGCCCGCTGACCCCGTTGAACGCCGCCGCCATGCGGATGCCGCCCGCGGTGTCGGTGCCCATGCCCGCGTAGAACATGCCCGCGGCGACCCCGCTCGCGCTGCCCGAGCTCGACCCGCCGGCCCAGGTCGAGAGGTCCCAGGGGTTGCGGGGCAGCGGGAACGGCTTGTCCTGGTCGGGCAGGCCGAGCGCGAACTCCATCGTGGTCGTCTTGCCGGTGATCACCGCGCCCGCCGCGCGCAGCCGCGCGATGACCGGCCCCTCGTGGCCGTCGCCCCAGTCGCGGTCGAACACCAGGCTCTGCGACGTGGTCGGGCCCTCGACCGTGGGCATGATGTCCTTGATGCCCATCGGGATCCCGTGCAGCGGCCCGCGGTCGGTGCCGGCGGCCAGTTCGTCGTCCGCGCGTCGGGCGGCCCGGCGGGCCTCGTCGTCGAAGCGGGACAGGAACACGCCGAGCGCGTCGTCGGCTCTCTCGGCGGCCGCGATGGCCGCCTCGGTCAGCTCCAGGCTGGTGACCTCGCCGGAGCGCAGTGCAGCCGCGGCGTCGGTCAGGGTCAGGGGCAGTTCGGGCATCACGGGCCTGCTTCCTCGTCCGGTGCTGGGTGAAGGTGGGCGCGAGCCGAGCGGGTGGACGCGGGAACCCGCGCCGAGCCGGGAATTCCGCGTGGGCGCGCATCACATTTCCCCCGTCCGGGGGACGGCTGTCAAGCGCCGGCCTGCGGGGCACCCGATCGGCGGGCCGATATTCCACGTCGTGGGCGAATACCGAGGGGCGTACGGGATGCGCGATTCCTTTCGGCCCACCGCGCGGTCTCTACTCCAGAACACCGCTCGACGTCGCGCGCCGCCAGGCCGACGCGGCCCGATCGCACCACGAGGAAAGAGCTAGGATGGCCATCAAACACAGCACGTTCCTGCCCACCGGGTTCACCAACGACCTGGCGGGTTTCACCGACCCGGCCGAGGCGTTCGAGGCGCTGGTCGGTGTCGCCAAGACCATCGACGAGGCCGGCTACGAGGCGGCCTGGGTGCCGGACCACTTCGTCCCCGTCCCGGCCTCGCAGGCGTTCCTGTTCGAGTCGTGGTCGGTGCTGACGGCGTTGGCCCGGGAGACGCAGCGGGTGCGGCTCGGCCACATGGTGACCGGCAACAGCTACCGCAACCCGGCGTTGCAGGCCAAGATGGCCTCGACCGCGGACGTCATCTCCGGCGGCCGGTTCACCATGGGCATCGGCTCGGGCTGGTACGAGCCGGACTACGTCGGGTACGGCTACGACTTCCACGACGCCGGTGAGCGCCTGCGCCGGCTGCGCGAGGCCGTGCAGGTCATCCGCGCCATGTGGACCGAGGACGAGGCGACCTTCGAGGGCAAGTACTACCAGATCAAGGGCGCGATCAACCAGCCCAAGGGCCTGCAGTCGCCGCACATCCCGATGATGGTGGCCGGTGGCGGCGAGAAGGTGACGCTCAAGATCGTCGCCGAGTTCGCGGACGCCTGCAACGTCATCGAGAGCCCCGAGGGCCTCAAGCGCAAGTTCGGCATCCTCAAGGAGCACTGCGAGACCGTCGGTCGCGACTACGACGCGATCACGAAGACGACCTCCACGCTGTGCATCATCGCCGACACCGACGAGGAGGCCGTTGCCGCCACCCCGCCGTTCATGGGCGCCATCTACCCCGGCAACGTCGCCGAGTACGGCCTGGTCGGCACGGTGGAGACCATCCACCAGCGGATCGCCGCCTACGAGGAGGCCGGTGTGCAGGAGCTGGCCGTGTCGTTCCTGAACCCGTTCGACCACGACCTGCTGCGCAGCTACGCGTCGGAGTTCATCAAGTGATCGCAGCTCGCTGATCAGCGGCAGTCGGCTCAGGGCGCCCCGACGCCCGGCCGCACCGCCTGCGGCGCCGTTGCGCTCCGCAGGCGGGCCGCGGATCGGCCGGCGAGACCGACCCCACGGCGACACCGGCTCACGGCGACAGGCCGGGCCACGGCGGGGCCGGCCACGGCGAGACCGCAGGTCCGGGCACGCGGGTGTTCGCCTCTCACAGACACCCGCCCTCGCGGCTGATAGCCGCCCCTTGCGCCGACAGTTTGGCCTCGCACCGCCACCCGCCCTCGCACCGCCAGCTGAGCCTGACGGCGGCACCTACCCTCGCGCCACCAGCGGGACCTGGCCGCGGCACCCGCCGTTGCGCTGACAGGGGACCTGGCGGCGGACCCCAGTTGCGCTGATGACAGACCTTGCGCCGGCACCCGCCCCACGCGCCGACAGCAGAGGCCTTGCACCAGAGACTGCCCACCTGCCGAAAGCGGGGCCTTGCGCAGGCAGCTGCAATCGTGCGAATAACAGGCCTCGTGCCGGCACCCGTCCCACGCGCCGACAGCGGGCCTCGCCCCGGCCTCCGCCCTTGTGCGGACACCCGCCGCGACCGTCCCGGCACGGCCCCAGGCGTCGCCCGAGGTGAGCGGGCGCGATCGTCGGGCCGCCCTCGCGAGCGTCACCCAGCGAGTACCGTGTGCACCTAGAAGCGTCCCACATGACCGCCGACCGCAGCGCCGCCGCCGGGGTCAAGGGCGTCGGCGGCCACGCACGGGAGGCTGAATGCCCGACAACACGCAGTTCGCCAGTGACACCGAGAGCTACCGGGGCGAACTGCTGGCGCACTGCTACCGGATGCTCGGCTCGGTCGACGACGCCGAGGACGTGGTCCAGGAGACGTACCTGCGGGCGTGGCGGTCCTACGGCGGGTTCGAGGGCCGTTCGTCGGTGCGCGCCTGGCTGTACCGGATCGCGACGAACGCGAGCCTGACGGCGTTGCAGCAGCGCAGCAGGCGGATGCTGCCGTCCGGCCTGGGCGGGCCGGCGGGCGACCCGGACACGCCGCAGGTCCCGGCCGCTCCGGGGGTGCTGTGGCTCGAGCCGATCTCCACCTCCGCCGCCTGGGGCCACGACGGCGCCCGCGAGGCCGGTGACCCGGCGGTGATCGTGAGCGAGCGGGAGAGCCTGCGGTTGGCGCTGGTGGCGAGCCTGCAGTACCTGCCGGGTCGGCAGCGGGCCGTGCTGCTGCTGCGGGACGTCCTCGCGTTCCCGGCCAGCGAGGTCGCCGAGATGCTCGACACGACCACGACGGCGGTCAAGAGCATGCTGCAACGCGCGCGGGCGCGGTTGGAGGAGGTCTCGGCCGACATGGACCGGGTCACCGAGCCCGACGAGCCGGAGATCCGGGCCTTGGTGGACCAGTACATCAAGGCCTTCGAGGAGTCCGACGCCGCCGCGCTGGAACGGCTGCTGCGCGCCGACGCCCGCCTGGAGACCGTGCCGAGCGCGACGTGGTTCGCCGGCAAGCGCACGTGCGCGCCGTTCATCGCCCGGCACGCCATCGGCACGCCCGGCGAGTGGCGCCTGCTGCCGGTCGAGGCGAACGGCCAGCCCGGGACCGCGGTGTACCGGCGGGACGAGGACGGCGTGCGACGGGCGTTCGGGATCGCCGTGCTCACGCTGGCCACCGACGGGATCGCGAGGATCGTGCTGTTCGTCGACCCGGGCCTGGTGGCGAAGTTCGGGCTGCCCGCCACCGCGCCGGCCTGATTCGTCTTCCCGCACCGCGAGCGCGGTTCTTTTCGGCCCCCTGGCCGGTCTCAACTCCCGGGGGCTGCTTGCTCTTCCCCCGGTCGGATGTCCGCACGCCGTGCGTTGACCACAGGAGGCCGTGAGCATGAAGTACAGCCTGTTCCTTCCCACCGGCTTCGGCCACGACCTGGCGGGTATCCCGGACCCGGCGGAGGCCTTCGAGACGATCGTCCGGATCGCGAAGGCCGCCGACGACAGCGGGTACCACTCGCTGTGGGCGCCGGACCACTTCCACACCGTGCCGCCGTCGCAGGAGACCTTCTTCGAGGTCTGGTCCACGCTCACCGCACTGGCCAGGGAGACCGAGAACGTCCGGCTCGGACCGCTGGTGACCGGCAACAACTACCGCAACCCCGCGCTGCAGGCCAAGATGGCGTCCACTGTGGACGTCATCTCCGGCGGGCGGCTCACGTTCGGCATCGGCGCCGGGTGGTACGAGGCGGACTACGTCGGCTACGGCTACGAGTACGGCACCCCCGGCGAGCGCCTGCGCCAGCTCCGCGAGGCGGTCCAGGTGATCCACCGCATGTGGACGGAGGACGAGGCGACCTTCGAGGGCAAGTACTACCAGGTCAACGGCGCGATCAACCAGCCGAAGGGCGTGCAGTCGCCGCACATCCCGATGCTGATCGCGGGTTCCGGCGAGAAGGTGACGCTCAAGATCGTCGCCGAGTTCGCCGACGCCTGCAACGTCATCGAGTCACCGGACGGCATCCGGCGCAAGCTCGACATCCTCCGCAAGCACTGCGAGGACCTGGGCCGCGACTACGACCACATCTGGAAGACGACCACGACCCACTGCATCATCCGCGACACCGACGCCGAGGCCCGCGCCGCGATCCCGGTGTGGGCGCCCGACAACTACCCCGGCGACCTCGGCGAGTACGGCCTGATCGGCACGATCGACACGATCCGGGAGCGCATCGCCGCGTACGAGGCGGTCGGGATCCAGGAGCTGTCCATCAGCTTCGAGGACCCGACCCGGCTCGACGTCATCCGCGAGCTCGCCACGGCCTTCGCCTGACGGCGAACCGCCCGCGTCACCGGTCGTGCCGGTGACGCGGGCGGTGTCGCGAGGGCCTCAGCCCCGGCGTTGCCGGTCCGTGGTGTCCACCAGGGAGAAGCTGATCGACGCGGTCGCCGCCCGGGCCGCCGACAGCGCGCCGCGCAGCTCGTCCACCAGCTTCGCGTCCGGCTCGTCCGCGCCGTCCCTGGCGTTGCGCGCGGAGAACGCCCGGCCCACCGTCGTCGCGGCTTCCAGGCAGTTGACCCAGGCGTCGAACAGCGGGTCGTCCCACTGGCCCGCGGCGTCGATCCACGGCAGCTCCGCCTGCTGGCGCACGGTGTCGAGCAGCCGCTGCACGCCCAGGTGGACCGGTGGCGGGAGGTCGGGATCCAGGTCGGACGCGGTCATCGTCAGCCGTCCTCCCGCGGCAGCAGCTCGAACAGCCTGCTGTGCCAGAGGTCGTAGAACACCTTCCGCACCTCGTCGGGCACCTCGCCCCCGACGAGCTCCGCCAGCGTCTTGCGACCGTCCACCGCCCCCAGCAGGGCGAAGACCTCCGCCGACACCGTCGACCGCGGACCGTTGGTGTAGTCGAGGTAGATCTCGTGCTCGGCGTCCGGGCCGACCACGTGGTTCCACGACTTGCGCAGCCGGGTGACCGGCCGGAACCGCACGACCAGGTCGTCCACCACGGCCTCGGGGCGGCGGCGCACCAGGAAGTCCTCCACCACCAGGTAGTCCAGGTCGGTGGTCAGGTAGCTGGTCACCACGTCGTCCACCGACTGCACGATCGGCTCGGCGTTGTTGTTGAACGAGGTGTTGAGCAGCACCGGCGTTCCGGTGATCTCGCCGAACCGCTGGATCAGCCGGTGGAACCGCGGGCTGTGCTCCGGGTCGACCACCTGCACCCGCGCGCTCCCGTCGACGTGGGTCACCGCGCCCAGCTCCTCGCGGCGGTCCTCGTGGACGTAGACCACGAACGACATGAAGTCGTGGTCGGCCTTGGTGTCCGTGAGGTCGAAGTAGGTGTCGGCGGCCTCCGCGGTGACGGCGGGCGCGAAGGGGCGGAAGCCCTCCCGCTTCTTCACCATCGCGTTGATCCGGGTGCGGTTGTCCGCCGGGCGGGCGTCGGCGAGGATGCTGCGGTTGCCCAGCGCGCGGGGCCCGAACTCGGACCGGCCGTGCGCCCAGCCCAGCACGTTGCCCTCGGCCATCAGGTTCGCCGCGACCTCCACGATGTCCTCGTGGTGCTCGACCTCCACCTGGTCGCGCCAGGCGTGCAGGCGCTTGCCGATCACGTCGCGGTCACCGAGGTCCGGGCCGAGGCTCGCGGTGCGCATGCGGGACAGCTTGGGGCGGTTCCAGCCGGCCTGCAGGGCCACGGCGAGCGCCGCGCCCTCCGACGCGCCGCCGTCGTGCGACGCCGGGTGCACGAAGACCTCGTCGAACAGGCCGGAGCGCAGGAGCAGGCCGTTGAGGCTGCTGTTGTGCGCGACACCGCCGCCGAAGCAGAACGTGCGCAGCCCGGTCACCTCCGCCCAGTGCCGCAGCACGTGGAGGACGACGTCCTCCAGCATCTGCTGCACGCCGGCCGCGAAGTCCTTGTGCTGCTGGGTGACCGGCTCGCCGGCCCGCCGCGGCTCGAAGCCCTCCGCGAGGAACCGCGACGCCACCGTGTTGAGCCACGGGGTGCCCGGCGTCAGCTCGTAGTGCCCGCCGTCGTGCAGCGTGTAGAGGCTGTCGAAGACCTCGCGGTACTTCTTGGCGTCCCCGTAGGGCGCGAGGCCCATCACCTTGTACTCGTCGCCGAAGCCGTACCGCACCATGCTGATCGCCTCTTGGTAGAACAGGCCCAGCGATGCGTGCACGGGGTGCGTGGTCAACGGGTGCATGCCGTCGGCGTCGGCGCGGAAGAGCGTGCCCGACTCCTCCTCGCCGCGGCCGTCGAGCACCGCCACGAGCGCTTCGTCCATCCCGGACCGCAGGAAGGACGACCACGCGTGCGCGTAGTGGTGCCCGGTGAACAGGACGCGCTCGTCGGGCACCTCCACCCCGAGGCCCTCGGCGAGCTTGTCCTGGATCAGCCGGCGCGCGGACCGCACCGGGATCTGCGGGATGGCCGCGTACCAGGTGTTGAGCGCGTTGTCGCTGAACGTCTCGTCGAAGTAGTAGCCCACGACGTCGACCTCGTCGAGCCCGACGCCCGCGATCTCCAGGCAGGCCCGCACCGCGTTCACGGGGAACTTGGTGGTCTTCTTGATGCGGTTGAAGCGTTCTTCCTCCACCGCGGCCACGAGCTTGCCGTCCGCGACGAGGCACGCCGCGGCGTCGTGCGAGTACGACTCGGGCAGTCCGGGTACGAGGTCGGAGTCCTCTCCGCCGAAATGACCGCTCAATCCCAATGCCAGCATCGCGTCACCGATCCAATCCGGAACTCGCACCGTCGCAGTAGAGACCGTCGCGGGCGGTGAAAAGAACCGCCCGTCCGAACGACCTCAGAGGCCACCCGTCAGGCGCAGGTCGCTGCCGTCGAACAGGTCCGGCCGGGTCCAGCCGTCCAGGTCGTACTCGGCCATGCAGCGATCCGCGAACGCCCTCAGCGGGTCGGCGCGGCCGGTCGCCTGGTACATCATCAGCGTCTGGACCCGGATCGACTCGTTGTCGCCGGAGTAGTTGCGCTCGTAGAGCTCGTGCCGCCCGCCGAACTCGGTGCCGACGGCGTCCCACAGCAGCTTCATCAGCTTCACCCGGTCGACCGCCTCGACGCCGTCCGAGCCGCGCAGGTACCGGTCCAGGTACGGCCGCACGTCGGGGTTGCGCCAGTCGCTCGCGTGGGAGTTGAGGTAGATGAGGCCGCTGCCGAGGGTCTGCTGCAGGATCTCCTTGACCCTGGGGTAGCCCATGCCCATGAAGATCCGGTACGCGAAGCCGTAGTTGACGTTGGGCTGCACCATGCCGTTGAGCCAGGTGTCCGGCGACTTCGCCATCGCGTCGGACATGCCCCAGAACAGGTCGCGCCAGCTCAGGATCTCGCCGATCTGCGCCTGCACGCCGCGGAAGCCGGAGGTGCCGGTCAGCTCGACGGCCTTCATCGCGCAGCCGGCGATGAAGTCGAGCTTGACGGCGAGTCGCGTGCAGCCGTGGAAGGTGAACCGCTCGGCGAAGCCGGAGACGTTCATGAAGCCGTTGGCGGCTTCCGCGTCGTAGACGAAGACGTTCTCCCACGGCACCAGGACCTTGTCCATCACCATGATCGCGTCGTTCTCGTCCAACCGGCTCGACAGCGGGTAGTCGAACGGGCTGCCCAGCGCCCCGGCGGCCATCTCGTAGGACGTGCGGCTGATCAGCTTGAGCCCCGGCGCGTCCATCGGGACGGTGAACACGAGGCCGAACCTCTTGTCCTTGACCGGAAGCCCGTAGTGGGCGACGAAGTTGGCGTTGGTCAGCGCCGAGCCGGTCGCCACGACCTTCGCGCCGGACACGACCAGCCCGGAGTCGGTCTCCTTCTCCACGTGCACGCACACGTCGGCGACCTCGTCGGCCGGCTTGCTCCGGTCGATCGGCGGGTGCACGAGGGCGTGGTTGAAGTACAGCACCCGTTCCTGGGCGTCGCGGTACCACCGCAGGGCGTTGTCCTTGAACGGGCCGTAGTAGTCGGCGTTGGCCACCAACGTGCCGAAGTAGGCCGCCTGGTAGTCGGGGGTCCGACCCATCCAGCCGTAGACCAGCCGCTGCCAGCCGGCGATGGCGTCGCGCGACCGGACCAGGTCGTCCACGGAGTACGGGGTCTTGAAGAACGGGTGGGTGAAGCCGCCGTTGCCCGTGTCCGTCGGGACGCTCAGGACGCCTTCGGCTCCCGGCGCGTGCATGGCGTCGTAGAGCTGGGCGATCGAGCGGGCGCTGTTGCGGAACGCGGGGTGGGTGGTGACGTCGGTGACCCGTTCCCCGTACGCGTAGACCTCCCGGCCGTCGCGCAACGAGTCCAGGTATTCCTGACCGGTCATCGGCCTGATGTCGTTGGGCGCCGCGACGGTCTCGGCTGCCCCTTCGGTCATCGTCATCGCTGGCCTCCAGCAGAGGTGGGGCTCCGAGCCGGCGGGCACGACGCGGGTGCCCTCTCGGTTGGAATCATCCTGTCGCTGGTCGGAGGCGTGGGGCTACTTCCAAACTGCCTTTCCCGCCGGGCACCGAAGTGCCCGGCGGGAAGGGCGTCAGCCGAGCTCGCGCAACCGCGGCACGACGTCCTCGGCGAACTGCGTGAGGAAGCGCTCCTGGTCGTGGCCCGGGCCGTGGAACACCAGGTGGTTGAGGCCCGCGTCCACATAGGGCTTGATGCCGGCCAGCGCCTCGTCCGGGTTCGAGGCAACGATCCACCGCTGCGCCACCTGTTCGATGGGCAGCTCGTCGGCGAGCCGTTCCATCTCCTCGGCGCTGTGCACGGTGTGCTTCTGCTCGGCGGTGAGGGACAACGGCGCCCAGAAGCGGACGTTCTCCAGCGCCGCCGCCGGGTCGCGGTCGTAGGACAGCTTGATCTCGATCATCCGGTCGATCTGCGCCGGATCACGGCCGGCCGCCTCCGCCCCGTCGGCCAGCGAGGGCAGGAGCTTCTCCGAGTACAGCTCCATCCCCTTGCCCGACGTGCAGATGAAGCCGTCCGCCACCCGGCCGGTGAACTTCGCCATCTGCGGACCGCCCGCCGCCACGTAGATCGGGACGGGTCGCTCGGGCCGGTCGTAGATGCTCGCGTCGACGAGGGTGTAGTACTCGCCCTTGTAGTTCACCTGGTCCTCGGTCCACAGCTCGCGGATCAGCGCGATGGACTCGCGCAACCGGCCCAGCCGCTCCTTGAACTCCGGCCACTCCCGCCCGGACACGGCGATCTCGTTGAGGGCCTCGCCCGTGCCGACGCCGAGGATCACCCGGTCCGGGTAGAGCAGGCCCAGGGTGGCGAACGCCTGCGCGATCACCGCCGGGTTGTACCGGAAGGTCGGGGTGAGCACGCTCGTGCCCATCCGCACCCGGGACGTGCGCTCACCCACCGCCGCCAGCCACGCGAGGGCGAACGGCGCGTGCCCGCCCTTGTGCCGCCACGGCAGGAAGTGGTCGGACACCATCACGCTGTCCAGGCCCACCTCCTCCGCGCGCACCGCGAGCTCGATGAGCTCCCGCGGTGCGAACTGCTCGGCGGACGCCTTGTAGCCGATCTGCAATGCCATGACGCTCCTTGCCGCTCGCCCCTACGCCCCCGGCAGCCGGACCGACTGGCCGTGGCGGAAGACGTCGAGCGGGTCGTAGTTCTCCTTGATCTGCTGAAGCCTCGGGTAGTTCTCCTTGTGGTACAGGTCGTGCCACGGCACGCCGGACCGGTTGAACTCCGGGGCGTTCAGGTCGATGTCGGCGTAGTTGACGTAGCAGCCGTCGGTGACGTCGTTCGGCACCGGCGCACCACCCGTGGCGGCGTACACCTCGCCGTAGATGTCCCGCGCCCAGCCGACGTACCGGTCGTCCTCGGCCGGGTCGGTCCAGTACGCGGAGTAGAGCATCTTGAACGCCGCGCCGCGGTGGACCGCGGCGGTGTCGGCGGGGCCGACCGCGGAGATCTCACCGCCGTACGGGGTGAGCTGCACCGTGACGTTCGGGTTGTTGATGTCGTCCCGGGTCAGGTGCGCGTGCAGGGCGTCGAGCTGGCTGTCCGGGAAGTTGCCGACCATGAACGTCGACTTGTACTCGGCCCGGAACGTCGGGTCGGTCACCTGGACGTTGGTCATGCCGAAGAACCGGGTGGCCTGCAGCCAGGGCAGCCTGCGCTGGAAGAAGAACTGCGGCAGCGCGCCGAGGTCGCCCACGGAGGCGGTGAGGGCCTCCGGCTCGACGTTGATGCCCTCGTTCATGTACCGGAAGAACTCGGTCAGCCGCGCCTCGGCGTCCGGCCGGTCGGCGTCGATCTGCGCGATCAGGCCGATCTGCCCGGCGGAGCGGTGGTTGAGGCCCATGAACGCGGCGATGTCGCGGTTCGGGTTGTCCGGCGCGAAGTTCTCCAGGTGCCACTGGGCGTAGTTGCGCGCCAGCCGGCCGAACTCGGCCCGGTCGATGCTCGCCCACGACCAGCCCACGGCGGCGAGGATGACCTCGCGCGGCGGCTGAGGCAGCAGTGCGCGCGGGTCGTCGCCCTTCGCGCCCGGCGTGCGGAACAGGTAGCGCGTGACGACGCCGAAGCTGCCGCCGCCACCGCCGGTGTGCGCCCACCACAGGTCGCGGTTCGGGTCGTGCTCCTCGCGGGTGGCGACCACGATGCGCACCTTGCCGGAGGCGTCCACCACGACGACCTCGACGCCGTAGAGGTGGTCCACGACGAGGCCGAACTGGCGGCCCAGCGTGCCCCAGCCGCCGCCGCTGACGTACCCGCCGATGCCGACGGTCGGGCAGAACCCGGCCGGGACCGTGACGCCCCACTTCTTGTACATCGTCTCGTACATGCGCAGGATCGTGGCCCCGGCCTCGACGGCGACGGCCCGGTGCCTGCGGTCGTAGTAGACCTCGTCCAGCTCGGTCAGGTCGATCACGACCTGCGTCTCGGAGTTGTAGACGAAGTCCTCGAAGCAGTGCCCCCCGGACCGCACGGTGATCCGCTTGCCGTCCCGGACCGCGTCGCGCACGGTCCGCCGGACGTCCTCCGCGGAGGTCACGACCACCACCCGCTCGGGCGCGGCCACCCACCGCTGGTTCACCCCGCGGACGAGGTCCTCGTACTGACGGTCCACGACACCGATCGCGATGTCGTCGGCGGGCGGCGCCACGGCGACCGCCCCTTGTGCCACGTCCTCGATCATGGCAATCCCCATCCCTGGTCGCCCCGGCGATGGCGGCCACCGCCAGGTCCCCCGACCCCATTTGTTCCGACTGCCGTATGTGACCACAGCGGGACGGCAAAAGAATCGGCTTCGGTCAACTCCCCCCATGCCTTCGGTCGACTTGGCACGTTCGGGCAACGCGGCCGCGCACCGCCGGGCTCATCGGCGCTGCTGAGCGCGCTGAACGGGCACGCGAGGACCCCGTCATCGGGTCATCACACCACAGGTGATCGGACCGGGCCCGCCGGTGGCGCGCGTGACTACGGCCGGTCCGGCCGCGGCGGGCGGTCGGTTCGGCGGGCGGGTTCAGCGGCGTTCGAAGACGACCTTCCGGCGCTCGGGGTCGGCCTCCACCAGGCGCACCGCGATCCGCTCGCCTTCCGGCAGGTCCTCGCCCGTGCAGCGGCCCATCACGGGCGGTTGGGCGACGAAGACGTCCGCGCCTCCCCCGTCCGCCCTCAGCACCACCGCCTCGAAGTCCTGGCCCACCCGGTCGGCCAGCACCCACGCCTCGACCTGGTCCAGGCACGCCCGGTCGACCTTGCTCGCCAGCGCGTCCGAGCCGCCCATCAGGCCGGGCAGCAGGGGCAGCGCCTTGGTGAGCCACTCGGGCACGGCCTCACCCGCCGTGACGGCCAGGCACACCTCGGTGGCGAAGCGGTCCACCAGCCGGCGCAGCGGCGCGGTCACGTGCGCGTACGGCGCGGCCAGGCCGGCGTGCGTGGAGACGGCGGGCACCTCGCCGTTGAACGCCGTGTAGCCCGCGCCGCGCAGCAGCCGGGTCGCGTCCACGAACAGCGCCAACGCCTCGGGCCGGCTCGGGTCCAGGCCCGCGAGCAGCCGCGACGGGGTCACACCGTCCGGCCACGGCACGCCCAGCGCGTGCGCGGACCGCCGCAGCGCGTCCACCGCGCCGTCGTCCGCGTCGGGCAGCGTGCGGAGCACACCCACCTTCGCCTCGATCATGATCCGCGCCGCCGACATGCCGGTGAGCAGCGAGATCTCCGCGTTCCAGGAGTCGACGTCGGCGCGCGGCCGGACCGCGAGCTTCCAGTCGCCGTCACCGTTGGGCACGATCTCCTGCTCGGGCAGTTGCAGCTCCACCGCCCCGCGCTCGGCCGCGCGTTCCCGCCGCAACCGGCCGAAGTCGGGCAGCGCCTCGATCGACGGGTGCGGCGTGCCCGCGTCGAACTGCGCCTGCACGCCCTCGTAGTCGAACTGCGCGGTCGAGCGCACCACCGCCCGGCGCACCCGCACCTCGACCGGCTCGCCGTCCGGACCGCACTCGAACGTCCACAGCACCGACGGCCGCGTCTGGCCGGGCAGCAGGCTCGCCGCGCCCTCCGACAGCACGGGCGGGTGCAGCGGCACGTTGCCGTCGGGCAGGTACAGCGTCTGGCCGCGCTTGCGCACCTCGGCGTCCAGCGCGCCGCCGGGCACCACGAACGCGCCCAGGTCGGCGATCGCGTAGTGCACCCGGAAGCCGGACCCAACCCGCTGCACCAGCAGCGCCTGGTCCAGGTCCTTCGCGCCGGGCGGGTCGATGGTCACGAACGGCAGGTCGGTCGCGTCCTCGCGGCCGGCCGGGCCGACGTCGCGCGACACCGCGGCCTGCGCCTCGGCCAGCGCGTCGGCCGGGAACTCCTCGGGCAGGCCGAACTCGGTCCGGATGCCGCCGAAGTCCAGGTCCGCTCGGCCGGTGCGGATCACCACCATGGGGTGCACCCTAAGCCGGCCTCAGCGCTTGCCCCAGTCCTTATCGGCCTTGTCCTCGGCTTTCGTCCGCTCCCGCGCCAGCTCCAGCGCGCGCTGCGCCGTGGCCTCGTCGGGGTAGGGGCCCATGCGGTCACCGCCCCGGCAGCCAACACCGTGCTCGACCGTCTGGTGGGTCAGGCAGTAGTACCAAGCGTTCGGGTCAGAAGCCATGCCACCAGGCTTCCATGCGCCGGAGCGCATGTCATGTTCACCACTGGGGCGGTCGGGGCGCCTGCACGGGCACCGGGCCCGATTGCGGGAACGTCGGCTGCGGCACGACCGGCGGCGGCTGGGGGAAGCCGCGCGGCGGCGTGTTCTGGTTGGCGTTGGCGAACTCGCCCGGGATGGGGTCGAGCACCGACACGAGCACCGTCTTGTGCTCCGGGTCGGCGATCAGCGCGCCGCTGCGGTCCCGGTAGACCAGCTCGCCGTCCGAGTCGATCTCCACGATCGCGCCGACCTCGGCCAGCTGGTCCTCGTCCAGGTCGACCAGCCGTTCCACCCGGGACGGCACCACCCGGTAGACCGGCCAGTTCAGGTGCCCGTACGTGCGGTGGAAGTCGGCGAGCAGGTGCGCCATCTGCTGCTGCCACGGCAGCGGCATGGCCTCGACCAGCGACCGGGGCAGCACCGCGTAGGACTGGTCGGTGCCCGGCGGCCGGGTGTTGAGGTAGTCCCGCGTCGGCGTGCTCGACGCGGGCGGCCCGGCGTGGCGCTGGATGGGTTCGTGGTTGAACACCGTCGTGCCTCCCTACACGCCCGGCCGGACGGCCAGTGGCATCAACTCGTGGTAGTCCCAGTTCACCTTGCTGATCTTGACCACGTCACCGGTCTGCGGCGCGTGGATGTACTCGTCGTTGCCCAGGTACATCGCCACGTGGTGGACGGTGACCGGGTTCGCGGGGTTGGTCGCCCAGAAGATCAGGTCGCCCGCCTTGGCCTCCCGCACGGGCAGGTAGGCACCGCCTGCCATGTACTGGTCGTTCGCCACCCGCGGGATCTTCACGCCCGCCGCCGCGAACGCCTTGACCAGGATGCCGGAGCAGTCCCAGGCGTCCGGGCCGTTGCCGCCCCACAGGTACGGCTCGCCGAGCTGCTGCTTCGTGAACTCGATGGCGGTGCCGGCCGCGTTCGACGCGAGCAGGAAGTCGCCGACGTTCTCACCGCACCCGGCCGGGTCGCTGACGTCGCCTTCCTTGCTGATCAGGAAGGCGGCCATGGCCTCCCAGTTGTGGTACCGGTCGGGGAACGCCGACCGCTCCACGTCCTGGGCCGAGTCGCCGGGCCGCTGCTCCTCCCAGTCCGGCAGCTTGAGCAGCACGTCGTAGAACTTGTTGATCGCGTAGTGGGGGTCGGTGACCTGCTGGGGCGTGCCCCAGCCCATCGACGGGCGCATCTGGAAGATGCCGAGCGAGTCGCGGTCGCCGTAGTCCAGGCTGCGCAGCCCCGACTCGGTCATGCCCGCCTGGATCGCGATCTGCCAGGCCAGCGGCGGCAGCTTGCGGTCGCGGCCGATGGAGATGATGTTGGCGACGGTGGTGCGCTGCTCGTCGGTGAGCCGTTCCGCCTCCCGGCGGCCCTTCTCCTCGCCGCCGCCGCCCCACGGGCCGATCGAGGCGTTGCAGCTCGCCATGCGGATGCCGGCGGCTTCCTCCGAGGGGGTGTTCTCGCTGAGCACGGTGGACACGCCGTTGGTCACGGTCACGGCGACCACGGCCACCACCGCGACGACCACGAGCCCGATCTTGAGCATGGTCACCCCACCTTGGTCCACTCGGTCACGACCCAGCCCTCGGGGAGCTTCGCCACCGTGACGATCAGCTTGCCGTCCTCCAACTTGGCCTCGAACTCCGCCGATTCGGTGAACGACTTGATGGCCTTGACCGGTTCGTCGATCACCGCGGGCACGTTCACCGGGTCGACCGACTCCAGCGCGGGGAACTTCTCGTTCGAGGTGTGCGGCTTGAGGCCGGCCAGCCACTGCTCCTTGGTCGTCTTGCCCGGCTGGTACGCGCTGAACGCGTCGACCCACATGTCGGCGACCAGTTGCGCGTTGGGGTTCACCGGGGCCGAGGTGGGCGCGGCGGTGGGGCTCGGCGCCTTGGTCGGCAGCGCGGTGGAGGTGGCGGTCGGCAGCACGCCGACCTGGTTGCCGCCGCTGCCACCGGTCACGACGGTGGACGTGGTGCCCGCCGTGCCGCCGCCCTGGCGCGGCTTGATCGCGTTCGGGATGACCACGCTGATCGTCGTGACCAGGACCGTCACGCCGACGATCGAGGCCACGAGGTGGCGCGGCGAGCGCAGGGGCCAGCCCCACAGGCGTCGGTACACGGCCGCCCGGCCGCGATTGGTTCGGATCGGCATCAGCTGTCCCTGACCTCGAGCCCGCGTGACGGCCGGTAGATCACGTGGACCTGCCGTCCCGCCACCACTTCCGTCTCGGCGCGGCGCGGCCCCGGCACGGCGGTCGGCGCGTCGAGGACCCGGCCGTTGACGCGCGAGGGCACCAGCACGGCGTCGTCCACGCGGTCGTAGCTCCGGTCGGCGATGGGCGCCGCGTCGACCACCCTGGAGCGCCCGGACGGCAGCGCCGCCGGACCGGCGTACCCGCCACCGGGCAACGCCGGCGCGCCGTTCCCGCCGCTGCCGAGCTCGCCGACGCTGTTCCCGGCCCGGTCCAACCGCTGCGCCGTGGCGGCCACGGGGTTGGCCGCCTCGGGCCGCACCCGCCGCCGGTCGCGCTGCGGCACCTCGGGCCCGTCCGGGTCCGCGTCGCGCACGGTGTCCCAGAACTCCTCCTGCGGGGAGGGGCCTTCCTTCTTCTTGCGCAGCCGCGACAGCACGCCGCCGCGCATCGGCAGCGCGTTGCTGGCCGAGCCGACCGACATCTCCACCATCTGCCACATCCGGCGCAGCGGTTTGCCGACCATGAAGCAGACCAGGGTCAGCATCAGGCCCAGCAGCGCCTTGGTCAGCAGCGTCAGCCCGGTGGCGTTGAAGATCGCCTGGAGCAGCAGCGCGTGCGTGCCCGCCAGCACCGCCAGCACCAGCACGTTGAACACGGTCACGGCGGCCGCGCGGGCGACCTTGCGCAGCAGGTCGTGGTGGATCAGCGCGACGAGGCCGATGAGCGGGCCCGCCAGCGTGAGCACCCGCAGCAGCAGCTGGGCCAGCAGCACGGCGGCCTTCGCGAACAGCTGGAACAGCGAGAACGCGACGGCCTGCAGCAACGACAGGAACCCGGCGCCCGTGCGGCCGCCGTCCTCGCCGCTGAAGTAGCCCTTGGTCGGGCCGAGCTGCGCGTAGATGTTCTTGTACTCGGCCTTCTTGGCGTCGAGCGCGGCCTGGTCGCCGTCCTTGTGGTCGGCGAGCTCCTGCACGGTCCAGGACTGCGCGGCCAGCAGCCGGGAGCCGAAGTCCCTGGCCTGCGGCGCGTCGGGCGTGCCGAACTCGCCGCGCAGCCAGCTCTGGTAGACGACGGTCTGGTGCAGGTCCGACGGGAGCTTGTCCAGGGTGTCCTGGTTCGCGTCCACGTCGATGAACCCGGCTTGGATCTCCGAGGTCTTGGTGACCAGGGTGCTGTCGAGCAGGTTGTAGAACTGCGGCAGCGCCAGGGTCGAGGTCGCCAGCCACATCGCGGCCAGCGCCCACAGCCCGCGCTTGCTGATCGAGGCCAGGTCGCCCTGCCAGATCTGGCGGAACATCAACACCGCCAGGATCAGCGCGACCAGGCCGAACCAGCGCAGGTAGACGTTGTCGTAGACCTTCTGGACGCCGGTCTTCACCGCCTCGTCCAGCGGTTGCAGCAGGCCCTGGCCGACGACCGTGTAGTGCAGGGCGTTCGTCGCGCCGACGATGTTCTTGCCGATGTTGAACAGCTCGTTGCCCATCCAGGTGTCCAGCACCGGGCTGGCGTTGGGCACCAGGCACTTCTCCTGGTAGGTGTGCCAGACCATGCCGGCGTACCCGTGGTTCAGGTACGGCGTCTCCGGCAGGCCGTTGCCGATCGGCGGGTCGATCGCGCCGACCATGCCCGAGCCGGGCCGCTCGGGGTTGGGCGCCTCGCCGCAGGGCGCGGCGCTGGCGGGCGTGGCGCCGATGACCACCTGGAGGCCGACGATCGCGACCACCACGGCCATCGCACGCCACCGGGCGCGCGCCGGTCGGCCGTGCGCCTCGGCGTGCTCTTGAGCGTGTCTGAAACGCCGTCGCGCGTAGAGCGCGACGGCGACCAGCGCCACCAGCAGAAGAGTGCTCATGCGACGCCTTCCCGGCCCGGTCGGCGGTTTCCTCCCTCGCCATGCGCCGAGTCGACCAGCTCGTCGGTCAGGCCGACCTCCAGGTCGGCGGCCAGCTCGTCGTCGTACTCGTCGGTGTACTGCTCCGCATACGCGAACGGGTCCTGCGGCGGGGAGGAGACCTCCACCTCGGTCGACTCCGAGCCCTCGCGCATGGCGTCCGGGGTGGTGTCGAGGGAGTTGCGCAGGTGCTCCAGGTGCGGCCCGGAGAAGTCGATGCGGATCCGCTCCACGCCGCCCGCGCCGTCGCCGAAGATGAACTGCCGCGGCGCGCGGTCGCGTTCGAGGTTGGTGCGCACGCCGCCGGGACGACGGCCCAGTGACGCCACCACCTGCTCGTAGCCCGCCCCGATCGGCACCTTGAGCAGGCGCAGCGCGTCGGACTGGGCCTGGTCGTCGTCCAACCGGCCGACGAACACCGAGTCGAGCAGCGTGACGAAGCCCTGGATCTTCAGGAAGTCCGCCGGGATCTGCGACGACAGCAGCACGCGGACGTTCCACTTGCGCGAGTCGCGCGCGAACCGGTTCATCAGCACGCGACCCGTCGGCACCTCGGACAGGAAGAACGCCTCGTCGATCCAGACGCCCTTGCGCAGGTCCTTCGGCCGCTCGTAGATCGAGCGCTGGGTCAGCCACGCGGCGAGGTTCAGCATCTCTACGCCGAGCGCTTCCGCGTCCGTCCAGTGCTCGCGGCCGACGCCGTCCTTCGGCAGGTTCAACCCCGCCATGGTCAGCACGGTCAGCCGGTCGTCACGCGCCTCGTTGTACGGGTCCAGGTCCTGCTCGGGGATGAGCAGCGACATGCGCTCCCGCATCTCGTCGAGGAAGTCGGCGACGACGACCGCGTGCTCGTGGTGCTCGCTCGCGTCACGCCGCAGCGCCTCGAACACCATGCCGGGGTGCGCGTCGGGCCGGCCGCCGACCGTGCGGACCGCGCGCAGCAGCACGATCCGGGTCTGCGGCAGCCGCGACACCTCGTACGGCAGCAGGCCGGACAGCACGTCCAGCACCAGCCGACGGCGGGTGGCCGCGGCCAGCGCGCGTTCACGCCGCCACGCCCGTTCCGGGTCCTCCTCGTCCAGGAAGTGGTCGAGCTGCGGCTCGGCCACCACCCGGTACGGGTTGAGGATGCCCGCCTGCGCGTTGAGCAGGTTGATCGGCCGGGCGTACGGCTTGAGCTCGGGCAGCTCGCACAGCGCCGCCAGCGGCCCGGACGGGTCCAGCAGCGTCCAGTGCGCCCCGGCGCGCAACGTCTTGTAGACGATGCCGCCGCCGAGGAACGACTTGCCCGCGCCCAGCCCGGCGACCATCGCGGTCAGGCCGGACGAGTCCCGCAGCTCCTGCGCCATCCACGGGTCCCACGCCACCGGGCGGCGGGTCGCGGTCACCGTCTCGCCCAGGAGGATGCCGCGGCGGTCGCCCACCTCGGCCGTGGCGGTGGGGACGGCGGAGGCCGCCCACAGCACCGAGCCGCGGCGCAGGTAGGCCGACGAGGACAGCGGCTCGCCCGGGATGAACTCCCGCGCGATCGCGTACTGAGCCTCGGGGTGCTCGATGGCCACCTTCGGCTTGTAGAGGTCGAGCAGGCCCTGCGCCAGCCGCAGCGCCTCGCGCTCGGTCGGCCCGGACACCGCGAGCCGCCACCAGCTGCGCACCCGCGTGCCCAGCGCGGTGAAGCCCGACGTCATCTCGTCGTCGATCTCCAGCACCCGGGACGCCTGGCGGGCCAGCGACTGCGGCGGGTCCAGCTCGTGCTCGTCGGTGTAGTGGCGCACCTGCGAGCGCACCTTGCTCATCTGCCGCTGCAACTCGCCGGAGACCTCTTCGGGCCGCCGCACGTAGATCCGCGCCGACCACTCGACGGCCGCGGGCAGCCGGTCCGAGCGCTGCACCCACGGGTCGTCCTGCTCGGGGATCTGCAGACCGTGCATCAGGCCGACGGTGAGCACGGCGACGTGCCGCTTGATGCCCGCGTTCGACCCCGTGCGACCGCGCACGGTGACCGTCGGCGAGTACGGCTCCTGGTGGAAGTCCGCCGCGTCGGTGAACGACGCCAGGTCCTCCGGCTCCCACGGCGCGCCGGGCACGGCGGGCAGGTTGCGCGGCGCGGGCAGGCCCAGCGAGCACGACCGGTGCATCAGCCAGGCCATCTCCTCGGCCGTGGCCGGCCTGCCCTCCAGGCCGGCGGAGCCGATCACCTGGTCGAGGTGGTCGATCTCGGACTCGATCGCGACCAGCTCGGCGTCCACCGCGTCCGGGAAGACCTTGCGCAGCACGGGCGCGGCGCGCTCGACCGCGCGGTCCATCATGTTGCGGGTCTGCACCTGGACGCCGAGGTAGACCTCCTTCTCGGCCATCGACCGGCCCATCAGCTGCTGCTGCTCGCCGACCATGTAGTCGTCGAAGCTCAGCGTGCCGGGCGTGTCCGGCAGCCGGCGCACGGCGTTGTGCACGTGCGCCTCGGCCCACATCCGGATCGGGTACGGCCGGTTCGTCACGCGCAGGTGCATCCAGCGGCCCTGCAGCTCGGCGTACTGGCCCGCGATCGCCGCGATCAGGTCCTGGCGCTGCGAGTCCGACCGGAACGACCAGCGCTGCGGCGCGAGCCGGTACCAGGCGTAGACCTCCTGGCCGGTGCGCAGCAGGTGGCCGTCGATGCTGCGGGCCGCGATGGACGGGGTGTAGCTCGGCACGGCCTGCTCGCCCGGCAGGCGGCGACCGCGCTTGCTGTAGACCTTGCGGTCGTCGCGCGCCGCAGCCGCGTGCTGGGCCACGTGCGCAGCGGATCGTCGGTCACGGTCACGCCGGCGTCCGAACACCGCGCACCTCCTTCTGACGGCGGTCTTGCTGCGTGCGGTGCTGGGATCGGGTGGCGGCGCTCGCGCGTTTCGCACCCTTCTTGGGACGTTTGCGCGGGCGGTGCGCGTTGACCCGGATCCGCGCGGCGCTGGCCGCGCCGCCCCGGCCCGCCGTGGTCTCCCGCGGCGCGGTCAGCTCGCGCACCCACATCGCCACCACTGACGACAGCGGGCGCTCGTGGCTGATCCGCGCGCAGATGAACCTGGTCAGGGCGACCGTGATCACGAAGCCCCAGCCGGTGTTGATGACGTCGAAACCGAAGCCGACCTGCCGCTGGACAGCCGTCACCAGCAGGAAGACCACGATGCCGACACCCCACGCGACGTACCGCGCACGCCACGGGAAGGTTGCTTTGGGCGGGCCGAGCCAGACGGCGTCGACCCGGTAGACCTCGTCGTCAGTGCGTACCCGCAAGGGTCACCCGCCGGTGAACAGGCCGGCGATCCACTGGCCGATGTTGGCGCCCGCGTTCGTGGTGACGGCCAGGCCGATGATCGCCAACGCGATGATGACGCCGCCAAGGCGGCGCATGACCCCGGCGTTGTCACCCTTGCCGCCGCCGAGCCAGAGCAGCAGGACCGCGACGGTCAGCAAGAGGAGGGGGACCAGGTTGTCGAGGATCCACTGGCGCACCCCGCCTGTGCCCAAAGCGGGCGGCTGCTGGGCGAGTGTTACCAGGGTCATGGCGGTCATCTCGTACTCCTGAGTACGCAGGACTTCGCCGGGCGGGCCGAGGGGTGCCCGTCCGGTTGGTGCGCTATCGAGTAGAACACGTCTTCGTCACCAGGTGTATCTGGCGATCAGCGGTGCGTAGATCAATAACCGTTCCCCTGGTAGTCGATTACGTCTAATCTGACCACGGACATCATGGATCGGGGGGAGCCGGTGGAGAACCGACGTCCCGGGATTCTCCCGATTGCTGAGATAGTTCACCCGCCTGCGAAGCCCCTGGTCACGCACAGTGTGCAAGACCATCAGCCCACTTCCCGCCGGCCACGACGAATCCCCCGTCCGGCGCAGCGGCGGGCACCCGAACGGTCCGCAGGCCGGAGTGACGACGCCGAGGAGGCTCGCCGATGACCCAGCCGCCCGAGGCCGCGCCCGAACCAGCCGGCGGAGTGAACGAAATCACCGTCTCCGTGGCCGTCTCGGACGATGATCAGGTTACCGGTGGGGACCGGCAAACCGGGCGGCGGGTGCAGCGGACGGTCAACTTCGACCAGGACGTGCTGGAGCGGGCGCGGGCGGCGGCGACCTACCTGGCGGCGTACGAGGCCGAGGCCGGCGTGCGCAGCCTGGCCGACATCGTGAACCCGGCCGTCGAGGCGTACGTGGCCGAGCTGGAGCGCCGCTACAACGGCGGCGCGGCGTTCCGCCCGGTGTTCCGCATGCCGCCCGGCCGCCCGGCCCGCCGCGCCTGACCCGGCCGACGGGAACGCCGACGCGGGACGGGGCCCCTTCCCACCCCCAGGTGAGGAAGGGACCCCGTCCGCCCATCCGTCAGCTCATGCCGGAGATGCGCCAGTAGCCGGACGTCGGCAGGGTGTCCGGGCCGACCGGCCCCCTGTTCCAGAAGTAGTCGTTGAAGTTGGCCACCGCGCCGCCGCCGATCGCGCCCATGGTCGCCCACCGCACCGACGCGGGCTGGGTGTCGATCGACGCCTGCGCCCACGCGTCGCGGACCTTCATCGGCCGGTTCCACCACAGGAACGGCGTCCGCACCAGGTAGTTCGCGAACTTCCCGCCGTGCACGGCGCTGTGGTAGGAGACGGTGTCGAAGCTGTTGATCTGGTGCAGCCCCCGGAACGCCTGGCCCCAGCGCGCCGCCCAGCTCTGCCCGCCGGCCGAGCTCTGCAGGATCGAGCAGGTGAACAGGCTCATCCACTCGACGTCCTTGTTGCCCCAGCGCGCCTCGTCCTTGGACAGGAACGTGTCGGTGTTGCTGCTGCACCCGGCGAAGGAGAAGCCGTTGGGCGAGCCGTGGCCCTGCCAGTAGGTCAGGTCGACGTCGTCGGCGTAGAGGTGGTCCTGGCCGCCGGGGAACACCGGGTCCTTGAAGTCCCGCTCCCACGCGTTGTGGTTGACCCAGCTGAACTGCACCGGCACGCCGGCGGCGGTGAACCGGTTGTTGAACGCGGTGAGGTTGTTCGCCGTCCACGGCAGGCCGGAGCACGGGCCGGTGCCCTCGCTGCCGACGTCGACCCGCCACGTCCACTGCGGGGTGAACGCGCCCTCCTCGCGCGGCGGGTCCACCGGGCCGGGCTCCGGCAGCCGCGCGTCCACGGCCGCGCCGACGATCACCGACTGCACGGCCGCGCCGTCGGAGTTCACGCCGTCGCACCGCAACCCGGGCTCCAGCTTCTCGACCTTCTCGGCCAGCGGCGGCGCCTCGTACACGTAGGACACGCCGGTCGGCCGCACGCTCTGGCCGAACACCTTGGCGCACCGCTCGCGCCCCTCGTCCAGGGTCAGCACCGGCACGCTGCCGACCTTCACCACCTCGCGGGTGGCGTGGGTGAGGCCCGCGACGGCCCCCTGGCCGTCGAACGCGATCCGCAGCTTCGCGCCCGGACCCTCCAGCGGCACGCCGTCGAGGGTGAAGGCGAACGACACCGCGGTGTCCAGCGGCGCGGTGACGACGGCCTTCTGGTTGGCGTCGACGACCTCGAACGTCGTCTGGCCGGCGGTCGGGGTGCCGTTGGCGGGCAGCAGCCCCGCCCCGCGCAGGGATTCGAGGGCGCGCTTGGTGGCGTCCTCGACGGGGATGGCGCGCAAGCGTCTCAGGGACTCGACGTCGAGCGCCGTCCGGGTGGTCTCGCCGCCTTCCTCGTCCGGCTTGCCCGCGCCCAGGTCGAGACCGGGCACGCGCAGGTAGGTCGACTCGTCGGCGAACGCCACCGAGCCGTCCCCGGCGAGCTGGACGTCCTTGAGGCCGAACGCGCGTTGCAGGGCGGCGGCCTGGTCCTGGGTGAGCCCGGTGGACCGGACCGCGTACACCGGCAGTTCGGCGGCGGCCGCGGTGGCGGTGGCGGTGCTCCCCATGATCGCCGCCGCGCCCATCAGCCCGGTGAGCGCGAGCCAGGTGCCGGCTCGCCTCGCGTTGGTGGACATGTGCTTTCCCTCCTCGTGGTACCGCGGGGCAGGGCCCGTGGTCTGCGGGGAGGAAGCGCGCCGGCCGGCGTTGATACCGACAACCACTCGAACGGCGTCATTTGTGTAACGCCCGTGGCACGCAAGGGATGTATAGGCGGGCGCATGGGATTTGCGGTCCGGTGAGGACCAATCGGTGCGCCCGAACGGGCGGAAAGGGGCGGATGAGCCGGCATGTAAGCCGGATTCTGTTCCCGGGCGCCTCGCGGCGGTCCCGTTCGGCGGCCATCCATCTCGGCCTGCCGTTGCCGACAGGCTCGTGCGGCCTACCCGCAGGCATCGGGCGGGCAGCCCTCGAACGCCTGCGCAGGTGCCCTGGGGCACCCTCTTGGCCTTGCTCCGGGTGGGGTTTACCTAGCCGCTCCCGTCACCGGGAGCGCTGGTGGTCTCTTACACCACCGTTTCACCCTTACCCCGACTCGCGCCGGGGCGGTCTGTTCTCTGTGGCACTGTCCCGAGGGTCGCCCCTGGTTGCCGTTGACAACCACCCTGCCCTGTGGAGTCCGGACTTTCCTCGGCGACGGATCCGGGGACCCGTCGACGCGGCCGCCCTGCCGACTCATCCGCGCCACCAGGATACCGGCGGCTTCCCAGGCTGTGGAACCAGGGCGGGAAACCTTGTCGGGTTGTGGGCGTGCTGCTCTACTCGCAACCATGGCAGGAATCGGGGCACTCACCCGCCGCCGGCACGTCGACTTCGGCCGCACCGCCGCCGCGATCTGTTGTCGCTGACCTTTTACCTCGCACTCCGAGCCTTTTTCCGAAAGGTGTCAGCGATCCATGTCCTCCATTCTGATGATTTCCGGCGGTCCGTCGCCGACATCCCGGACCGGCGTCGTCGTCACGCACGTCGAAGGGCTCCTGCGCGCGGCCGGGTACGCGGTGCGCACCCTGCACGTGCGCCAACTGCCGACGTTGCCGCTGCTCACCGAGGACCTGAGGGACCCGGAGATCGGTGACGCGGTCGCCGCGGTGCTGCGCGCGGACGGCATCGTGGTGGCCAGCCCGGTCTACCGAGCGGCTTACAGCGGACTCGTGAAAGCGCTGGTCGACCTGTTGCCGAAGAAAGCATTGCGGGGGCGGGTGATCCTGCCCCTGGCGACCGGCGGCAGCCAGGGATTCCTGGTCGCGATGGACTACGCGCTGAACCCGCTGCTCGCCGGCAAAGGCGCCGATTCGGTGCTGCGCGGCGAATTCGTGCTCGACCCGGACATCGCCGACGGGACCATCGCGCCGAAAGCCGCCGAAGCGATTCGCGACGCGGTGGACCGGTTCACCTCGGCCGTCGAGGACGCCCGGTCCCGGCGCGACGGACGCGCCCGGCTGCGCCCCGCCGGCTAGCCGAGGTGCGACGTGTCGTTGACCAGCCGCACGGAGGCGTGGCCGTCGGGGTAGAACTCGACCACCGACAGCGACGCGAGGTCCAGGTGCAGCCGGAACAGCAGCGACGGGCCGACGTCCAGCGCCATCCGCAGCAGCGACTTGATCGGCGTGACGTGGCTGACCACGACGACGTTCGCGCCGCCGAAGCGGGACACGACGGCGTTGCGCGCCCGCCGGACCCGGTGGTGCACCTGGTCGAAGCTCTCGCCGCCGGGCGCGGGCACGGACGGGTCGCCGAGCCAGCGCCGGTGCACGTCGGGGTCGCGTTCGGCGGCCTCGGTGAAGGTCAGCCCCTCCCACGCGCCGAAGTCGGTCTCGATCAGGTCGTCGTCCCACGACAGCTCGGCGCCGGTTGCCGTCGCCACGGCCAGCGCCGTCTCCCGCGCCCGCCCCAACGGCGACGACACGATCGCGGTCAGGCCCTCGACCTTGGCCAGCCGGCGCGCGGCGGCCTCGGCCTGCCCGCGCCCGACCTCGGTCAGCGGCGGGTTGCCGCGCCCGGAGTAGCGGCGGGCCACCGACAGCTCGGTCTGCCCGTGCCGCAGCAGGTACAGCCGGGTCGGCTCGCCGACCGCGCCGGTCCACGACACCGGTGACTGGGTCGCCGCCGCGTCCGGCCGCCGCGGCTCGGGCTGCTGGGGCTCGGGCTGCTGGGGCTCGGGTTCCTCCGGCCGCGCCTTCCGGGCCACCCCCGACTGCTCGTCCATCGCCCGGTTCGCCAGCCGGTCGGCGCGCTGGTTGCGCTCGCGCGGGATCCACTCGTAGCTCACCCGGTCGAACGCCCGCGCCACCTCGCGGGCCTGCGCGACCAGCGGCTGCATCGACGGGTGCTTGACCTTCCAGCGGCCGGACATCTGCTCGACCACGAGCTTGGAGTCCATCCGCACGGCCACCTCGGACGCGCCGAGCTCGGCCGCCGCCCGCAGGCCCGCGATGAGCCCCTGGTACTCGGCCACGTTGTTGGTGACGACGCCGAGGCCCGCCGACCGCTCGGCCAGCACCGCGCCCGACTCGTCGAGCACGACGGCCCCGTACCCGGCGGGCCCGGGGTTGCCGCGCGAGCCGCCGTCGGCCTCGACGACGACCCTCACAGACCCGATTCCCCGGTGCGCACCATGATCGCGCCGCACTCGTCGCACTGGATGACCTCGTCCGCCGCCGACTCCTTGACCTTGGCGAACGCGTTGCGGTCCAGTTCGATGCGGCACGCGCCGCAGCGCCGCGACTGCAGCAGCGCCGCGCCGATGCCCTTGTGCGCGCGCACCCGGTCGTAGAGCGCCAGCAGCGGCTCGGGGAACTGGCCGGTCATCAGCCCGCGGTCGGCGGTGCGCTTGGTCTCGGTCGACTCCAGGTCGGCCAGCGCGCTGTCGCGACGACGTGCCGCGTCGGACAGGGCCTCCTGCGCCTTGTCCAGCGAGACGCGGGCGTGCTGGATGTCGGCCTCGACGGCCTCGCGGCGTTCCATCAGCTCCAGCAGGTCGTCCTCCAGCGCGCCGCGACGGCGGCCGAGGGTGGCCAGCTCGTGCTCCAGGTCGGTGAGCTGCTTGGCGCCGACGGAGCCGCCTTGGAGCAGCTTGCGGTCGCGCTCCTCGCGGGCCCGGACCTGGTCGATCTCGGTCTCCTGCCGCTTGACCTCGCGGTTGAGGTCGCCCAGGGTCGTCTCGATCGTGGTCAGCGCGTCCTGCTTGGCGCGGAACTGCTTCTCCGCCTCGGCGATCTCCGCGATCTCGGGCAGCGTGCGGCGCCGATGGGTGACGCGCGACAGTTCGGCGTCGACCTGCGCGAGGTCGAGCAGCCTGCGCTGCACGGCGGGATCGGCTTTCACTGAGATCCTCCTGTTCGGCTCGTCACGCCCACGGTCCACGGGTCGGTCCGGCGGGTCGAGACGAGGACCTCGACCGTACCGCCGAACGCGGCGCGCACGATGTGCGCCGCCTGTCCGCACCACGGCTGCTCACTGGCCCAGTGCGCCACGTCGACCAGCGCGGGCCCGCCCGCGGCCAGGTGCTCGCCCGCCGGGTGGTGGCGCAGGTCCGCGGTCACGTAGGCGTCCACGCCCGCGCGCGCCGCCGCGGCCAGGTAGCTGTCGCCCGCGCCGCCGCACACCGCGACCCGCCGGATCGGCCGGTCCGGGTCGCCGGCCGCGCGCACGCCCCACGCCGTCGCGGGCAGGGCTTCGGCGACGCGCCGGGCGAAGTCGCGCAGCGGTTCGGGCCGGTCGAGCTCGCCGATCCGGCCGATGCCGGTGGCGGGGTCGGCGTCTGCCGGCTCCAGCGGGCCGGTGACGCGCAGCCCGAGGGCCTCGGCGAGGGCGTCGGAGACGCCGGGGTTGGCCACGTCGGCGTTCGTGTGCGCGGTGTAGAGGGCGACGCCGGCGCGGATGAGCCGGTGGACCAGCCCGCCCTTCGGGTCGTCGGCCGGCACGCCCGTGACGCCGCGCAGCATCAGCGGGTGGTGCGCCACGATCAGCTGCGCGCCCGCGGCCAGCGCCTCGTCCACAGTGGACTCGACCGGGTCGACGCAGAACAGCGCCCTCGACACGGGTTCGGCGCGGTCGCCGCAGACGAGGCCGACGGCGTCCCACGACTCGGCGGTCGCGGGCGGGTAGGCGGCCTCCAGGACGTCCAGCACGTCCCCGAGCGTGGTCACAGCTCCTCCAGCACGACTCGCAGCGCGTCCGCCAGCAGGGCGAACTCCTCGGGCGCGCGGACCGCCACCCGGAGGTGGTCGGCGGTCAGGCCGGGGAACGTGTCGCCGCGCCGCACCGCGATCCCCTTGTCCCGCAACCCCTCCCGCACCCGCGGCCCGTGCGGCACGCGCAGCAGCACGAACGGCGCGTCCGGCGGCACGACCACCAGGTCGCCGAGCAGCGCGACGGCGTGCGCGGTGTGCTCCCGGGCCTCCCGCGCCAGCGCCTCGGCCTCCGCCACGGCCGACGGCTCGCAGCACGCCGTGACGGCCTCCAGCACCAGGCTGCCCACCGGCCACTGCGGTCGGGGCAGCGCGAGCCGGGCCAGCAGGTCCGGCGCGCCGAGCAGGTAGCCCGCGCGCAGGCCCGCCAGGCCCCAGGTCTTCGTCAGGCTGCGCAGCACCAGCAGCCCGGGCACGTCGGCGCGACCGGCCAGCGACTCGGGCTCGCCGGGCACGGCGTCGGCGAACGCCTCGTCCACCACCAGCACCCGGCCGGGCCTGCTCAGCGACGCCACGACCTCCGCCGGGTGCAGCACGGACGTCGGGTTGGTCGGGTTGCCCAGCACCACCAGGTCGGCCTCGTCGGGCACGAGGTCGGCGCGCAGCCCGTAGCCGTCCTCGGGCCACAGCTGCACCCGCTGCACGGGCACGCCCGCGTCGCGCAACGCCACCTCGGGCTCGGTGAACGACGGGTGGACCACGGCGGCCAGGCCGGGGTGCAGGTTCGGCAGCAGCGCGAAGCCCTCGGCGGCGCCGTTGAGGATCAGCACCTCGTCCGGCGTGCGCCCGTGCCGCGCGGCGACGGCGGCGCGGGCGCGTTCGTCGGCGGCGGCGGCCGGGTAGGCGCCGAGGCCGTCGAGCGCGGCGACCAGCCGGTCGCGCAGCCACGCGGGCGGCGCGGGCGTCCGCACGTTCACCGCGAAGTCCGCGAGCCCGGGTGCGGCGTCGACGTCCCCGTGGTGGCGCAGCAGCGCCCGGCCGGAATCCTGGCTGGTCATCGCCGCGAGTCTAGGCGATCAGCGCCGTCACCCGATCTGGGAGGCGGCCCAGTCCAGGTAGGCGCCCGGCAGCTCGCGCAGGATGCCGAGGGCCTCGGACTCGGGCAGGTCCGGCAGCGCGCGCACCGCCTGCCCGGCCAGCGACGTGCAGTGCGCGAGGGTGTCGGCGACCAGGCTCGTCTGCCGCAGCTGCGCCAGCAGCCCGGTCAGCTCCGCGTCGGTCAGCTCACGGCCGCGGCGCGCGAGCAGGGCGCGCTGGTCCTCGGTCAACGCGCGCAGCAGCGGGAACGTGTAGACGCCCTGGCGGAGGTCGTTGCCGACCGGCTTGCCGAGCCGCTGCGAGGTGGACGCCAGGTCCAGCAGGTCGTCGAGGACCTGGAACATCAGCCCGAACAGCGCGCCGAAGCGGGCCATCGCGTCGGTGGTCGCCTCGTCGGCGTCGGCGCAGTGCGCGGCCAGCACGCAGCCGACCTCGAACAACGCGCCCGTCTTCAGCTCGATGGACCGCAGGGCGTTCTCCGGGCTGCGGTGCGCGTCGTAGAGGTCGACGACCTCCAGCACCTGGCCCTCGACCAGGTCCGTCACGGCCTGGGCGAGCCTGCTCGCGGCGAACGGCGAGATCCGGTCGAGCGCGGCCTGGCTGGCGCGGGCCAGCATGAAGTCGCCGACCAGCACGGCGGGGCCCGTGCCCCAGTCCGCGTTGACCGTGCGCACGCCGCGCCGTTCCTCGGCGTTGTCCATCAGGTCGTCGTGCACCAGCGAGCCGGCGTGCAGCAGCTCGACGCAGGCGGCGGCGGTGACCGCCTTGTCGGTGATGCGACCGGACACGGCCAGCGACCCGGCCAGGACCAGCACCGAGCGCAACCGCTTGCCGCCGGCCGCGGTGATGCGGCCGGAGAAGGTGTTGACGATCGGCAGGGACGACGACGTCGCCAAGGCCCGGATCTCGTCCTCGACCCTCGGCAGCGCCCGGGCGAGCGCCGGCATGGTCGGCATGGTCGACTGCGCTTCGTTCGACTGCACTGTGGACACACGGTGATCGTCGCTCGCGGCGCCTGAGAGCCCGCTGAGACCGCCGCCCGACCGCCGCCGAACGCCGCGCTCAGAGCACCGAGATGGCGACCGCGAAGCAGAGCACGGCAAGGCTGAGCACCAGGTGGACGAGCGAGGGCACCTCGGGCCGGCCGCCGGGGCACCGCACCGGCTCGCTCACCACCGGGAGCCTGCCTCTCGCGGCGTCGGCCGCGGCCACCGGCCGGACGACGCGGTCCTCGAGTGCGACGCCCGTTCCGAATAGGACGGACGAACCCGCCGCAGCACGCATGTGCGAGTCATCGACTTTCCTTCCCGACACATTCCCCACGCCTTTGGCGTCGGAATCGCGGGTCGACCCGTTACTCGTTATCACGCTTTCGCAGACTCTCTTCCACCGCTGACAGCAGCCGGGCCCGGTCCTGCCGGGCCAGCCGCCTCCGTTCCCGCTCACGCACCCATGCTCGCACGTCGTCGGCACCCAGGCCGACCGCTTCCCGGTAGAAATCCTCCTCGAACCACCACCACACCCGAATGCCGTACCGGGCAATGCGCACGGGCTGTTCCCGACGCAACACGTCGAGTGACGAAAAATCGGCGACCAGCACCGGAGGACATCCCGTGCCGACGAAGAAATGCCTTTTCCGGAACCCGAATCGGCGGTGGGTGAAGAATCCGGCGTTCGGGTCGGGCGCCGGTCCGCCGGGCGAGGTCACGGGCCGTGGTCGGGCGAACGCGGGCGTCTCCGGCCACGACCGGCGGCGCACCGCCACCACCGCCCCGGCGGTCGCCAGGACCACGAGCACCACGACGACACCGACCACGACCCCGGACATGCCCAAGACCCCCAAAGCGAGCGGTCGCGGAGCGCTCCACCTGGCAGACTCCCCTGCCGTGACGCTGACCGTCTCGTTCATCTGCACCGGCAACATCTGCCGTTCCCCCGTGGCCGCGATCATATTCCGCGAGCACCTGCGCCGGGCCGGCCTGGGTGATCTTGTGGAGGTGACCAGCGCGGGCACCGGCGGGTGGCACGTCGGCGACCCGGCCGACCCCCGGGCGGCGAAGTCGTTGGCCGACAACGGCTACCCGACCGAGCACAGCGCCGCCCAGGTCGACGACAACCACCTCGACGCGGACCTGCTGGTGGCGTTGGACAGCGGGCACGCGCGGGCGCTGCGGCGGCTGGTCGGCGACCCGGAGCGGGTCCGGCTGCTGCGCTCGTTCGACCCCGACGCGGACGGCGTGGACGTGCCCGACCCGTACTACGGCGACAAGGCGGGCTTCGACCGCGTGGTGGAGATGGTGGAGGCCGCGGTCCCGGGCCTGCTGACGTGGGTGCGCGAACGCCTGTGACACCGGCGGAGGCGGCGGCGGAGCTGACCGGGGTGCCGGCCACCGGGGTCCGGCGGCTCGGCGGGACCGTGTGGGAGGTCGACCTCGCCGACGGCGACCTGGTGGTCGTGAAGCGGCACGACGAGCCGGACGCGGCGCTGGCGGAGGCCGCTTCACTGGAGTGGCTGGCCGAGCCCGTGGGCCCGCCGGTGCCGCGGGTGCGCGGCCACGGCGGGCAGTGGCTGGTGATGGACCAGGTGGAACGCGGCCGGCCGTCGCCCGCGGCCGCCGAGGAGTTCGGCCGCCGCCTCGCCGCGCTGCACGCGACCGGAGCCCCGGCGTTCGGGGCGCCGCCGCCGGGCGGGCCGACCGAGGCGTCGATCGGCCTCGCGCCGATGCGCAACGTCCCGTCCGACGACTGGGCCGAGTGGTTCGCCGTGCACCGGATCGCCCGCTACGCCCGGCTCGCGGTGGACGCGGGCGCGTTGACCGCCGCCGAGGCCCGGACCATCGAGGGCGTGCGGGTCGAGGCTCCGGACGAACCGCCCGCCCGCCTGCACGGCGACCTGTGGAACGGCAACGTGCACTGGGCCGCCGACGGCCGCGCCTGGCTGATCGACCCGGCCGCCCACGGCGGCCACCGGGAGAGCGACCTGGCCATGCTCGCCCTGTTCGGCTGCCCCCACCTGGACCGCGTGCTCGCCGCCTACGACGAGGCCGCGCCGCTGGCCGACGGGTGGCGCGAACGGGTGCCGCTGCACCAGCTGTTCCCGGTGCTCGTGCACGCCGTGCTGTTCGGCCGCGGCTACGCCCAACAGGCCTTGTCGGCCGCGCGATCGCTGCCAGGATGACCGCATGGGGATCAAGGCGTTCGACCGCGACGACTGGCGCTGGCTCAACGAACCGCGCACGTGGAGCGACCGGGACGGGCTCACCGTCACCAGCGACCCGGAGACCGACTTCTGGCGAACCACCCACTACGGCTACGACCGCGACAGCGGCCACGTCCTCGGCGCGCCGCTGACCGGCGACTTCACCGTCACCGCCTCGTTCACCGCGGACTACGCCGCCCAGTACGACCAGGCCGGCGTCGCGCTGTGGCTCGACGACCGCAACTGGATCAAGGCGGGCGTGGAGCTCGTGGACGACGAGTTCCAGGTGAGCACGGTCGTGACCAGGGACTTCTCCGACTGGTCGGTGGTGCCGGCCGGGCGCGTCGACCGGGTGACGATCGCGGCGGTGCGCGAGGGCGACGCGGTGACCGTCCGCTACGGCGTCGGCGACGCCGAGCCGACGACCCTGCTGCGGCTCGCGTACTTCCCGCCCGAGGTCGAGGTGCTGGTCGGGGTGATGGTCGCGGCGCCGACGGGCCCTGGCTTCACCGTCCGCTTCGACCGGGTGCAGGTCACAACGGCCTAGGGCTTACCGTGGTCACGTGCGGTTGAGGTTCCTGTTGCAGCCCGGATGGCTGGCGTTGACGCTGGCGGTCTGGGTGTTCGCGGGCGCGTGCTTCACGCTGCTGGCGCCGTGGCAGTTCGACCGCGACACCGAGCGCGACGCCCAGAACAACGCGGTCACGTCGTCCCTGCGCACCGACCCGGTGCCGGTCGCCACGCTGCTCGACCGGCCCGCCGCCGAGGTGGAGTGGCGGCGCGTGACGCTGACCGGCCGCTACCTGCCCGAGGGGCAGGCGGTGGCCCGGCTGCGGACCGTGCAGGGTGAGGCGGCGTTCGAGGTGCTGACGCCGTTCCGGCTGGCCGACGGGCCGACGGTGCTGGTCGACCGGGGTTACGTGCGGCCGGTCAACGGCATCAAGGTGCCCGACCTCAAGCCCGTGCCGACCGGTGAGGTGACGCTGGTGGCGCTGGTCCGCCGGGACGAGTCGGACACCCGGGAGGCGTTCCAGGAGGACGCGCACCGGCAGGTGTACTCGGTGAACTCCGCCGTGGTCGGCCGGGCCGCGGGGCTCGAGCTGCGGCCGGGCTACTTCCAGCTCACCGAGGGCCAGCCCGGTGTCGAGGAGTCCCTGCCGCTGCCGAAGCTCGACGCGGGACCGTTCTTCTCCTACGCGTTGCAGTGGATCGCGTTCGGCGCGATGGCGCTGGGCGGCTGGCTGTACTTCACCGTCCGCGAGATCCGGCCCGGCGGCGCGCTGGGCGAGGAGCCGGGCAAGGCGAAGGTCAGGCGCAAGTCCGTCGCCGAACAGCTCGCCGAAGACGAGGCCGCGCCAGCGCGATGAGCGCGGTCACGGCCGCCGCCGACGCGCCGACCACCCGCGACAGCTCCACCGCCCGGGTCACGTGACCCGCGTCGGGGTTGCGGCCGTGCCCGAGCACCGGCCGGTCCTCCGCGCCGTGCGCGTACACCGTGCGCCCGCCGAGCCGGACCTCCAACGCGCCCGCGAACGCCGCCTCGACCTGCCCCGCGTTGGGGCTCGGGTGCGCCGCCGCATCCCGCCGCCAGGTCCGCCACGCCTCGCCCGCGGACCCGCCGACGACCGGCGCGCCGGCCGCCGTGAGCAGCGCGGCCAGCCGGGAGGGCAGCAGGTTCGCCACGTCGTCCAGCCGTGCGGCGGCCCAGCCGAACCGGCGGTAGCGTTCGTTGCGGTGGCCGACCATGGCGTCGAGCGTGTTCGCCGCGCGGTAGCCGAGCAGGCCGGGCACGCCCGCGACCGCGCCCCAGAACAGCGGGGCCACCACGGCGTCGGACGTGTTCTCCGCCACGGACTCGACGGTCGCCTTCGCCAGGCCCATCGTGTCGAGCTTGCGCGGCTCGCGCCCGCACAGGTTGGGCAAACGATTGCGCGCCGCTTCGAGGTCGCCGCCGTCCAGCTCGCGGCCCATCGCGGTGCCCTCGTCGGCCAACGACGACCCGCCGAGCACGATCCAGGTGGCGGCGGCCGTGCTCAGGGCCTCGAAGACCTGGCTGCGCCTGCCGAGCCGCTCGACCGCGAGGCCGGCGAGGACCGTGCCGCCGACGAGCACCGCCGTGTGCGCCACCCCGCCCGCCCGGTGGTCGCGGTACAGCTTGCGCTCCAGCGCCGCCGCCGCCCGACCGAATCCCGCTACCGGGTGATACCTCTCGGGGTCGCCGAACACCGCGTCAGCGGCCACGCCCAGCACCAACCCCACCGCGCGCCCCAGACTCACACGGGCACGGTAGCCCGCACGTGTCGGACCGCCGCATTAGGGTGGCGCACCGTGGAACCAGCCGGCCGCCTCAAGCTCTACGCGTACCTGGACGCCCGTGATCACCAGCGCACGTACCTGGCGATCATGCGGTTGTTCACGTCCACGCTGCTGGCCGACCTGTCGGCGGGCGAGGTCGCGGGCGCGTTGGCGGGCGCCGAGCGGGAGGGCCGGGTCGAGGCGGGCGAGTCGCGCATCGAGAACGTGATCAACCGGCTCCGGCAGCTGGTCGAGTGGGGCAACCTGGTGCAGGGCAGGCGCGAGGTGGTGGCCTCCAGCATCGCCGAGTTCCAGCACGGCAGCGTCCGCTACCAGGTCAGCAAGCTCGCGGTCCGGGTGCAGCGCGACGTGGACGAGCTGCTGCGCGTGCCCGAGGGCGCGCGGGAGGTGTCGCGGGAGCTGCTGCCGGCCGTGGAACGCGGCCTGGACCGGCTCGGGCAGTCGCTGTCGGAGGCGTTGATCAGCGGCGCGCCCCGCTCGCGCGAGGTGCTGGCCGAGCAGGTCACCACGCTGTTCCTCCAGCACGCCGAGCTGGCCGCGACCGTGCGCGACTTCTACGCCTACCTCGGTCAGGTCGTGACGCGGCACCACCTCGCGCCGGAGGAGATCTCCGGGTTCCGCAACCTGCTGGTCGAGTACATCCAGATGGTCGTGGAGGACGTGCTGCGGCACACGCCGGCCATCGCGGACGCCCTGGCCCGGGTCACCTCCGCGCGGTCCGAGCTGCTGCGCCTGCTGGGCCGCGCCGACCTCGGCGACCAGGTCGAACGGGCCCGCGGGCGGTCCGCGGAGGACTGGCAGGACCTGACCGACTGGTTCGTGGACCGGCCGGGGCGGCCGAGCCAGGTGACGGCGTTGCGGGAGGCGACGGCGCGCGCGATCGGGTCGCTGCTGGCGAGCGTGAAGCGGGCGACGTCCGGCGGCGGGCTGCTGCCGAGCCGGCGGGCCGAGCTGCTGAAGCTGGCCGGGTGGTTCGACTCGGGCACGCGTGAGCAGGCGCACGAGCTGTACGCGGCGGCGTTCGGGCTGTACGCGGCGCGGCACGTGTCGCCGGCGCCCGAGCACGACCGGGACAACGAGCGCACGCCGTGGCGCGACGGGCCGGTGGTCGACGTGCAGGTGAGCGTGCGCAGCCGCGGCGATCGAGGCGCGCGCGGGCGGACGTCGCGGATCCTGGACGACCCGATGACCGAGCAGTCGCTGCTGGCCGAGGCGCGGGAGGCCGACGAGCGGCGGGCGGCGTCCGTGGCCGAGCTGGCGGCGGCGGCTCCCCGGCTGTCGTCCACGACGTTGTCCGGTGAGGCGCTCGAGGTGCTGTGCGAGCTGCTGACCCTGGCGATGGCGCAGCGCGACACCGCAGCCGACTCGGGTTCGGCGACCGACCCGGTGCGCGGGCTGCGCGTGACCGTCTCGCACGCCGCCGGGCGTTCCACGCGGATCCGTTCGGCGGCGGGCACGTTGACGCTGCACGACTCGACGTTGGTGCTCGACTGATGTTCGACGACCTCTCCGAGATCGACGCGGCGAACGTGGTGCGCTGCGCCCGCACCCTGCTGCGGCGACCGCTGCTGCGCGCCGACGGGCCGGACGGCGAGCTGTTGACGCTGGTCTACCGGCACCGGGCGGCGTTGCAGGACCTGTTCGCCCGGCAGCTGGGCTACCGGCTCGTGGTGGAACGGCGGTTCGCGCGGCTCTACAAGGCGGGTCCGGGCGCCGACGACTCGCGCGGCGTGCTCGGCATGTCGCCGCGCGGGTACGCGTACGTGGCGCTGACCATGGCGGTGCTGACCGGGATCGGGCGGCAGGCGCTGCTGTCGCGGCTGGTGGCGGACATCCGTGCGGCGGCGGTGGAGGCCGGGCTGACCGTGGTGGACGACGTGGCGGACCGGCGGGCGCTGACGGCGGCGTTGCGGCACCTGGTGTCGCTCGGCGTGCTGCACGAGACCGAGGGCACGGTGGACGTGCAGGCCGAGGCGTTGATCACCATCGACACCGACCTGCTCGGGCAGCTGCTGACCGGGCCGGTCGCGGAGGCGTCGTCGCCGTCCCGGCTGGTGGAGCTGGCGGCCCGGCCCGGTCCGCGCGGCGTCGAGCACGCGGTGCGGCGCAAGCTGGTGGAGAACCCCGTGGTGCTGTACGCGGACCTGCCGCCGGAGCAGGCGGAGTGGTTGCGGCGCAACCAGCGCAAGGAGTCCGCGGTGCTGGAGACGTGCTTCGGCCTGCGCACCGAGTGCCGGGTCGAGGGCGTGCTCGCGGCCGATCCCGAGGACTACCTGACCGACCTGTACTTCCCCGGCACGTCCACGGTGGCGCGGATCGCGTTGCTGGCGCTGCCGGAGCTGCTGGAGGGCGAACCGCGCTCCGACGGGCGGCACGCCGTGGACCGGGGCGAGCTGCGGTCGGTGTGCTCGCGGCTGGTGGAGGACTACCCGACCGCGTGGTCCAAGCAGTTCACCGAAGACCTGGACCGCCTGGTCGACGAGGTGCTGGAGCTGTTGCGCCGCATGGGGTTGGCGGTCGCCTCGGAGGACGGGTGGCTGCTCAACGCCGCCGCGCACCGGTGGCTGCCCTCGCCCGACGGCGACCCCGAACGTGAAGTGGAGCCGGTGGTCGTGCCGGACGTGCCCAGCTGGTCGTTGTTCGATGAGGAGACCGCGTGAACAGGTGGCGGCTGCACAGGGGCGGCATCGTCAACATCTGGCAGTACACCGAGCAGACGTTCGACTTCTCGGGTGGGCGCGCGATCTTCCAGGGCACCAACGGGTCCGGCAAGTCGCGCACGCTGGAGCTGCTGCTGCCGCTGTGCCTGGACGGCGACCTGCGGCAGGTCGGCTCCAAGGGCTTCGACACGGTGTCGCTGCGGCGGCTCATGCTCGATGATTACGACGGCGGGCCGAACCGGATCGGGTACGCGTGGGTCGAGCTGACGCGCGGTGCCGGGGAGTACCTGACCTGCGGGCTGGGCGTGAAGGCGTCCAAGACCTCGCAGGCGATCACCGACTCGTGGCGGTTCATCACCTCGTCGCGGGTGGGTCACGGGCTGACGTTGGTCGGCGCGGACCGCACGCCGCTGGGACCGGCGCAGTTGCGCGACCTGATCGGCGCGGACTGCGTGCTGGAGGAGGCGGCGTTCCGGGCGCGCGTGGCCGAGACCGTGTACGGCGTGCCCGCGCCCCGGTACGGCGACCTGCTGCACCTGCAGCGGACGCTGCGCAACCCGGACGTCGGGTTGAAGGTGCTGGAAGGGCAGCTGGAGCAGATCCTGTCCGACGCGCTGCCGCCGCTGGACCAGGCGATGGTCGAGCAGCTGGCGACGTCGTTCGACGACCTGGAGTCGATCCGGGAGAACATCACGCGGCTGTCGTCGGCGGACGCGGCGCTGGGCACGTTCTTGAAGACCTACTCGGACTACGCGTTCGGCGGGCTGCGCGCGGCGGCGGAGCGGTTGGGCGGCGCCGAGGACGGGGTGCGGAAGCTGGAGCGCGCGTCGGCCCGGCTGGCGGCGTCGTTGGAGGAGGCGCTGGCGGCGCGTGCGGCGGCGGAGCACTCGGTGGCGTCGTTGGAGGCCGGTGAGCAGCAGGCCGAGGAGACCATCGGCGCGCTGAAGGAGCTGCCGGCGTTCCGCGACCTCCAGGACTTGCAGACGCGCGAGAAGCTGGTGGCGGAGAAGCGTTCGTCGGCGGTGGCGGCGCTGGACATGGCGAACAAGCAGCGGGTGCAGGAGGACGGCGCGGTCGACGGCGTGCTGCGGCTGCTGCGGCGGTTGGCCGAGGACCTGGGTTCGGCTCAGGAGCTGGTCGAGCCGCTGCGCCACCACCTGCGCGTGGCCGGTCTCCCCGCGGACACCGTGCCGGACGTGCCGCGGGTGTCGAGTTCGGACGCGGTCGTGCGCACGGAGTCGGTGCGAGCCAAGCCGGACCCGGAAGCCGAGCCGCTGCCGATCGAACGCCGCGTGCCGCCTTCGGCGTCCGTCGACGAGGGGACGTTGGCGGAGGTGGCGGCGCGGACGTCGGAGATCGCTTCGGCGGCGCGGCAGCGCGGTGCGCTGGCGTTGGCGCTGGCGGCGCGGGCGGCCGAGCTGGATGCGGCGCAGCGGAAGGTGGAGGCGCTGCGGCAGACGGCGCGGGACGCGCAGCACGCGGCGACCGAGGCGGCGGCGTTGCGCAACCAGGAGGCGCAGGAACTGGCCGAGGTCGCCCAGGGGTGGTTGGCCGACGTCGAGTCGTGGCGCACCTCCGGCCCCCTGGCCACCTGCCACCCGGACTCACCCCTCCCACTGCCGACCTCCGTCGACCCGGCCACCGCCCGCACCCTGACCACCACCGCCCGCGAGTGGGTGGGTCCCCTGGTCACCGCCGCCAGGGACGACGCGCACCGGTCCGCCGGACGCCGGGCCGACCTGGTCACGTCGATCAACGGCCGGGACGCCGAACTGTCGCGCCTGCGTTCCGGAACGGCCCAAACCCCAACCCGAGGCCGCTTCACCGCGTCCGACCGGGACCAGACCACCGGCGCCCCCTTCTACCGCCTGGTCGACTTCCACCCCACCATCGACGACCGCTCCCGAGCGGGCCTGGAAGCAGCCCTGGAAGCGTCCGGCCTCCTGGACGCCTGGGTAACACAAACGGGTGAACCTGCCCCGAACATGTACGGAAACACTGTTACCACCACTCGGTTGAAAACCAGCGGACCCGCCGAAACCACCCCCGACCGCCCCGACCCAGCCGCCCCCACCACCCCAGCCGACCTCCCCGACCCAGCCGACCTCCCCGACCCGGCCGACCTCCCCGACCCGGCCCACCCCACCGCCTCGGCCCACCTCACCAACCCGACCCACCTCACCAACCCGACCCACCCCGCAGCCACCGCCCACCTCGCACCCCAGCCCGCAGCCGAACCCGACGCGACCGCCGCCCCGACCGACCCCGCACCCACCGCACCTGCCGCAGACCCCACCGCCACCCCGGCCGCACCCGCACCCGCACCGGACGTGCTGGCCGTCCCCGGCACCCCGGTCGACGGCCCGTCCCTGGCCACGGTGCTGATCCCGGCCGTCGAACCGGCCTCACCGGTCCCGGCCGCGGTGGTGGCGGAGCTGCTCGCCTCGGTGTCCCTGCGGACCCTGGCCCCGGCCGGCGCCGCGTTCGCGGTGTCCCCGGACGGCCGCTGGCAGGCGGGCGTGCTGACCGGCGCGTGGCACAAGGACGCGGCGGAGTTCATCGGCGCGGGCGCCCGCGAAGCCGCCCGCCAGCGCCGGATCGCGGAACTCGAGGACGAGCTGGCCACCCTGCGCGCCGATCTCGGCGTGGCGGAAGCCGACCTGGCCGCCGCGCACGGCCTGGTCGAGCAGTGGGAGGCCCACCTCGACCGCTTCCCGGCCGACCGCGAGCTGGTCGCCCGCCACGGCCGCCTCCAGGCCGCCCAGGAATCCGCCGACCGCGCCGCCCGCCGCGCGGAGGAGCTGCGCGACGAGCTCGCCACCGCCCAGGCGCGTGGCGAAGCCGCCGCCGCCGAAGTCGTGCGCCAGGCCGGCGACGCGGGCCTGCCCGCCACCACCGACGGCCTGCACCAGGCCCAGCAGGCGGCGGCCGAGGCGCAGCGCACGGCCGACCGGTTGGGCGACGTCCTGCGCCGCCAGTGCCGCGGCACGGTGGCCGACCTGACCGACGCGGCGCACCGGTACCACGCGGCCGTCGACGATCGGGCCGCGGCGGAGGCGGACGCGGAGGCGCGGTGCGTCGACTACGCGTCGCAGGCGTCCACGTTGGCCGAGCTGACCGACGCGATCGGCGCCGAGGCAAGGGAAATCGCGGACCAACTGTCCACTTTGGAGCGTTCACGGCGCGAGATGCGCGACGAGCTCAAGAGCGTGCGCGAACAAGTCACGTCGGCACGCGAGCAGGCCGCGAAGCTGAACGCCCAACTGGAAACGTCGGCCGAACAGCTCGCCACCGCCCGCGACGCCCTGACCCGCGCGACCGAGCACTTCAAGGCCACCGTGCAGGCGCCCGGCATCCTCGTCGCCGCACTGCCCGACACCCCGGACGACGTCACGTCGGTCCGCACGGCCCTGGCGGCGTCCGACCGGCGCGGCGCGGGCGAGGCCACGGTGATCACCAAGCTCCAGGCGCTCCAGACGTCGCTGGCCGGCAGCCACGACATCGCCGCCGAGCAGCACGTCGGCCTGCTCACCGTCACCGTCACCGGCGAGGAGGGCGCCCGCCCGGTCGCCGTCGCCGCCCGGCAGGTGACCGCGAAACTGGCCGAACAGCGCGGTTTCCTCGACGAGCAGTACCAGAACATCTTCGCCGACTACCTGATCCGCGACCTGGCCGAGTGGCTGCGCGGGCAGATCGCCGTCGCCGAGGACCTGTGCAAGCGGATGAACGAGGTGCTCGGCAAGGCCCGCTCCAGCCAGGGCGTGCACGTGAAGCTGGCGTGGAAGCCGTCGTCGGCGCTGGAGGAGGAGACGCGCGACGCGTTGGCGCTGGTCCGCCTCCCCTACGCGGAACGCGATCCCGAGCAGGACGCCACGCTGCGCCGCGTGTTCACCGAACGCATCGAGGCCGAACGCGACGCGCACACCGGCAACTACGCCGAGATCCTGTCCCGCGCCCTGGACTACCGGACGTGGCACCAGTTCACCGTCACGGTCGCCGACACCGGCCCGGACGGCAACCCGCGGGAACGCAGGCTGCGGCAGCTGTCGTCCGGCGAGACGCGGCTCATCTCGTACGTGACGCTGTTCGCCGCGGCGGCGTCGTTCTACGACGCGGTGAGCGGCGAGTTCTCGCCGTTGCGGCTGGTGCTGCTGGACGAGGCGTTCGAGCGGCTCGACGACCCGACGATCGCACGCATGCTCGGCCTGCTCGTCGACCTCGACATGGACTGGGTGATCACCTGGCCCAGCGGCTGGGGCGTGTCCGACAAGATCCCGCGCATGCACATCTACGACGTGCTGCGCCCCAAGAACGGGCGCGGCGTGGCGTGCACGCAGACCACGTGGGACGGCGCGGCGCTCGACCGGGTCGACCCCTAGGACGTCAGGCGGGGACCCGACGGGCGTCGCGGTAGGCCTGGGCCGCGGCCATCAGGGCGTCGAGCGCGTCACGGGTGCGCAGGAGCTCGTCGATGTGCGCGGAGAGCCGGTCGCGTTCGTCGGCCATGCGCTCCATCGCGGCGTCGGAGTTCTCGTCGCTGGGCGAGTCGACGCACGGCAGCAGCTCGATGATCGTGCGGCTGGACAGCCCGGCCGCGTACAGGCGCTGGACGAAGGCGACCCGCTCGACGTCGGCCTCCGTGTACTGCCGCTGCCCGCCCGCGCTGCGCGTGCTGCTGAGCAGTCCCTGCTCCTCGTAGTACCGCAGCGAACGGACACTGACCCCGGCCCGCGCCGCGAGATCACCGATCCGCATCCGACCCTCCCGACTGTGACACCGGCCGCACGACTTGCCTCTCACGTTGATGTCAGGTTTTAGCGTACCGGTCGGGCCCGTCGCGGCCCTCGACCAGTACGAAGGAGTTCCGGCATGACCACGCTGTTCGACCGCTACCGCCTCGGCGGTCTGGACCTGCCCAACCGGGTCGTGATGGCGCCGATGACCCGGGTCCGGGCCGCGGCCGGCGGTCTCGCGACCCCGTCCATGGCGACCTACTACGCCCAGCGCGCCACAGCCGGGTTGATCGTCTCCGAGGGCGTGCAGCCCAGCCTGATCGGGCAGTCCAACCCGGGCACGCCGGGCCTGCACACCGACGAGCAGGTGGCCGCCTGGCGGCCCGTCACCGACGCCGTGCACGTCAACGGCGGACGCATCTTCGCCCAGCTCATGCACGGCGGCCGGGTCTCGCACCCCGATACCACCGGTTTCCAGCCGGTCGGACCGTCCGCCGTCGCCGCCGTGGGCGACGTGTTCACCCCGAACGGGCCACAACCCGCGCCGGTGCCCCGCGCCCTGGAGACCGCCGAGGTGCCCGAGCACGCCCGTTCGTACGCCGAGGCCGCGCGGCGCGCCGTCGACGCCGGGTTCGACGGCGTCGAGCTGCACGGCGCGAACGGCTACCTGATCTCGCAGTTCCTGTCGTCCAACGCCAACCTGCGCACCGACCGCTACGGCGGCCCGATCACCCACCGCATCCGGTTCGCCGTCGAGGCGGTCGAGGCCACGGTGGACGCCGTCGGCGCGGAGCGCACCGCGATCAGGCTCTCGCCCGGGGCCACGTTCTGGGGCGTCGAAGAGACCGAGGTGCCGGAGCTGTACGCGGCCCTGCTCGCCGAGCTCGCCCGCTTCGACCTCGCCTACGTGCACCTGGAGGCGACCGCCGACGAGGAGGTGCTGATCGGGCTGCGCCGCGCGTGGCCGGGCACCCTGATCATGAACCCGGTGGTCCCGATGGGCCCGAAGCAGGCCGACCGGGCCGCCGCCGACCACTGGCTCGGCCTGGGCGCGGAGCTGATCAGCTTCGGCCGCGCCTTCATCGCCAACCCCGACCTGGTGGAACGGCTCCGCGCCAACCTGCCGATCGCGCCCGTCGACGTCGACACGTACTACCAGGGCGGCGACGCGGGTTACCTCACGTACCCGGCGTACCAGCACGCCGCCTGACCGGTGCGAGCGCCGTCGTCAGACCACGTGACTGGGGGTGCGGCGGCGCACACCACCCGCGGCCAGGAACTGGGCCACCGGCAGCGTCGCCGCGCCGAGCGCGACCGACTCCGGGCCCAGTTCGCACAGGGTGATCGACGCCTGCTCGAACGGTCGGCGCAGGGCGTGGCGGGAGGCCTGGGCGCGGACGTCGTCCAGGATCCGCTCGCCGAGCAGGAGCCCGGCCCAGCCGCCGACGATCACCTGGGACGGGTTGAACAGGTTGATCAGGTTGGCGATGCCGAGGCCCGCGTACCGGGCGGTCTCGGCGAGGACGTCGCGCGCCGCCCGCGAACCGTCCGCGACCAGCGCCGCCAACGCCGCCTCCTGCTCGGCGGGCACGTCCGCCTTCACCGCGCGGTACCGCTGCACCACGGCCGACGCGCCGATGTACGCCTCCAGGCACCCGTGCGCGCCGCAGCGGCACGGGCGGCCGTCCAGCGCGACCGTGGTGTGGCCCCACTCCCCCGCGCCGCCCGACGAACCGCGGTACAGCACGCCGCCGGTGATGACGCTCGCGCCGACGCCCGACCCGATCAACGCGACCACCGCGTCACCCGTGCCGCGGCCCGCGCCGAACCAGACCTCCGCCTGCCCCAACGTGTTCGCGCCGTTGTCCAGGAACAACGGCAGGTCGGTCCCGGTCCGCAGCAGCTGTTCCAGCGCGACGCCCCGCCAGCCGACGGTCTGCGCGTACACCAGCCCGTGCTCGACCTGCCCCGGCACGCCGATGCCGACGCCGAGCACGTCGCCGACCCCGCTGACGGCGAGGCACCGGTCGAGCCCTTCGAGGACCCGCCGCGCCACGTCGTCGACCGAGTGGACGTCCGGCTCCATCGGGAACGTCGCCTCCGCCAGCCGTTGCAGCGTCAGGTCGAACACCTCGACCAGCACGTGCGTCTCGCCGACGTCGACACCCACCACCGCCGCGTGCGCCGGGTCGACGCGCAGCAGCACGCGAGGTCGCCCGCCGTCCGAGTCGACCTGCCCGGCCTCCACCACGACGCCGTCGGTCATGAGCTCGGCGACGACGTTGCTGACCGACGCCTGGCTGAGCCCGGTGGCGCCCGCGAGTTCCTGCCGGCTGCGCGGTTGGTCGAAGTACAGCGCGCGCAACACCCGCGCCCGGTTGCCGGCACGCAGGTCGCGCACGGTCAGCTTGCGGTGCACGGCGACCCCCATCGGGCGAGTTGGACCACGGCCGCCACACGGGCGCGCAGACGTCCCGACGTTAGTCGGTCGCGAACCGCTTGGCGTCCCATTTGCCGTGCGCTTCCAGCAGTTTCCGCCCGATGCGCTGAAGATCGGCGAGGTCTCGGTCACTCAGCGGCGCGGCGAATTCCTCGGCGACCGCGTCCCGGTACGCGGGGGCGCTCGTGGCCGCCAGCACCTGCCGCCCGGCGTCGGTCAGCACGGCGTGGACGACCCGGCGGTTGTCCGGCGGCTGCTCGCGCACGACCCAACCGCGCCGCACCAGCCGTTCGACCAGTCGCGTGACGCCGCTCGGGCTGACCGCGAGCAGGTCGGACAGCTCGGACATGAGCAGCCGGCCGTTCATGTGGATCCGGTACAGCGCCTCGTGCTCCAGCAGCGAGCACCCGGCGACGGCCTCGATCCGCCGTTCCACGGCGACCCGCACGGCGTCCACGCCCTGCTCGACGTACAGCCACGCCAGCAGGGCGTCGCTCGGCTCGCGTCGGCTCACGGTCGCACTCTAGCAAACTCGCTTGACCGGCGAACACTTTCAGAGTCAACCTTTGCTCATGGAACTCACACTCGTCACCGGTGCGACCGGGGCCCAGGGCGGAGCCGTGACCCGCGCTCTCCTGGCCCGCGGCCACCGCGTCCGCGCCCTCACCCGCGCACCGCACAGCGTTGCGGCGCAAGGACTTCGCCGACTCGGCGCCGAACTCGCGCACGGTGACTTCGACGATCCCGCGTCTCTTCGCGCGGCCCTGCGCGGCGTCCGCGCGGTCTTCGTCGTGACGACGCCGTTCGGCAGCGACCCGGGCGGCGAGACCCGTCACGGCATCGCGGTGGTCGACGCGGCGCGGGACGTGGAGCACATCGTGTTCACCTCGGCGTCCAACGCCGACCGCCGCACCGGCATCCCGCACTTCGACAGCAAGCAGCGCATCGAGGAGCACCTGGTCACCGCCGGACCGCGGTGGACGACCCTCGGGCCGGCGGCGTTCATCGACGACAAGTTCGGCGAGTGGACGTTGCGCGGCCTGCGCGAGGGCACGTTCTACCTGCCCATGCCCTCCGACCGCCCGCTGCACCTGGTCGCCGTCCGGGACATCGCCGCCGTCGCCGTGCTGGCCTTGGAGCAACCCGACCGGTTCGCGGGCAGGCGCCTGGACCTGGCCGGCGAGGCCCTCACCCCGGCGGACATGGCGGAGGCCCTGACCAGGGCCACCGGCCACCCGATCCACCACCACTGCCCGCCGTTGGAGGTGGTGGCCCGGTACTCCGCGGACCTCGCGGCGATGTTCGGCTACTTCACCGAGGTGGGCACCGACATCGACCTGCGCCGACTGCACGCCGAGCTGCCGGAGATCACCTGGACCCGGTACGCGGACTTCGTGCGCCTACTGCCCTGGCCCGCCCTGCTCCAGCCCGCCTGACCCACCGACCTGCACCGAACCGCCCGACCCGCGCCGGCCACCCTGCGCGGGCCCAACCTCCACCGGCCCGCCCTGCGCCCGCCCGCCAGCCGCCCTCTGCCGCTCGCCCGACTACGCCAGCCCAACAGGTGCCAGCCGGACCCGCGCCCGCCTGACCCGCGCTTGCCTGCCTGGCCTGCGCTTGCCTGCCTGGCCTGCGCCTATCTGCCTGACCTGCGCTTGCCGGGCTGACCGGCGGGCGGCGTGGCGGTGGGGTGGGACCGGGTCAGCCGGCCGCCACCCAGGACTGGATCATCCGGTAGGCGATGGAGGCGCCCGGCGCGAGCAGCAGGTCGGGCACGCTGCCCGGCTCGGCGAGCGCCTGCCGCACGTCGGCCCGGCTCACCCACCGGGCCTGTGCGATCTCACCGTCCGCGAGCCGCAGCGGCTCGGTCGGGTCGGCCACCGCCTCGAACCCCACCATCAACGACCGCGGGAACGGCCACGGCTGGCTGCCGAGGTAGCGGATGCCGACGACCTCGACGCCGACCTCCTCCTCGATCTCCCGCGCCACGCACGCCTCCAGCGACTCGCCCGCCTCGACGAACCCGGCCAGCACCGAGTACCGACCCTCGGGCCAACCCTCGCCACGGGCGAGCAGCACCTGGTCCGCGCCGTCGTGCACCAGGCAGATCACGGCCGCGTCCGTGCGCGGGTACTCCTCGCGCCCGCACTGCTCGCAGACCCGAGCCCAGCCGGCCTTGATCGACTCGGTCGTCCCGCCGCACACCGCGCAGAACTTCGCCGACCGGTGCCAGTGGAACAACGCCACCGCCGACGTGAACAGGCCCGCGCCGGTGTCGTCCAACAACGCGCCGCACGCCCGCAGGTCGAGCCACTGCGGCTCGTCCGTGAGCTCCGGCCGGACCCACGCCCGGCCGGAGGGCGCGCGGACGTCCGTCTCGTCCTCGGTCAGCGGAACCGCCCAGTACGCCACGCCGTCCTGCTCGCCGAGCAGCACCGCCGTGTCCGGCGGACCGTCGCCGAACTCGGTGGCGGGGCGGTCGACCAGGCGCGAGGCCTGGTCGGCCACCAACGTGCGGCCGTGCGCGTCCACGGTGAGGACGCGCGCCTTCGGCCACAGCAGCGCGAGCTGCTCCGCGTCGCCGCGCAACGGCTCGCGCCGATCCACCGTGAACCGCGACAGGGCGGGCAGTTCCACCAACTCGAAGCTCACGGCAGGGTCACGCCGCCCAACGCCCGCAGCTGCGGGGTCAACGTGTCCGCGTCACCCACCAGCACGCCGGTGAACGACGTCGGCGCGAAGAACTCCAACGCCACCTCGGTGACCTGCTCCACGGTGACCGCCGCCAGCCGGCCGGGGTGCCCGGTGAACCACTCGACGTCCAGCCCGAGCCCGGCGAGGTTCACCAGGAACGACGCCAGCCCGCCCTGCGACGACGTCGCGGTCAGCAGCGACCCGATCGCGTACCGGCGCGCGGTGTCCACCTCGGACTCCGTCGGCGGCACCAGACCGAGCCGGCCCAGTTCGTACCGGGTCTCGAGCAGCGCCGCCGCGGTCACCTCGCTCGCGGTGTCGGCGTCCACCAGCAGCGTCGCGCCGCCCGGCGTGAACTCCGGGTGCGACCGCGCGCTGTAGGTGTAGCCCTTGTCCTCGCGGATGTTCTCCACCAGCCGGGACGAGAAGAACCCGCCGAACACCAGGTTCGCCAGCTGCAACGCCGGGTACCGGTCGTCGGTGCGCTCCAGCCCGCGCCCGGCGAGCCGGATCTGGGACTGCACGGCGCCGGGACGGTGCACGAACAGCACGTCACCACCCCGCACGGGCGGCAGCGGCGACAACGACACCGCGGTGCCCTCGCCGGTCCACCCGCCCAGCGCGCCCTCGACCGCGCGCACCGCCGCGTCGGGCGCCACGTCGCCCACCACGACGATCACCGAACCGCGCGGCAGCACGGCCGACGAGTGCAGCGCCAGCACGTCGTCCCGCGTCACCGCCTCGACCTCGTCCGCCTCGGGCATCTCCTTGGCGAACGGGTGGTCGCCGTACAGGTGGCGCTGCAACGCCTCCCGCGCGATCACGTTCGGCTGCGACCGCGCCAACCGGATCCGCTCCACCAACCGCGCGCGTTCCCGCTCGACCTCGTCGGCCGGGTAGGTCGCGCCGGTCAGCACGTCCCGCAGCACGTCCAGCACGGTCTCGAAACCGGACACCAGCGCGTTGCCCGAGAACGCCAGCCGCTCCGGGTCGACCACCGCGTCCAGCTCGCCGCCGACCAGGGCCAGCTCGGTGTCCACGTCCACCCGGCTGCGGGTGGCGGTGCCGGTCAGGATCGTGTTCGCCAGCACCTCGGCCCGGGCCGCGTGCGTCGAGCCGACGCTGCTCGCCGCCGGGTCGCCGAACGGGATCCGCAGCCGCACCTCCACCAGCGGCACCGAGTCCCGGCGCACGGCCAGCACCCGCAGGCCGTTGGCCAGCGTGGTGTCGACCGTGTCCAGGTCCGCCGCCGCCCGCTGCTCGCCCAGCTCCGGGAACGGGCGAGGCCCTAGCTCCGTACGACCGATCTCGTCGGCGCTGCGGTGCTTGGTCGGGGCGCTCACTCGGTACCTCCGTCGGCGGGGTTGAGGATCAGGACGGCGCGCGAGTCGGGCCGCAACGCCTTGGCCGCCGCGGCGACCTCGTCGGTGGTGATGCCGGCCAGCTTCTCCGGCAGCTCGTACAGCAGCTCCGCCCGCCCGAACAGCAGCTCGGCCGACCCGAGCCCCAGGGTCCGGCTGGTGAGCCGGTCGTGCTCGCGGTGCATGGTCGACACCCAGCGGGCGGTGACCTTCGCCAGCTCCTGCTCCGTCGGCCCTTCCTCGGCCAACCGCAGCAGCTCCTCGTCCACCGCCGCGAGCACCTGCTCGGAGGTGACCTCCGCCGGGTGGATCGCGGTGATGCTGAACGTGTCGGGGTCGCGCGCCTCCAGCGGCCCGAACAGACCGCACCCGGCGCCGACGTCGACCACGATCGCGTCGCGGTGCACCAGCCGCTGCTGCAGCCGCGACCCGTCGCCGTCGGTGAGCACACCGGCCAGGACCAGGTACGCGAGGTAGCCGTCGACCTCGTTCACCGGGTCCGGGATGCGGTAGCCCACGGCGATGGCGGGCATCGGCGCGTGCTTGTCGGTGTGCTCGGCCCGCAGCTCGCCCTTCGGCGCGGCCTCGGCGAACGACGGCCGGGCCGGCACCGGACGGGCGGGCACGTCACCGAAGTGCTTCTCGACGAGCGCCTTCGCCCCCTCGGGGTCGAAGTCGCCCGCCACCGTCAGCACGGCGTTGCCCGGCGCGTAGTAGGTGTCGAAGAACGCGGCGCAATCGTCCACGGTGGCGTTCTCGAGATCGGTGAAGTCGCCGTAGCCGTTGTGCGCGTTGGGGAAGGTCTGGAACAGGACCGGCGGCAGGAGGATCCAGGGGAACCCGCCGTACGGTCGGTTGAGCACGTTGAGCCTGATCTCCTCCTTCACGACGTCGATCTGGTTGCGCAGGTTCTCCTCGGTGATCTTCGGCGCCCGCATGCGGTCCGCCTCGAGGAACAGAGCCCGCTCCAGCGCCGCCGACGGCAGCACTTCGTAGTAGTCGGTGTAGTCGGGGTGGGTCGACCCGTTGAACGTGCCGCCCGAGGACTGCACGTGCCGGAAGTGGGCCAGCTTCTCCAGGCTCTCGCTGCCCTGGAACATGAGGTGCTCGAAGAGGTGGGCGAACCCCGTCCGCCCCTCGGGCTCGGAGCGGAAACCCACGTCGTAGTGCACGCTCACCCCGACGACCGGGGCGCTGCGGTCGGGTGCGAGCACCACCCGCAGACCGTTGGGAAGCGTGAACCTGTGCAGTTCGGGTAGCGCCATGAACGCAGCCTACGGGTTCACACCACCGCCGGGCTCGATGGTCGCCCACCCACCGAAGCATCCCGCTACGCCCAGCGCGAACCGACCGGGTTCCGACCGGCTCACCAGCGACTCGACCGACGATCCGGAGCCGGGCACGCGCCCGCGCCGGTCCGGACCACCACCTGTCTCAGCAGGCCGCCCACCCGGTGGAGCCGGCGCGTGTGGACACCGGGTCGGCCGCGGCCTCGACCCCCGTGGACCTTCGCCCGCCGCCCGCGGGTCTGGTTCGGGGATGACTCCAGTGTCGAACCTGTGTTCGAGATGTGCAAGATCACTTTCGGGTGAACGTCAGCCCCGCAGCGACCGCAGGTGACCCGCCTGCGCCAGCACGCCGTCCACCGCGCCCAGGAACGTCGGGAACCGCTGCGCGAACCGCCGCAGGTCACCGCCCTGCTCCGCCTCGCCGAACCAGTACAGCCCCGGCCGCGTGCCGGCGAACGTGGCCAGCCACCGCTCGGTCTCCCCCAGCACCACCGCGTACGGCAACGACCGCGAGAACACCATCTCCCGATCGGACTCCGGGATGTCCTGAGGCGTCGCCGTGTGCAGGTACCCGCGCAACCCGCGCACGTGCTCCAACAACACGCTGCCGCGCTTGGTCCGCGCGGGCATGGTGCGCGCGCCCACCGCCAACGCCACCCCCGCGACCACGACCACCAGCCCGAACAACGCCGCCCCGCCGACCAGCGCCAACACCACCGTCAGCACCGCGCCCAGCACCGCGACCCCGACACCGGCCCACCACCACAGGTTGCGCTCCGCGTCCGGTCTGCGCGCGAACCAGTTCTTCGCCACCACGTCCGCGTACAGCGCGTCCCGCACGCGAGACAGGTCGATCCGCCTGCCGCGCAGCTCCGACAGCGACACCGCGTCCACACCGTCGGGCAACAACGCCTCGTACACCGCGCGTTCGTACGCCGACAGCGCCGGGTCGGCCGGGTTGCGCCGCACGAACCGCCAGTCGTGCCCGTCGACCTCTTCGATCCAGACGTAGTTGCGCACCGCGAGGTCCACGATCGTCGCGGTCACGTCGACCACATCCACGTGCTCGTCCACCACGGTCCCCACCTGGCCGGGCAGCACGCCGTCCGGCGAGGCGAACGCCACCCGCCCGGAACCGTCGCTGACCAGCACGTTCACCGGCCCGACCTCACCGGCCAGCGCCCGCGCGTCACGGCCGCGGAGGTACCACAACAACAACCCGCCGCCCAGCAGCAGCACGACGAGCCCACCGAGCCCGGCGCCGGTGAGGGGGGTCAACGCGAACGCCGCCGCCAGCCCGGACGACTCCTCCACGCGCGCGTTGGCGGGAGCCGCGCCCTCCTCCAACCCGACCGTCACGTCGACCCGCTCGCCGGCGGCCAGGCCGATCTCGGTCACCCGCACGCCGCGCCCGTCGCCCAGGTCCGCGCTGGTGCACGGCTTGGACGTGCCCGGCTCGCCGGCCAGGCAGTTCACCGACCGCGGCGCGTCCGGCGTGATCACGGAGGCCTTCACCGAGTCGAGCGGGGTGTCCCAGCCGCTCGCGGGCTGCCAGCGCAGCTCCAGCGTGTCGCCGATCTTGGCGACGGCGCCGACCACGGAGTACTTGACGGTGGACGTGCCCGCTTGGAGTGCGATCGTGAGCTCGTCGTCGGATGCCGTGGCCGTGCCGTTGCCGTCCACCGCCGCGTCGCCGACCTGGAACACCCGTTCGCGATCCGCGGAGACCGGCACGCGCAGCGGGACGACCCGCGTCGCGGTCCTGCCCTCGGGAACGGTGACCACCTCGGTCACGGTCAGCCTGCCGTCGCGCTCCAGTTTGAGCCGCACGTCCGCGCCGACCGTCCCGGGCAGTCCGGCCGTGTCGCTCGGCTGCGCCGTCGCCGTGCCCACGCCCGCGCACAGCGCGACCGCGCAGATGGCCGCCGCTCCCCAGTTTTTCAACACGGCCGCGGAGAATAGCGGAGTTCCCCTAAGCTCTTGTGCTGATTCGGGCATCCGCGATATGGGGGACCACCAGCGATGACGCAACCACCGCCGCCGGGTGGCTGGCCGCCGCCACGACCGGTTGGGCCGCCGCCGATGCCCGCCCCGCTCCACCCACAACAGCCCCAGCAGTGGCCCGCCCAGCAGCCGCCGCCACCGCCGTCCTGGCCCGGGCAGGCGCCCGCCATGCCGCCGCCGATGACCCCGCGGCAGATGCCGCCCATGGCCCCGCCGCAGCCGCCGCCGGTCAACTGGGGCCCGCCGCCCGGACCGCCCCAGGGCTGGGGCCCGGCCCCGATGCCGTACCCGCCGCTGCCGCGGCAGAAGAGCAAGGGCCCCCTGGTGGCCGCGCTGGTCGTCGGCTTCCTCGTGCTGGGCGTGGCCACGATCGGCCTCGTGGCTGCGAACAGCGGCTCCAAGAAGACGAGCGACTCGGCCAACGCCGGGTACGACAGCTACACGTACACGCCCGAACCCACCACCACCACGACGACCACGACGACGACGTCCACGACCTCGAGCAGCAAGCGGACCACGTCGACCAGCACGCCGAAGGCCGGCCCGAAAGCCGTCATCGCGCTGGGTGACAACCCGATCCACGCGGCGGGCCTCGGCGCGTTCAACATCGGCGGCTGCCCCCTGCCGGCGATGGACTACTCGCCCGCCGGCCAGGACCGCTTCCTCAGGGCGTCGCTGCCGTGCATCGAGGCGATGTGGAAGCCGTCGTTCGAGCGGGCGAACCTGCCTTACCAGCCGGTAGAGCTGGTCATGGTGACGTCCCAGATCACCAACACGTGCGGCTCCATGGGCCCGGACCGCACGGCCATGTACTGCGACGGCACCATCTACTGGACGCCGAACCACTACGCGAACGAACAGGGTGCGGCGAACCCCAACCACCCGGGCAAGTACCTGGGCCAGCTCGCGCACGAGTACGGCCACCACGTCCAGTGGCTCTCCGGCATCCTGCGGGCGTCCGGCCAGGCCCAGTACGAGAAGGGCGGCTGGGACACCCCCGAGGGCCTCGACCTGAACCGGCGCAAGGAGCTGCAGGCCACGTGCTTCGGCGGGATGACGCTCGCGCCGCTGTCGCACGGCGCGGTGCCCGCCGACGTCATCTCGGTGGCGCTGACGGACGCGGGTAACCGGGGCGACTACCCGATCTACCCCAACCGGGACCACGGCGCGCCCGAGCGGAACGCCGCGTGGGTCAACCACGGGTTCAAAAACAACGAGACGAGCGCGTGCAACACTTGGGTGGCGAGCGCGGCGGACGTCAGCTGACCCGACTGGAGGACCGTGCACACGCCCGAGGAGCCCCCCAAGAACAACCCGATCGTCCTCATCGGCGTGTTCTCGTTGATCGTGTTGTGCGTGTTGGGCCTCGGCGGCATCACGCAGCTCGAGACGTCCCGACGGATCAACGGCCGTGCGGTGGCCGCGCCGGGCGTGACGGTCGTGCAGTCCACGGAGACGGAGGCCCCGCGGCCGCGTGCCGTGCACCGGCTGGCCGACCACCCGTTGCTCACCGCGCCCGTTCGGCTGCCCGCGGTGACGTGCGCGTTGCCGGGGTTCGGGGTGTCGGACGCGGAGCTGTCGGCGTACTACAAGGCCGGTGTGGTGTGCCTGGACCAGGCGTGGCGGCCGGTGCTGGAGCAGGCGAACCTGCCGTTCGACACGCCCGCGCTGGACACGTCGCCCGACCTGACCGAGGGGCCGTGCGGCTCGGCGCCCGCGGAGAGCGAGGCGGTCGCGTACTACTGCGGTCGCAACAGGACCATCTACATGCCCACGCGGCGGCTGCGTGACAACGGCGGCGGCGAGCGCGCGGGGTCGCACCTGGCGACGTTGGCGCACGAGTACGGGCACCACGTGCAGGCGTTGACGGGGATGCTGCGCGCGGCGGACACCAAGATCGTCGACGCGGGCGAGGAGACGCCGGCGGGGCTGGAGATGTCGCGGCGGATCGAGCTGCAGGCCAACTGCTTCGCCGGGATGTTCCTGGTGGCGGCGTCCGGGTCGATCGGGTCCGGGTTGGCGCAGGAGGCGGCGGACGACTTCCAGTACGCCGTGGAGGAGCCGCCGGAGAAGAACGCCCACGGCAGCCCTGACAACCAGTCCGAATGGGCGTCGCAGGGCTACACGACGGGCGTGACGTCGTCGTGCAACACCTATGCGGCCCCGGCGGCGGCCGTCGGCTGAGAACGCCTGGTCAGCAGGTAGGCGTAGAGGCCGCCGGCGAGGCCGCTCAGGCACATCAGCAACGTGGTCAGCCTGACGTCGAACGGCATGCCGACGGGCGTGCTGGCGGCCGCCTGGACGGTGAACTCGCCGCTGGTGTCGGCGGGGACGACGACTTCGACGACCTCGTCCTGCTGATGGCCGCAGCCGTCGAGCTTGGCGGTGTGCGTCCGGTCACCGATCGTCAGTTCGACCCGGTCGTAGGCCTCCGCGTCGCCGCAGGAGGCCGGTGCGACGACGGTGGCGGCGGTCCGCTGGACCTCGGCGGACGTGCGCGGCCACCACAACGCGACCGCTGCCGCGACGGCCACCAGGCCCACGACCAGCAGCACCAGCGCCCACCTGACCGGGCTTCGCGGAACCGCCACAGCGTGGATGGTCGCAGACGGGGAGGCCGGTTGTCGTGGGGGCCGGTGGCTCCGCCGCCCGTTCAAACATCACCTGATCGTGATCTTGCACACCCTCGAACTGTTGTTCGACACTAGAGCCATGCCTCACTCGACGAAACTTCCGGAACCCGTTCGACCACGAGCACTTCGCCGGATGCCGCACCGCGCACCGCGACGGGATCTGCATCCCTGGACCCGGGTGCCGCGCCGGAGAGGTCCAGGGTCCTGGTGGAGCTCTCGAACTCGGCCACCGTCGGGCACCCGCCGACCGACACGGTCACCGTGCCGGGTGCGTGCGCCGACCTGAGCAACTCCTGACGCCTCGGCCAGCCGTGCCCGGCACCGCCCGCGCCCGCCCACGGGACCGCGTCACCGCCCAGCACCCGGCGTTCGGTCTCGCGCTCCACGGGTGGCACGACCGCCGGGGCCGCGCTCAACCCCGTCAGCAGACGAGCCACCCGCCCGGGTCACCACCCCAGCCACGACGAGGCCGACCCAGCCGCCCCTGAGCCGCCCCCGTCCTGTCCCCTGTTGTCCCTGGCCCTATTGCTCTTGTCCCGTATCGCCTGTGTCCGTGTCCACATCGGATCAGCCATTCGCATCCCGAGCCGCACTGGTCGCCGCACCGGCGACGACCCGAGGTGGCACCGGGATCCGCAGACGGCCGGTCTCTCCCATCCGCGCCCACGGAGAGGCCGGCCCCGACCTCCGGCACATCGCCCTCCGCTGTCGACCGCTGACCGCCCGGCAACGAGCGACCGCAGGTAACCGGCCGGGTGCCGACGAGTGACCGTCATTTTGTCCAGGCTCGTCACGGCCTTGCGGCCGTGGTGGGCGACGCGACGCAGAATATGGAGGTGTCGACTGCTGCCAGGGTGCTGGTGATCGAGGACGCGGAGGCGATCGGCGCCGCGGTGAGTTCCGCCTTGCGGGACGCGGGTTACCAGGTGCAGGTCCGGCCGGACGGTCGTGACCTGGAGGGCGACCTGGTCCGGTTCCGACCGGACCTGGTGGTGCTCGACGTGATGCTGCCCGGCCGGGACGGCTTCATGCTTCTGGAGGTCATCCGGCGGACGTGCGGGGCCGGGGTGGTGATGTTGACCGCCCGGGACGGGGTGTCCGACCGGCTGCGCGGGCTCGACCGGGGTGCGGACGACTACGTGGTGAAGCCGTTCGTGCTGGCCGAGCTGGTCGCCCGGGTGAGCGCGGTGCTGCGGCGGCTGGGGCGGACGCCGTCGACCGTGCAGATCGGCGATCTGGTCGTGGACGCCGAGTCGGCGGTGGTGCTGCGCGGCGACGCGTCGATCGAGCTGACCGCCACCGAACTGCGCCTGTTGCGGTACCTGGCCGCGCAGCGCGGGCGGGTGGTGGGCAAGACGCAGATCCTCACCGCGGTGTGGGGTTACGAGGACTACGACCCCAACCTGGTCGAGGTGCACGTCAGCGCGCTGCGCCGGAAGTTGGAGGAGCACGGGCCGCGGTTGCTGCACACCGTGCGAGGGCTGGGCTACGTGCTCAGGGCGGACGAGGCGTGAGCTTGCGGACCGTCTCCCTGCGCCGACGGGTCACCTTGTCCGCGATCGGCTTGCTCGGCGTGGTGCTGATCGGGGTCGTGTTGTTGGTGGACGCGCTGTTCGCGGCGCAGTCCAAGCGGGACGTCGACACCGCGCTGCTGGAGAAGGCGCGGGTGGCGCAGCAGCTGGTCAAGCAGCGGGTGCGCGGGGCGGAACTGGTGGACCGGCTGGAAGGCCGGGGCGTGGAGGTCCGGCTGGTCATGCCGGACGGGACGGTGTTCGGGAACGCGCCGGACGAGGAGGTGGCGAACGAAGTCAGTCGGCAGTTGATCGACGGGTCGAAGATCACGGTGTACGCCGAGTCGTCGGTGATCACGGCGGCGCAGACCAGGCTGCGGCGGTTGTTGCTGCTGGCCGGGGTCGGCGCGCTGGCCGTGACGGCCGGGGCGATGGTCCTGGTGGTCCGGCGGGCGTTGGCGCCGCTGGACGCGATGACCACGCTGGCCCGGTCGATCGCGCGCGGCAACCGCGGGTACCGGCTCAACCCGTCGCGGGCGGACAACGAACTCGGTCGGACGGCGGCCGCGTTCGACGACATGCTGGACTCGTTGGAGGGATCGGAGGAGCGCACGAAACGGTTCGTGGCCGACGCGGCGCACGAGCTGAGGACACCCATCGCGGGCGTGCAGGCGGTCGCGGAGGCGTTGATGCAGACCGCCGGCGCCGAGGAGCGGGAGCGGTTGAACCTTCTGCTCGTGCGCGAGTCGCGGCGGGCCGGGCGGCTGGTCGACGACCTGCTGGCGTTGGCGCGCATCGAGGCCGGGCTCGAACTGCACCGGGAGCGGGTCGACCTGCTCGCGTTGGCCGAGGCCGAGGTGGGGCGGACGCAGTTGCTCGCGCCGGACTTCGACATCGCCGCGGAGGGCGAGTCGGCGTTCGTCTCGGGCGACCCGCAACGGTTGGCGCAGGTGTTGGCGAACCTGGCCGACAACGCCCGCCAGGCCACCGGCCCGTCGGGCAGGGTGCGGCTGCGCGTGTCCAGGGTGGGCAGCTTCGCGCGGTTGGTCGTGTCCGACAACGGTCCGGGCGTGCCGCCGGAGGAGAGGGAACGCATCTTCGACCGGCTGGTACGGCTGGACGAGGCGAGGGACCAGCGTTCCGGCGGATCGGGCCTCGGGCTGCCGATCGCCCGCGGTGTCGTGCGCGCGCACGGCGGCGAGCTGTCGTGCACCACCCCCGGCGACGACTCGCACGAGGCCGAAACCCACAGCCCACCACCGTCGGCGGGCAACCCAGCCCTGAGCCCCGGCGGCCCGCCAAGCCCACCGACCGCGCCAGTGGTGCCAGGTGTGCCCGCTGCGCCGACTCCATCGACGCCGACGACGACCACACAGCCGCCCTCCGCAGCCTCGGACACAACAGACAACACGGACGCACGCGCCGCCGGCCCCAGCGACCCGACGCGATCGCGCACGGCCACCCACGCCATGACCACCGATGTCCCGGCCGCCGATCCCCCGGCCGCCGATCCCCCGGCCGCCGATCCCCCGGCCGCCGATCCCCCGGCCGCCGATCCCCCGGCCGCCGATGCCCTGGCCGCAGGTTCCTTGGGCGCAGGTTCCTTGGAACACGGGGCGGGCCCCAAGGTGGACCGGGCCGGTGCCGACGGGTCGCGCGGAGGCCACCCAGCCGCGAGCGCCGAACACCACGGCGGGATCTCCGACGCGCCCAACGACCGCAACCCGGCCGCCGACGCGCGAGGTGGGGTCGGTGGTGGAGACGCAGCGCGACCGACTCCGGTCGGCGACGCGCTCCGAGTCGACAGCCCGCAGGCCGCAGACGTGTGGGATGCGGGCGCCGCACGGCCCGCTCCGGTCGCGGAGGTAGCCGGGGCGAGCAGCCTCACCACCGGCCCGCAGGACAGCGCGCGGCGCGGGGCGGTCGGTTCGGTTGGGGCCGCGTTTGTGGTGCGGATTCCGTTGGCTGAGTAAGAGCGCCGGGTGAGGGGTGGGGGTGGCGGAGGCTAGGCGTCCCTCGGTGGGGTGACCTTCTTGACGTAGAGGAGGCGGTCGCCGGCTTCTACGGCGTCGGCTTCCGGGGCGTCCACCCGGTACAGGGTGCCGTCGCGCACCACGCCCAGCACTATGTCCGGCAGGTGGCGGGGCGAGCCGCCGATCTCCGAGGGCTCCACGTCGCGTTCGGCGATGGCCAGGCCCGCGTCGGGGGTCAGCAGGTCCTCCACCATGTCGACCACGGACGGGGTGGCGGTGGCCATGCCCAGCAGCCGGCCCGCCGTCTCGCTGGAGACCACCACCGAGTCCGCGCCGGACTGGCGGAGCAGGTGTTCGTTCTCGCGCTCCCGCACCGAGGCGACGATCTGGGCCTTCGGGGCCAGCTCGCGGGCGGTGAGGGTGACCAGGACGGCGGTGTCGTCGCGGTTCGCGGCGACCACCACGGCACGTGCCCGGGGCACCCCTGCCACGCGCAGGACGTCGTTGCTCGTGCCGGAGCCGTGGACGGTGACGAGGCCGATCGAGGACGCGGCGTCCAGGGCCTCCTGGGTGGTGTCGACCACGACGATCGAGCCCGGCTCGGCGCCGTCGCCCATCAGGGCGCTGACGGCGGACCGGCCCTTCGTGCCGTACCCGATGACGACCACGTGGTCCCGCACCTTGGTCCTCCACTTCTGGATGCGCAGCGCCTGCCGCGAACGCTCGGTGAGCACTTCGAGGGTCGTACCGACCAGGACGATCAGGAAGAGCACCCGCAAGGGGGTGATCACCAGGACGTTGACCAGCCGCGCCGACGAACTGGCGGGGGCGATGTCACCGTATCCGGTGGTGGAGAGCGACACCGTCGCGTAGTACACCGCGTCCAGGAAGGACAGTCCGTCGTTGTTGACGTCACGGTAGCCGTCGCGGTCGAGGTAGACGATCAGCACGGCCGCGAAGAGAGCGGTGAGGGCGCCGATCACCCGCTTCAGGATCGCGCGGACCGGGCTCTGCACCGTGTCCGGCATCCTGATCACGCCGACGAGCGAGTGGCCGGGCCGGTCGGCCAGCGGTTCGCCCGGGTTGGTGCGGCGGATCATGACAACCTCTCCGGCAGTAGTCGCCACAACCGGGCGGCGGCCTCGGCGCCGCGGAGCAGCAGCGGCACGACGACGCGCTCGTTGGGCGCGTGGATCCGATCATCCGGCAACGTCGCCCCGAGGTACACCACCGGCACGCCGAGCCACCCGTGCAGCAGCGCCGCCGGACCGGAGCCACCCGTCCGGCTGAACCGCACGGGCTGGTCGAACGCGGCCTGCACGGCGTCGCGCACCGCTCCCACGGCCGGGTGGGACACGTCCACCGCGTAGGGCGGCGCGCCGTCACCGGACGGGATCACCTCGGCGTGCAGCCCGGCCGGGGTGTGCCGGGTGACGAACTCGCGCAACGCGTCGGCGACCCGTTCCGGCCGCTGGTCGGGCACGAGCCGGAACGACAGCTTCACCGACGCCCGCGCGGGCACGATCGTCTTCAGCCCCGGCCCGGTGTAGCCGCCGTGGATGCCGTTGACCTCCGCGGTGGGCCGCACCCAGACCCGTTCGAGGGTCGACCAACCGGGTTCACCGGCCAGCCCTTGGGCGCCGCCGGCGTTCGCCAGCCACACCGTCTCGTCGAACGGCAGCGCCGCGTAGTCGGCACGTTCGGCCGCCGTGGGCTCGGTCACGTCGGCGTAGAAGCCGGGCAACCGCACGCGCCCGTCCTCGTCGTGCAACGCCGCGACGAGCCGCGCGATCGCGGTGGCGGGGTTCGGCACGCTGCCGCCGGCCCGCCCGGAGTGCACGTCGGACGTCCCGCCGGTGAACACGACCTCCGCCCCGTAGACCCCGCGCTGACCAGTGCACACGGTCGGCGCGTCACGCGCGTACAGCGGCGTGTCGGTGAACACCACGAGGTCGCACGCGAGGTCGTCGCGGTGGTCGTCGAGCAGCCGGGTCAGGTGCGGCGAGCCGGACTCCTCCTCGCCCTCCACGAACAGCTTCACGGTCACCGCGGGCTGCGTCGCGCCCGTCGCCGCCAGGTGCGCCCGCATCCCGAGCAGGTGCATCGCGACCTGGCCCTTGTCGTCGCTGGCGCCCCGACCGAACAGCTCCTCGCCGATCACCGTCGCCTCGAACGGTGGGTGGTGCCACTGCTCGACCGGGTCGACCGGTTGCACGTCGTGATGGCCGTAGACCAGCACGGTCGGCGCGTCGGGGTCCGCCGCGGGCCGGCAGGCGTACACGGCGGGCAGTGCCGGGCCCTCGTCCCAGACCCGCACGTCGGACCACCCGTCGCGGCGCAACGCGTCGGCCAGCCAGTGCGCGGAGGCGGCCACGTCGCCGTGGTGCGCCGGGTCGGCGCCGATCGACGGGATGGCCAGCCACTCGCGCAGGTCGGCCAGGAAGTCGTCGGCGAACGCGGCCACGGCCGCCCGTTCGGGATTTTCGGGATCACCGCTCACGGTGCGGGAGGATAACCCCGGAAGAACCCTGGGAGCGCCGTTCGCCGGACGACGTGACAGGGTGGTCGCATGGAACCCACTCGTTCCCGTTCCCGGTCGGCGCTCGCGCTGGCCGGGTTGCTCGGCGCCGCGGGTGTCACGCACTTCGCCAAGCCGAAGCCGTACGACGCGATCGTGCCGCGCGCGTTGCCGGGCAAGCCGCGGACCTGGACGTACCTGTCCGGGGCCGTCGAGGTGGCGTTGGCGGCGGCGGTCGCCGTGCCGCGCACGCGGGGCGTGGGCGCGAAGCTGGCGGCCGGGTTCTTCGCGGCGGTCTTCCCGGCCAACGTCAAGATGGCCTACGACTACCGCACGAAGTCACCCAGGGTGAGGGCCGTCGCGTACGGCCGGTTGCCGTTGCAGGTGCCGCTCATCCTGTGGGCCTTGCGCGTAGGGCGCTCAACTCCCTGATCACTCTCGGCAGCGGGTTCGACACCCAGCGCTGCCGGGGGACTGTCATTGAAACCGCAACCAGTCCTAGGATGCCCGAGTGCAACCGCTCCTCCACCATGCCGCGACGGCGTTGGGTTGGCGCGGCATCGTCGTGCCCGACGTCGCCGTGCTGGGCCATCAGGTGTCAGCCGTCGTGCGGGTTCGTGCCGACGTGCACGAGTGGCGCAGCGCGAACGGCTGGCCGCCGCAGGCCGACCCCTCGTGGTTCCGCTCGTGGTTCGAGCCGGCGGCGCACGACCGGCTCCCCGTGCCCGCCGTCGAGCTGGTCGGTGTGCTGGTGGGTGAGTCCACGGTGGACCGCGCGTTGCAGTCGTGCGGCACGTTGATGACCCTCGCGCCCTGCTCGGTGGTGCTCCCGGCGCCGTTGGGCAAGCAGTCGTGGCCGCTGATCGAGCTGGACTACTACGGCATCGGCGTGGTCGCGGTCGACTCGGCGGGCGCGGCCGAGCTGCTGGTGCCGCCGGAGGACCGGTCGACGGAGTTCGGGCCGTCGCTGTTCGGGCGGTGGCTGCTGGAAGTGCTCTACGACCGGGTGTTGAAGGAAGTGCCCGCGCACGCGCGGGTGAACTCCTAGGCCGGGATCGAGCGGATCAGCGCGCGCAGGCCGTCCGCGTCCAGCAGGTCGGCCGGGCGCAGCGTGTGGTCCTGGCGGACGTAGTGGAACGCCGCCCGCACCTTCTCCACCGGCGTCCCGGTCAACGCCGCCCACGCCAGCCGGTAGGCCGCGAGCTGCACCGACAGCGCGGGCAGGCGGTCGGGCTCCGGCACCGCGCCGGTCTTCCAGTCGACCACCGTCCAGCCGCCGTCGTCGTCGGCGAACACCGCGTCCATCCGGCCGCGCACGGACAGGCCGTCGATCTCCGCCTCGAACGGCACCTCGACGTCGTGCGGCACGCGGTCGGCCCACGTGCTGGCCAGGAACGCCTCCTGGAGGCGGGTGAGGTCGCTGTCCGGCGCCGCGCCCTCGTCGGCCGCGCCGGGCAGGTCGTCGAGGTCGAACAGGCGGCTCGCGCCGAACCGCTGCTCCAGCCAGGTGTGGAACGCCGTGCCGCGGCGGGCCAGCGGGTTGGGCGGGAACGGCAGGGGACGGCGCAGCCGGCGGGCGAGCAGGTCCGGGTCGGCCGCGAGTTCGACCAGCTGGCTGACCGAGAGGTGCTCGGGCAGGACGACGCGTTCCCGGCGGTCGGCCGCGGCGGCGCGTTCGGCGAGGAGCACGTCGACGTCCCGGGCCCAGCCGTCCGGGTCGTCTTCGGGGTGGTCGGGGAGGACGTCGCGGGCTTCGCCAGGGACTTCGTCGGGGAGGACGTCGTCGTCGGGGGCTTCGTCGGGCAGCGGTGGCTCGAAGTCCGGTTCGGCGACAGGTTCGTGGTCCGGCTCGTGGTCCGGCTCGTGGTCCGGCTCGTGGTCTGGGGGGTCGGGCAGGTCGAAAGGGTCCGGGGGCAGGTCGTCGGCCGGCGGTTCGGGCGGCAGGTCGTGGTCGGGTTCCGCGGGCGGTTCGGGCGGTAGGTCGTACTCGGGTTCCGCGGGTGGGGTGGGCGGCAGGTCGGGGGCGGGTGGTGCGGCCAGGTGGCGGTCCAGGGCGTTCAGGACCAGCTCGGCTCCCTCGGCCACGGCGGCGCGGCGCTTGCCCAGCGGGTCGGTCGGCCACTGGGCCGTCTTCGTCTGCGACGCGAGGGGGTTGGGCTCGTCGTCGGCCGGGCGCGCCGCCCAGTGGGCGATGTCGGCGGGCGGGTGGTCGGCGGCCAGCACCGACTCCCGGATCTCGGTCAGGAACGCCGACGGCCCCTTCGGCTTGTCGCCCGTCTCGCCCCACCAGTGCCCCGACACCAGGAGGCTGTGCTCGGACCGCGTCAGCGCCACGTACAGCAGCCGCCGCTCCTCCACCAGCCGCCGTGCGTCGAAGTCGTCCTCGTGCCCGGCCAGCGCCTCCTCCACCTCCTTGCGGTTGGCGTCGGGCGCGATGCGCAGCTTCGGCAGGTCCTCGGCGTCACCGCGCAGCTCGGCGGGCAGCTCCGCCACCGAGCGCAGCCAGCTCGACGACTTCTTCCGACCCGGGAACACGTCCTTCACCACGTGCGGCACGGCGACGATGTGCCACTCCAGGCCCTTGGCCGAGTGCATGGTCAGCACCTGCACCCGGTTCTCGGCCACCTCCACCTCGCCGGGTTCCAGACCGTCCTCGGCCTGCTCGGCGGTGTAGAGGTAGTCGAGCAGCGCGGGCAGGGTGGCCGACGGGCTGGCGGCGGCGAAGTCGTTGACCACGTCGGCGAACGCGTCCAGGTGCGCCCGACCGACACCGCCCGGCCGCGCCATCGCCTCGATGTCCAGCAGCAGGGTGCGCTCGACGTCCGCGACCAGCTCGGGCAGCGGCTGGACCAACCGGCGGCGCAACGACGACAGCTCCGCGCCCAGCCGCCGGATCCGCCGGTACCCCTCGGCGGAGTACGCGGTCGGGTCGCCCGGGTCGTCCAGCGCGTCCGCGAGACCGGCCTGCTCGGAGTGCTCGCCCGGCAACGCGTCCGCGATCACGGCCAGCGGGTCGTTCGCCACCGCCTGCCTGCTCGGCGCGCCCGCCAGCTCACGGGCCCGCGCCCACAGCGCCGCCAGGTCGTACGCGGCGATCCGCCAGCGCGAGCCGGTGAGCAGCCGGGCGGCGGCGGTGCCGGCCAGCGGGTCCACCAGCACGCGCAGGGCGCTGGTCAGGTCGCGCACCTCCGGCTCGTCCAGCAGCCCGCCCAGACCGACGACCTCGACCGGCAGGCCGCGTTCCCGCAGCGCCGCCGCGATGTTCGCCATGTCCGAACGGCGGCGCACCAGCACCGCGGCGGTCGGTGGCTCGTCGCTGCTGTCCAGGTGCTGCTCCCACTGCGCGGCGACCGTGTCGGCCACCCAGTCCAGCTCCTGCCGCACGTCGTCGAACAACGCCACCCGCACGTCACCCGGCCCGGCGCCCTCGCGGGCCCGCAGCTCGTCCACGTCCAGGCCCATCGCGCGCAGCGGCGCGGACACGGCGTTGGCCAGGGCCAGCACCTCCGGCGGGTTGCGGAAGCTGGTGAGCAGGCCGTACTTCCGCGCAGGCGGGAAGTCGTGCACGAACCGGGGCAGGTTCGCCGCCGACGCGCCGCGCCAGCCGTAGATCGCCTGCGCCGGGTCGCCCACCGACGTCACGGGCATCGGCTCGCCCCGCCCGAACAACGACCGCAGCAGCACGCGTTGCGCGTGACCGGTGTCCTGGTACTCGTCCAGCAGCACGGCGCCGTAGCGCTCGCGCTCGCCCCGCACGACCTCCGGGTGCTCGGACGCGAGCCGGGCGGCCAGGGACATCTGGTCGGCGAAGTCCATCGCCGCCTCACGCCGCTTGCGCGCCTGGTAGGCCTCCAGCAGCGGGATCAGGTTGACCCGCAGCCGCTGGGCGCTCACCACGGCCTTCAGCGACTCCGGCAGGCCGTCGCGCTGCCGTGCCGTCTTGGGCGCGTTCTCGATCACCGCGCACAGCCGCTCGGCGTGCCGCCACAGCGTGACCGGGTCGACCAGGTGCTCGCCCAGCTCGCCGGCCAGCGCGAGCAGGTAGCCGGTGACGGTCGCGGGCACCTTGTCGGTGTCCAGGTCGTCGTTCCACGTCGACACGACGCGGTGCGCGAGCTGCCACGCGGCGGTCTCGGTGAGCAGCCGCACGCCCGGCTCCACGGGCAGCCGCAGGCCGTGCTCGCCCACCAGCCGGCCCGCGTACGCGTGGTAGGTCAGGATCACCGGCTCGGTGGTCAGCACCGCGGCCCGCCGTTGGCCGCTGGGGTCGAGCCGGTCCAGCAGCGGCGAGCCGCCGAGCCGGCGCAGCCGCAGCCGCACCCGGTCGGAGAGCTGGCGCGCGGCCTTGCGGGTGAACGTCAGGCCGAGGACCCGGTCGGGGGTGACGAAGCCGTTGGCGACCAGGTACACCACGCGGGCGGCCATCGTCTCGGTCTTGCCGGCGCCGGCACCGGCCACGACCAGCGCGGGCGCGGTGGGCGCGGCGACGACGGCGGCCTGCTCGGGCGTCGGCCTGGGCAGGCCGAGCGCCTCGGCGACCTCGAACGGGCTCGCGAGCGACACCGGCTCACCCGCCACCCGTTCGACCCCGCTCGGCACGACCACGTCCCGCATTCTCCGTGGTCGGGCCCGGCCGGCTTCGGCGACCCGCAGGGCGGGACCGAAATGGCTGGTCAGAACCGCCCTAGTGGCTCACCTGACGACCGGACGCGTGCACCGGGCAGGTGGTGCGGGCCGGGCAGCGATCACAGTCCGCGTTCTCCGTCGCCTGGTAGGACGGCCCGACGCTGGACCCGGCGGCCAGCTGCACGGCCTCCAGCCACACCCGCACGCCCTGCTCGTCCAGCGGCACCTGCTCGCGCTCGACCGCGCCGGTCTTGCGGTCCTCCTTGGCCACGTAGAGCAGGCGCGCGCCGCCAGGGTCGGTGCCGAGGCCCAGGTGCGTGAAGCCGCCCAGCGCCGTCGCCAGCTGGTAGACCGCGAGCTGCGGGTGCTCCTGCGCCTTGTCCTTGCTCACCGGGGACTTGCCGGTCTTCACGTCCACCACGACCGGCCGCCCGTCCCGGTCGGTCTCCAGCCGGTCCACCCGGCCGCGCACGCGCAGCTTCGGGCCATCGTCGGGTCGGGGTATCTCGACGGAGATCTCCTCCTCGACCGCGACCTGGGTGAGCTGGGAGCGGCTGGACGCGAGCCACGCCAGGAACGTGTCGAGCATCCGCTCCACCCGGATCCGCTCGCGGCGGGAGAACCAGGGCGCGCCCGCGTCGACCGCGGCCCACGCCTCGTCCAGCTTGACCCGCAGCTCCTTCTCGTCCGCGCCGGTCGCGGCGGCCTGCGCCAGCGCGTGCACGAGCGTGCCGGTGATCGACGCCAGCTCGGCCGGGTCCTGACCGCCGTGCCGCTCGACGACCCAGCGCAGCGGGCACTTCGCCAGCGTCTCCACCGTGGACGGCGACACGCTCACCGTGTGCTCCTCGGTCCACAGTGGACTCTCCGTGGTGACGTCCGCCAAGCCGTACCAGGAGTCCGGGTGCGCGCCCGGCACGCCTTCCGCCGCCAACCGGGCCAACTGGACGGCCGCGCGCTCCCGGCGGTCGGCCGGCTCGTCGTCGGAGCACACGACCCGCCGCAGCTCGCCGACCAGCTCGGCCAGCACCAGCCCGCGCTCGGGGGTGAACGTCGGCCGCTCCGGCTCCTCGGTGGACAGCTCCTCGATCTCGTCCAGGAACCGCGACGGCTGCTCGTCCTCCCCGCGCACCGCGCTGACCAGCAACGTCCGCCGGGCCCGGCTCGCCGCGACGAGCAGCAGCCGCCGTTCCTCGGCCAGGATCGGCGCGACCGCGGACGCCGTCTCCGCCGACACGCCCGCGACCACGTCGACCATGCGTTCCACGCCCAGCAGGGACCCGCGCAGCCGCAGGTCGGGCCAGCTGCCCTCCTGCACGCCCGGCACCGCCACGACCGTCCACTCGCGACCGGCGGCGGCGTGCGCGGTCAGCACCGACACCGCTTCGCCGGTGGGCGCGGCGGCGGCCAGCGTGTCGCCGACGATCTCCTGCGCGGCCAGGTAGTCCGCGAAGCCCTCGGCGCCCGAGCCGGGCAGCCGGTCCACGTACTTCGCCGCGGCCTCGAACAGCGCCACGATCGCGTCCAGGTCCCGGTCGGCCTGCATGCCGACGGTGCCGTGCCGCGCGGACTGCGCCACCCAGCGCAGCTCCAGGCCGGTGCTCTGCCACAGCTCCCACAGCACCTGCTCGACGGTCAGGCCGTCCGCGATCCCCTTGCGCGCCTTGCGCAGCAGCCCGCCGATGCGGCGCGCCGGCTGCGCCTCGGCGTCCTCCAGCGCGGCCAGGCGGTCGTCCGACTCGATCACCTCGACCAGCAGCTCGCCGCTCGGCCGGTCGCGGCCCGCGGCCAGTTCCAGCCGGCGCAGGCCGCGCCGCAACCGCCGCAGCGCCAACGGGTCCGCGCCGCCCAGCGGTGACGACAGGAGCATCGCGGCGGTGTCCTCGTCGAGGGTGCCGGGCACGGCCGCGCAGCGCAGCAGCGCCAGGAACGGCATCACCGCCGGTTGGCGCGCCAGCGGCAATTCGTCGCGCGGCACGGCCACCGGGACGCCGGCCGCGAGCAGGGCGCGTTGCAGGACCGGCAGCGATCTGGTCGCCGACCGGGCCACCACGGCCATGTGCGACCACGGGACCTCGTCGATCAGGTGGGCCCGGCGCAGCTGGTCGGCCACCCAGCCCGCCTCCTGCGCGGCGGAGGCGAACAGGCGGACCTGGACGTTGCCCGTGCCGTCGGCCGGCGAGACCTCGCGGGTCGGCGACGCGCCGGGCAGGCGGCCGGCGAGCCTGCCCACCGCGGCCCTGATCTCCGGCGCCATCCGGTAACCCGTGGTGAGCACCACCGCCGGGCCGCCCGCCTGCGACAGCAGGGTCGGATCGGCGCCGCGGAAGGAGAACACGGCCTGGTCGGGGTCGCCCGCGAGGACGAACTCCTGCGCGGCCGCGCCCAGCACGCGGATGAACTCGTGCTGCAACGGGTCGAGGTGCTGCGCGTCGTCGACCAGCAGGTGCCTCACCCGCCGCTGCTCGCCCGCGAGCACGTCCGGTTCGGTCTGGAAGGCGAGCAGCGCGCTGCCGACCAGCTCCGCCGCGTCGAACGAGGGCGCGTGGCCCTGCCCGCTGCTGGCCAGCAGGTTGACCTGCTCGTACTGGGTGGCGAACAGGCCGGCCGCGACCCACTCCTCGCGGGAGTGCCGGCGGCCGAGCTCGGTGAGGTCCTCCGGCGCGAAGCCGCGTTCGGTGGCGCGCAGCATCAGGTCGCGCAGCTCGTGCGCGAACGCGGGCAGCGCGAGGGCGGGCCGGAGGCGTTCCGGCCACTTCGGGGCGCCCATGCTCACGTCGCCGGCGAGCAGTTCGCGCACCACCGCGTCCTGCTCGGGGCCGGACAGCAGGCGGGGCGCGGGTTCGCCTTGGTGGACGGCTTGCGCGCGCAGCACCGCGAAGGCGTACGAGTGCACGGTCCGCACCAGCGGTTCCTGCGTGGTCGGCAGGACGCCGTCGGCGCGGGCGCCGGTCAGCAGGCGGGTGATGTGGGCGCGCATCGCCTCGGCCGCGCGCCGGTTGGGGGTGAGGACGAGCACGTTCTCGGGGTGCACGCCGCCGTGCAGCACCCGGTGCGCCACCACCTCGGCCAGCAACGTCGTCTTGCCCGTGCCGGGGCCGCCGAGCACCCGCAACGGCCCGCCGGAGTGGTCGAGCACGGCGCGTGCGGGCGCGTCCCAGTGGCGCCGGGGCTCCTCCTGCCGCACCCGGCGCACCAGCAACGGCGCCCTGTTCACTGCCACGGGGGTCATGCAATCACAGTGTTGGATTGCGCCGCCTCCGGCGTCGCGGGCGAGGTCGCCTGGAAGTCGACCGTTCGCGCCCTGATTCCCGACGATCGAAAAGCGTGATCGCCGGGAATGAGGACGCGAACGATCGACGCGACCTCGCAGTGTGCGCGAGGGGGTGTGTGCGAGGGGTGGGGGGTGTGCGCGGGGGGCGGGGTGTGCGCGGGGGGCGGGGTGTGCCAGGGGATGCGTGGGGTGTGAGGGGGTGCGTGGAAAGCTGTGTGGGTGGACGAAGAGTTGCACGAGATGGTCCGCGCGGTGGTGCGCAGGATCCCGCGCGGCCGGGTGGCGACCTACGGCGACGTCGCCGACATCGCCCGCGCGCCGTCGCCCCGCCTGGTCGGGCAGGTGCTCAACCAGGACGGGCACGACCTGCCGTGGCACCGGGTGCTGCGCGCCAACGGCACGTGCGCGCCCCACATCGCCGACGAGCAGCTGCAACTGCTGCGCGAGGAGGGCGTGGTGGTCGACGGCGGCAAGGTCGACCTGCGCACGTACCGCTGGGAGGACGCGGTCAAGGAGAAGGCGGACGAGCCTCCGGCCCTGTTCTGACCCGCGCCTCGACCCGGGCCACCTCGGACTCCACCTCGGGGTCCCGGGTGATCGCGGCGGCCAGGCGCAGCTGCGGCAGCGCCTCGGCGTGCCTGCTCTGGCGGCTGAGCGTGCGGCCGAGCAGCAGGCGCGCGTAGCCGTCGGACGGGTCGAGGTCGACCAACGCGGTCAGCACCCGCTCGGCCTTGCCCAGCGCGGCGGACTGGAAGTGCGCCAGCGCGAGTTCGGTCAGCACGGTCCGGTCGGTCGGCACGTGCTCGGCCGCCTCGGCCAGGTAGCGCGCCGCGCCGCTCGGGTCGCCGGACACGCGGAACATCCGTCCCTTGCGCAGCAGTTCGCGAACGTCGGTCATGACAGCTCCTCGTCCGCCGCGGTGACGTGCGGCACGTGCGTGACGCCCAGTCGCCCGGCTTGGAAGTCTTCGACGGCTTGCAGGATCTCGGCCCGCGTGTTCATCACGAACGGCCCGTAGCGCGCGACCGGCTCGCGCAGCGGCAGCCCGCCCAGCACCAGGACGTCCCACGTCGTGTCGGCCCGCATGGTGAGCGCGGCGCCGTCGTCCTCGAACACGGCCAGCTGCCCCTCGTCGAGCGGGCGGTGGTCGGCGCCGACCGTGCCGCGACCGGACAGGACGTAGACCATCGCGGTGAAGTCCTCCGGCCACGGCAGGGTCAGGTGGGCGTGCGGGCTGAGCGTGGCGTGCAGGTAGGTGATCGGCGTGTGCGTCATGCCAGGGCCCTGGTGCCCCGCCACGTCGCCGGCGATCACGCGGACCAGCGCGCCGCCGTCGTCGCTGGACAGCAGCACGGTGTCGGCCGGGTTGATGTCCTGGTAGCGGGGCGGGGTCCACTTGGCGGCCTTCGGCAGGTTGACCCACAGCTGCACGCCGTGGAACAGCCCGCCCCTGGCCACCAGCTCCTGCGACGGCAGCTCGGAGTGCAGCACGCCGGAACCGGCGGTCATCCACTGCGTGCCACCGTTGGTGATCACCCCGCCGCCACCGGTGGAGTCCCGGTGCTCGAAGACGCCGTCGATCATGTAGGTGACGGTCTCGAAGCCGCGGTGCGGGTGCCAGGGCGCGCCCTTCGCCTCGCCGGGGCCGTACTCGACGGCGCCCATGTGGTCGAGGAGCAGGAACGGGTCCGCGTCGGCGAGCTCCACGCCCGGGAAGGGGCGGCGGACCTGGAAGCCCTCGCCTTCGAGGAACCGCCGCGCCCGCACGACCCGGCGCACGCCGCGCCACTCGGTCGCGGCCTCGGGCAACCGGGGCAGGCGCGGCAGGGTCAGGGTGTCGGCGGTGACGGCGGGCATGACTGCCTCCTCGGACGGTGACCGCCCGGGTTCGGCGGTCTCACCCGCGTCAACCTGATTGAACCCTCAACTATTCCGCGCCCGTCGTCGCACGCCGCGGGCACCCGAGCGTTCGACTCGGGGTGCCCGCGACGTGGGACGCACGCGGTCAGGCCACGTCTTGGAAGCAGCGAGCCTCGTAGTAGCGCAGCAGGACGGCTTCCACCACCCGCAGGTGCGCGCCGATCGGCGCCGCCACGACGGCCGCGCCCGAGTCGGCGACGACGCGGTGGAAGAGGCCGGGGGCCAGCAGCCACGAGGCGACGGCCACCCGCCCGGCCGCGGCGGCGACCACGTCACCGATGCGGGGTTCGGCGGTGGCGGCGTAGCCGATGGTCACCGGGCCGACCCGGCGGGACAGCGCGGTGGCCACGGCCCGCACGTCGGCCAGGGCACGGGGATCGGACGAACCCGCGGCCGCCAGCACCACCGAGTCGCCCGGCGTCCACCCGGCCTCGGTCAGCCGCGCCAGCAGCGCGGGCAGCAGGGCCGGGCCGATCGGGTCCGTGATCACCGCGTCGGGGTGGCCGGACGCCTCGACCTGCGCCGGGATGTCCACCCGGACGTGGTAACCGGCGGCCAGGAACGCGGGGACCACGACGGCCGGGCCGGAGACGGACTCCAGCACGGAGGTGACGTCGGGCTGCCGCACGTCGGCGTAGGCGACCCGCACGGGCACGCCACCCAGCCGTGCCCGCACCAGGGACGCGATCTCTTCCACGACAACGGCCCCGGCGGGGTCACGGGTGCCGTGCGCGACGAGGACCAGGGTCATACGGCCACTCCGGCGGGGTCCATGGCCAGGCGGTAGCCGCGCTTCACGACGGTGGCGACCATGCGCGGCTCGCCCAGCGCCGAGCGCAGGCGACCGATGGCGGTCTCCACGGCGTGCTCCTCGCCGCCGCTGGGCAGCGCCGCCAGCAGGTCGCGCCGGGACACCACCCGGCCACGCGCGGCGGCCAGCACCCGCAGCACCGCCATCGGCGCCGGCGGCACGGGGCGCAGTTCGCCGTCCACCACTACGGCCTGGCCGCGCAGTTCGATGTCACGGGCCGCGATCCGCAGCCGCGTCGCCCTGGCGGGCAGTTCCAGCGCCAGTTCACGGGCCAGCGCGCCGATCCGGGCCCGGGCCGGCTGCACGACCGGGACGCCGGCGCCGACGAGCGGTCCGGCGGTGATCGAGCCGACGCCCACCACCAGCACCTCCCGGCGCAGCAACGAGATCAGCTCGGCCTGCTTGCCCATCGCCTCCGCCACGCGCAGCACGGAGGCCGCGGCGGGCGCGCTGGTGAACGTGAGCGCGTCCACCTGACCGGCGAGCACGGCCTCCAGCAGCCGTTCCAGCGGCGCCGGGTCGGACGGGCCGGTCCAGCGGTAGACGGGCACCTCGACGACCACGGCGCCCGCCGCGCGCAAGGTCGACGTGAACTCCGGCAACGGCTCGCCGTGCAGCTGCACGGCGATGCGCTGACCGGCCACGCCGGCCCGCAGCAGGTGGTCGAGCAGCTCGGCGTTGCTCTCGCCCTCCGGCGACCACGTCTCCACCAACCCGGCGGCACGCACCGCTCCCCGCGCCTTCGGCCCCCGGGCCAGCACCCGCGCCCCGGACAGCCGCGAGAGCAGGCGCGCGCCGAGCCCCCAGCCCTCCGCGGCCTCCACCCAGCCGCGGAAGCCGATGCCGGTGGTCGCCACCACGACGTCCACCGGTTCCTCCACCACGGCCCTGGTCGCGGCCAGCAGCTCCGCGTCGTCGGGCAGCGGCACGATCCGGATGGCGGGACCGTGCAGCACGGTCGCGCCCTTGCGCTCCAGCAGGGCGCCGAGCTCGTCGGCCCGCCGGGCGGCGGTCACACCGACCGTGTACCCGGCCAGCGGGGCGGCGTTCACGGTGACCCGACCTGGATGACGCCGTCGGCCACGACCACGGGGTGCACCGGCACGCCGGTCGAGGGGTCGTCCAGGCACTTGCCGGTGGAGAGCTCGAACGCCTGCTTGTACACCGGCGACACCACGACGGGCACGCCGCCGCGGTCGCCCACGATGCCGCGCGACATCACGGCCGCGCCGCTGAACGGGTCGATGTTGCCCAGCGCGTGCACGGTCCCGGCCGAGGTGAGGAACACCGCCACCTGGGAACCGTCGGGCAGCAGCGCCGCCACCCCCTGGTCGGGGCGCAGGGCGCTCAACTCGCACACGGGTGTCATCGGGAAACCTCCGCCTGGCCGACAGTGGGAACGCCCAACAGGACCGGCACCTTCTGGCCGCGCTCCTCGCGGAACGTGATCGTCGGGTCGGGCGTGCCGGGCGCGTTGACGAACGAGGTGAAGCGGGACAGCTTCTCCGGGTCCTCCAGCACACCGCGCCACTCGTCGGCGTAGTTGTCCACGTGCTTGGCCATCGCGGCTTCCAGGTCGGCGCAGATGCCGAGGCTGTCGTCGACGATGACGTCGCGCAGGTGGTCAAGCCCGCCTTCCAGCGACTCGATCCACGTCGAGGTGCGCTGCAACCGGTCCGCGGTGCGGATGTAGAACATCAGGAACCGGTCGATCAGCTTGATCAGGGTCTCGGTGTCCACATCGGACGCGATCAGGTCGGCGTGGCGCGGGGTGAAGCCGCCGTTGCCGCCCACGTAGAGGTTCCAGCCGTTCTCGGTCGCGATGATGCCGAAGTCCTTGCCGCGCGCCTCGGCGCACTCGCGCGCGCAGCCGGACACGGCGGACTTGAGCTTGTGCGGCGACCGCAGGCCGCGGTAGCGCAGCTCCAGCGCGATGGCCAGCGACACGGAGTCCTGCACGCCGTAGCGGCACCACGTGGTGCCGACGCACGACTTCACCGTGCGCAGCGCCTTGCCGTAGGCGTGCCCGGACTCGAAACCGGCGTCCACCAGGCGCTTCCAGATCAGCGGGAGCTGGTCGACGGTCGCGCCGAACAGGTCGATCCGCTGCCCGCCGGTGATCTTGGTGTAGAGGCCGAAGTCGCGGGCGACCTCGCCGATGACGATCAGCTTCTCCGGCGTGATCTCGCCGCCGGGGATGCGCGGCACGACCGAGTAGGTGCCGTTGCGCTGCATGTTGGCCAGGAAGCGGTCGTTGGTGTCCTGCAGCGTGGCCTGCTCGCCCTCCAGCACGTGCCCGTTGTCCAGCGACGCGAGGATCGAGGCGACGGCGGGCTTGCAGATGTCGCAGCCGTGGCCGCGACCGTGCCGGGAGACCAGCTCGGAGAAGGTGGTGACGCCGGTGGAGCGGACGATCTCGAACAGCTCGGCGCGGGACTGGTCGAAGTGCTCGCACAGCGCCTTGGACTGCTCGACGCCGCACTCGGAGAGCAGCTTCTTCAGCATCGGCACGCACGAGCCGCAGCCGGTGCCGGCCTTGGTGCAGGACTTGATGCCCGGCACGTCGACGGCCTCGCCGGAGTTGACCACGTCCACGATCTGCTGCTTGGTGACCGCGTGGCACGAGCACACCTGCGCGTCGTGCGGCAGGGTCAGCTCGACGCCGCCCTCCGGCCCGATCAGCGCGACCGGGTCGCCGGGCACGGGCCTGCCGACCAGCGGCCGCAGCGACATGTACTTGGACGCGTCGCCGACGAGGATGCCGCCGAGCAGGGTCTTCGCGTCGTCGGACACCACGACCTTGGCGTAGGTGCCGGCCACGGCGTCGTTGACGACGACCTCCAGCGCGCCCTCCTCCTTGGCGTGCGCGTCGCCGAACGAGGCCACGTCCACGCCGAGGAGCTTGAGCTTGGTGGACATGTCGGCGCCCGGGAACTCCGCGGCGCCGCCGAGCAGGCGGTCGGCGACCACCTCGGCCATGGAGTAGCCCGGCGCGACCAGGCCGTACACCATGCCGTCGAGGTTGGCGCACTCGCCGATGGCGTAGATGTGCTCGTCGGAGGTGCGGCACGCCTTGTCGACGATGATGCCGCCGCGCTCGCCGACGGTGAGGCCGAACGAGCGGGCCAGCTCGTCGCGCGGCCGGATGCCCGCGGAGAACACCACGACGTCCAGGTCCAGCTCGACGCCGTTGGACAGCTTGGCGATGAGCCGCCCGCGGTCCTGCTCGATGGAGGACGCGGACGTGCCGGTGTGCACGGTCAGGTCCAGCTTCTCGACCAGGCGCTTGAGCAGGCCGCCGCCACCCTCGTCCACCTGCAGCGGCATCAGCCGCGGGCCGAGCTCGACCACGTGCGGCGAGATGCCCATGCCGCGCAGCGCGTTCGCCGCCTCCAGGCCGAGCAGGCCGCCGCCGAGCACCATGCCCGCGTGCCGGCCCGCCGCGCGCGCCGACTCGACCGTGGCGCGGATGCCGTCCAGGTCGTCGATGGTGCGGTAGACGTGGCACCCCGGCAGGTCGCGGCCGGGCACCGGCGGCACGAACGGCACCGAGCCGGTGGCCAGGACCAGCGCGTCGTAGGGCTGCACCCGGCCCTTGGCGGTGCGCACGACCTTGTTGTCGCGGTCGAGGTGCACCACCTTGTCGTCCAGGTGCAGCTCGACCGCGTCGTCGTCGTGCGGCGCGAGGCTCAGCGACCCGGCGTCCCAGTTGTCCACGTAGGACGACAGCGCGACCCGGTCGTAGGCCGGACGGGTCTCCTCGGCGAACACGACGATCCGCCACTGACCGGTCACGTCCTTCTCGCGGAGGGCCTCCACGAGCCGGTGACCGACCATGCCGTGACCGACCACCACCAGCGTTCGCGTCATGGGACCAATCCCTTCTTCCGCCCAGGTCAATGCTCACCGGGCACCGTGTCGTGCCAAGGTCGCGAATGTTGCGCAGGCGTTAAAGCAGCCTCACGCCGCACTTCAGAGGGTTGTGTGCGTCACACGCCGGCGTAGGCGAGGCTCGGCACGCGCGCGAACACCCGTCGCCGCATGTAGAACCACCAGGTGGTGGCCATGCAGAGGCCGTAGAACACCAGGAACGCGGTGAGCGCGGGCGCCAGCGTCTTGCTGCCCTCGAGCGAGAACTTGAACACCAGGTTGACCAGCACGCCGCCGAACGCGCCGATCGCGCCCGCGATGCCGACCACGGCCGCGGCCTGCCGCTTGGCCGAGCGCATGTCCTCCGTCTGCGCGGCGAAGATCGCCGGGATCATCCGGTAGGTCGAGCCGTTGCCCACGCCGGCCAGCACGAACAGGGCGATGAACGAGCCGAAGAACAGCGCGAAGCTGCGGATCTCGATGCTGACCAGCAGGCTGACGGTGCCGGCGGCCAGGCCCAGGAACACCGCCATGGTCATCCGCGCGCCGCCGAACCGGTCGGCGAGCCACCCGCCGAACGGCCTGCTCACCGAGCCGATGAGGGCGCCGAGGAAGGCCAGGCCGACGAAGCTCTTGTAGTCGACGAAGCTGAGCTTGATCAGCGACGGGAACGCGAACGAGAAGCCGATGAACGAGCCGAACGTGCCGATGTACAGGAACGACATCACCCACGTGTGCTTGTTCGACATCGCCTTCTTGTACGACGAGCCGTCCGGCTTGGCCTGGGTGAGGCTGTCCATCAGGAACCACGCGCACACCGAGGCGACGATGATGAACGGCATCCAGAACAGGGCCGCGTAGGCCAGGTTGATGCCGGTGCCGAGGGAGATGATGATCGGCACGACGAGCTGCACCATGGCCACGCCGAGGTTGCCGCCCGCCGCGTTGAGCCCGAGCGCCAGGCCCTTCTTGCCCTCCGGGTAGAAGAACGAGATGTTCGCCATCGAGGACGAGAAGTTGCCGCCGCCGAAGCCCATCGCGGCCGACGTGAGCAGGAAGAACCAGTACGGCGTGCCGGGGTTGCTCACCGCGATCGCCAGCATCGTGGTGGGGATCAGCAGCAGGCCGGCGCTGATCGTGGTCCACGCCCGCCCGCCGAACTTCGGCACCGCGAACGTGTAGGGGATGCGCAGCACCGCGCCGACCAGGTTCGGCACGATGAGCAGCCAGAACGTCTGGCCGACGCTGAAGCTGAAGCCGACGGAGCCCAGGCTCACGACCACGATGCTCATCAGGCTCCACACCGTGAAGCCCAGGTTCTCCGCCAGGATCGAGAAGACCAGGTTCTTGCGGGCGACCTTCTTGCCGGTCGTCTCCCAGAACGACGGGTCCTCCGGCTCCCAGTGCTCGATCCACCGACCACCGCGTTTGGCCTGAGGCGCAACGCCCTTGGTCTCCATCACCGTGCTCATTGGACCCTCCTGGACACCGATTTCCCGTTGCAGGAACCGTAAGAACGGTCCGTTACCCCGACGTTCGGACAGGTGTCGTCGGCGGCAACTCCCGCGCACATCAAGCGGATTGGGGCTGTGAGGCCGCGAGCCAGTCGACGATCCCGCACACCGCGTCCTTGCAGCCGCCACAGCCCGTGCTGGCCCGCGTGACCTCGGCGATCGAGGACAACGTCGTCGCGCCGCCGCGCCAGGCGCTGACCAGTTGGCCCTTGCTGACCGTGTTGCACCGGCACACCACCGCGGACGCGGGCAGGTCGGCGGGGCTGGCCTCGTTCTCGGCGGGCAGCGCGCGGCCCAGCAGCAGCGCGAGCCGGTCGGTCGGCGCGGGCAGGCCGCGGTCGAACAGCTGGGTGATGGCCGCCGCCGCGTCCGGCGCGCCGAGCACGATCGCGCCGGTGACCTTGTCGTCGCGCAGCACGAGCTTGGCGTACCGGCCACGCGCCGGGTCCTGGAAGCACAGCACCTCGTCGTCGACCGAGTCGACGCCCACGTGCACGTCGCCCAACGCGGCCAGGTCGACGTCGCGGGCCTTGAGCCTGGTCACGACGGTGGTGCCGGAGTAGCGGGCGGCGGGCGCGACGCCGGTGAGCCGGTCGGCGAGCACGGCCGCCTGCTCCCACGCGGGCTGCACCAGGCCGGACACCGTGCCGACGTGCTGGGCGCAGTCACCGATGGCGTGCACGCGGGGGTCGCTGGTGCGCAGCGCGTCGTCCACGAGGATGCCCCGGTCGACCTCGATGTCCGCTTCCTCGGCCAGCGAGGTCTCCGCGCGCACGCCCGCCGAGACGACGACCAGGTCCGCGGGCACGTGCGTGCCGTCGTCGAGCTCCAGCCCGTCGCCCGGCACGTACCTGGTGGCCAGCACGCCGAGCCGGAACTCGATGCCCAGGCCGTTCAACGTGGTGGCGAGCACCCGACCCGCGCCCGCGTCGAGCTGCCGTTCCATCAGGTGCTTGACGGGGTGCACCACGGTGACCAGGCAGCCCCGGCCGGCCAGGCCGCGCGCGGCCTCCAGCCCGAGCAGGCCGCCGCCGAGCACCGCGACCGGCGTGCCGGGCGAGGCCTTGGCCACGATCTCGGCGCAGTCGTCCAGCGAGCGGAACGCCACCGCGCCGGACGCGAGGTCGCCGTTGCCGTCGAGCAGGCCGGGCGTCGGCGGCACCCACGACCGCGAGCCCGTGGCCAGCACCAACGCGTCGTAGGGCACCTCGGTGTCGTCGACGTGCACGACCCGGCGGGTCCGGTCGATCTTGCTGACCGTGCCGCCGAGCCGCAGGTCGACGTGGTGCTTGGCGGCCCAGTCGGCGTCGTGCAGCCGCACCGCGTCGGGCGTCAGCGACCCGGCGACCACGCTGGACAGCAGCACCCGGTTGTACGCGTGGTGCGCCTCGTCGCCCAGCACGGTCACCGAGACGCGTTCCGCCTTCGGGTCGCGGCGGCGGATCTCGTCGGCCAGCCGGGCGCCGGCCATGCCGTAGCCCACGATGACAACGTTCCTCATAGCGACTCCAATCGGACCGCGCACACCTTGAACTCGGGCATCCGGCTGGTCGGGTCCAGCACCGGGTTGGTCAGCAGGTTGGCCCGGCCCTCGCCCGCGTAGTGGAAGGGCAGGAACACGACGTCGATCCGCATCGACGCCACGCAGCGCACCCGCGCCACGGTCCGGCCGCGCCGCGAGACGACGGACGCCATCCCGCCGTCGCGCAGGCCCGCCCTGGTCGCGGTGTCCGGGTGGACCTCCACGTACGCCTCGGGCTCGGCCTCGTTCAGCTCGGGCACCAGCCGGGTCTGCGCGCCGGACTGGTAGTGCTGGAGCACCCGGCCGGTGGTCGCCTGCAACGGGTAGTCGACGTCGGGCACCTCCGCGGGTCCGCGGTGCTCGACGGGCACGAACCTGGCCAGGCCGTCGGCGTGCGCGAAGCGGTCGAGGAAGTTGCGCGGCGTGCTCTCCCGGACCACGGGCCAGTGCAGGGCCTCGCCCTGGCGCAGGCGCTCGTAGGTCACGCCGGAGTAGTCGGCGGCGCCGCCCTCCGACGCCCGCCGGAGCTCCTCGAACACCACCTCGGGCTCGGTCGGGAACCGCTCGGCGGGCTGGCCGAGGCGGGTCGCCAGGCCGCGCAGCACGTCCAGGTCGCTGCGCACGCCCTCCGGCGGCGCCACGGCCACCTGGCGCAGCAGGACGCGACCCTCGAGGTTGGTCATCGTGCCGCTCTCCTCGGCCCACTGCGTGACCGGCAGCACGACGTCGGCGACCGCGGCCGTCTCCGACAGCACCAGGTCGGCCACGACCAGCAGGTCCAGCGCCTTGAGCCGGTCGGCGACGTGCTGCGAGCGCGGCGCGGAGACGATCACGTTGCTGCCGAACACCAGCAGCGCCTTGGGGCCGTTCGGCTGCCCGAGCGCGTCGAGGAGCTCGTAGGCCGAGCGGCCCGGTCCGGGCAGGTCGTCCACGCCCCAGACGTCCATGACGTGCGCGCGGGCCGCCGGGTCGTCGATCTTGCGGTAGCCGGGCAGCTGGTCGGCCTTCTGCCCGTGCTCGCGCCCGCCCTGGCCGTTGCCCTGGCCGGTGAGGCAGCCGTAGCCGGAGTACTTCCGGCCGGGCAGGCCCAGCGCCAGCGCCAGGTTGATCCACGCCGACACGGTGTCCGCGCCGCTGGCGTGCTGCTCGGTGCCGCGGCCGGTGAGGACGAAGGCGTTGTGCGCCTCGGCCAGGATCCGCACCGCCGCCCGCTGGTCGGCGACCGGCACGCCGGTGACCCGCTCGACCCGTTCCGGCCACCACGTCGCCGCGATGCGCCACGCGTCGTCGAAGCCGGTGGTGCGCTCGGCCACGTACTCCTTGTCCAGGTAGCCGTCGGCCACGGCGGTGTGCAGCAGGCCGAGCGCCAGCGCGAGGTCCGTGCCGGGCGCGGGCTGCAGGTGCAGGGTGGCCAGCTCGGCGGTGGGCGTGCGCCGGGGGTCGATGACGATCAGCTCGGCGTTCTTGAGGTGCTGAACGAACGGCGGCATGGTCTCCGCCGGGTTGCCGCCGACCAGCAGGATCGCGTCCGCGCGGTCGAGGTCGGTGACCGGGAACGGCATGCCCCGGTCGAGCCCGAACGCCTTCAGGCCCGCCGCCGCCGCGCTCGACATGCAGAACCGGCCGTTGTAGTCGATCTGCGAGGTGCCCAGCGCGACCCGGGCGAACTTGCCGAGCAGGTAGGACTTCTCGTTGGTCAGCCCGCCGCCGCCGAACACGCCGACCGAGTCCGGCCCGTAGGTCGCGCGGAGGTCCGCGAGCTTGGCCGCGACCAGGTCCAGCGCCTCGTCCCAGGTGGCCTCCCGCAGCTCGCCGTCCCGGCGGACCAGCGGCGTGGTGAGCCGGTGGGGCGAGGTCAGCAGCTCGGCCGACGTCCAGCCCTTCTGGCACAGCCCGCCTCGGTTGGTCGGGAACTCCCGCGGCGACACCTTGCCGTTCTCGATGGACATCGCGCACTGCAGCGCGCAGTACGGGCAGTGCGTGTCGATGCTCGCGGAGGCGGTCACGAGCCCGACGGTAAGAAGCCGCTGTTAACGGCAGAACGTGGAATGTTTCGTCCACGCGAACTTCACAGCTCAGGGATCGCGCGGTGAGGGTGAGTTCACAGCAGGTCGACGACGAGCGCCGCCGTCCGCTCCAGTCCCACGAGAGATTGTCTGCTCGAACGGGGGTGCAGCGCGTGGACCGCGAGGCGGAACAGGGTCGCCCGCAGGAGGATTTGCGGCCACTCGTCCAGGTGCGCCCAGCGCTGGAGCAGACCGTGATCCGCGCCACCCCAGGACAGCGCGTCGACCACGACCACGGCCGCGCCGTAGGGCGCAGGGCGCCAGTAGGCGGCGAAGTCGATGATCGCCGGGGCGGCGTCGCCCGCGAACAGCACGTTGCCGAACAGGTCGCCGTGGACCACCTGCGGCTTGAGCGCGACGGGCTTGCGGTAGCCGGCGGTCAGGTCGAACAGCCGCCCGCCGAGGTCGGGGTCGAGGTCGGCCTTCTCCTCGTCCCACGCGCAGCGGTCGGCGGTGGCGAACAGGTCGACCCGCGCGTCCAGGAACCGGGGCCTGGGCAGCTCGGCGGTCGCCCGGTGGAGCTTCACGGCCACGTCCACGACCTCGTCGTGCCGCGGCTCGGCCCGGCCCGAGAGGTACTTGGTCGCCGCCCAGCCGCCGACCACGTAGCGGCCGTCGGTGGAGCGCAACGGCCTGGCCACGCGCACGTTGTCGACGTCGAGCGCGTCGAGGGTCTTGGCCACCCAGGTGGCCTCGGCCGGCTTGCCCGCGGGCCGGATCGCCGCGTCGCCGCACCGCCACACCGGGCCGCCGTCGATCAACTCCGGCTCGGCGTCGCGCGCGCCGAACGCCGCGCGCACGTGCGACGGTGGCGGCTCCGGAGTGGTCACGGCCGGCACGCTACCTGCACCGGGCCTTCCGTTGGTGGACCTCGGGCGTTCGAACACGTGGTGTCCACGCATTCGGCCTAACCGCATAATTGCGGTCTCGATTGGGGGGATTTGCGCTGTGACCGAAGCCACGCACGCCGCTTTCGCGCTCGCCCTGCTCCGGGCGCTGCCCGAGGGCGACCGCTGCTGGTCGCCGTTTTCCGTGGCCGCGGCCCTGTGCCGGGCCGCGGACGTGGCCGGCGAGGACACCGCGCCCGCCGTGGCCGACGTGCTGCGCGCCGACGTCGACCGGACGGCGAAGCTGCTCGCCGTCGCGGCCGACGAGCCCGCCGTGACTTCGGCCGACACCATCTGGGTCGACCCGGCCGCGCCGGCGGTGGAGCACCCGGACGTGCGGCGGCTCGTGCTGGACGAGCACGCGCACGTCGTGATCAACGAGGCGGTGCGCGAGCTGACCCGCGGCCTGGTCCGGCAGGCCGTTCCGCCCGGGGCGATCACGCCCGGCGCCCTCGCCGTCCTGGTCAACGCGCTGCACGCGAAGGGCGCGTGGGTGGAGGAGTTCCCCGAGGACGACACGCGGCCCCGCAAGTTCCGGACGCCGTCGGGCAAGCGGATGGTGCCGACGATGCACCGGACCGGCGCATTGGGTTACGCCGCGCGGCACGGCTGGCGGTCCGTGCTGATCCCGTGCGAGGAGGCGTTGGACGTCGTCGCCCTGCTGCCCGACCAGCCCCTGGCGACCGCGGAGCTCGACGGGGAGGCGCTCGCCGACCTGATCACCGGCGTGCGGTTCACCGAGGTCGACCTGTACCTGCCCAAAGTGACCCTGGAGGCGACCACGGAACTCGTGGAGCCGCTGCGCGCGCTCGGGGCGGGGCCGCTGTTCGACTCGTGGCTGCTGGTGGAGCAGGTGCTGCACCAGGCGAAGCTCACGCTCGACGAGCGCGGGGTCGAGGGCGCCGCGGCCACGACGATGATCGCCGCCATGGGGTGGCACGACCCCGAGGAGGCCTTGGTGGTGCGGTTCGACCGGCCGTTCCTGCTGGCCGTGCGCCACCGGCGCACGGGCCTGCTGCTGTTCCTGGCCGAGGTGACCGAGCCGTGAGCGCACGACGCCGGGGCAACCTCAGGAGGCTGCCCCGGCGTCGGTCGTCAGTTCAGTAGGTCGGCAGGGAGGGGTCGACCTCGCGGGCCCAGGCGAGCACGCCGCCGCCCACGTGCACCGCGTCCTTGAACCCGGCCTGGTGCAGCACGGCCAGCGCCTCGGCCGAGCGAGCGCCCGACTTGCAGTGCAGCACGACCTGCTTGTCCTGCGGCAGCTCCGCGAACGCCTCGCCCGACAGGATGCGGTCCTTCGGGATCAGCACCGAGCCCGGGATCTTCACGATCTCGTACTCGTGCGGCTCGCGGACGTCCACCAGCAGGAAGTCCTGGCCGCTCTCCTGCTTCTGCTTCAGCTCCAGCGGCGTGATCGTGTTGCCCGCGGCGGCCTGCTGCGCGTCGTCGGACACGACACCGCAAAACGCCTCGTAGTCGATCAGCTCGGTGATCTTCGGGCTCTCCGGGTCCTTGCGGATCTTGATGGTCCGGTAGGACATCTCCAGGGCGTCGTAGACCATGAGCCGGCCGAGCAGCGGGTCGCCGATGCCCGTCAGCAGCTTGATCGCCTCGGTCACCATGACCGAGCCGATCGACGCGCACAGCACGCCCAGCACACCGCCCTCGGCGCACGACGGCACCATGCCGGGCGGCGGGGGCTCGGGGTAGAGGTCGCGGTAGTTCAGGCCCTGGCCGTTCGGCGCGTCCTCCCAGAAGACGCTGACCTGGCCCTCGAACCGGAAGATCGAGCCCCACACGTACGGCTTGCCCAGCAGCACGGCCGCGTCGTTGACCAGGTACCGGGTGGCGAAGTTGTCCGTGCCGTCCAGGATCAGGTCGTAGTCGCGGAAGATGTCGAGCGCGTTCTCCGAGTTCAGGTGGGTCTGGTGCAGGACCACCTTCACGAACGGGTTGATCTCGGCCACCGAGTCCCGGGCCGACTCGGCCTTGGGCTTGCCGACGTCCGACTGACCGTGGATGACCTGACGCTGGAGGTTCGACTCGTCGACGACGTCGAAGTCGACCACGCCGAGCGTGCCGACACCGGCCGCCGCGAGGTAGAGCAGGGCCGGGCTGCCCAGGCCGCCCGCCCCGACGACCAGGACCTTCGCGTTCTTCAGCCGCTTCTGCCCGTCGACCCCGACGTCCGGGATGATCAGGTGGCGGCTGTAGCGCGCTACTTCTTCCTTGGTCAGCTCCGCTGCGGGCTCCACGAGCGGCGGAAGCGCCATCTGAGTCCTCCTCGACGAAACATGTCCTCTACCGACGGACAACACCAGCCTGCCCCTCCGTCTTCCCGGATGGGAAGTCGTCCCAAGGCGCGGGACGGCTACTGCGGTGCGTTCGGGAACGGGTTGGGCGTGCACACCAGGCCGTTGGCCTCCACCGCGTACCGGTTCGAGGAGTCCACCGAGTTGAGCTGGGCGACGTAGTCGTTGGCCACCCCGAACGACTGCTGCATCATCACCGGCGCTGCCTTGCCGTTCTCCTTGCAGCCCTCGTGCGGGTTCTTCAGCACGTGGCCGACCTCGTGGTTGATCGCGTAGGTCCGGTAGGCGCTGATGTCGTTGCCGTAGACCTTGCCGCCGCGCACCCACCGGGCCGTGTTGATGATGACCCGCTTGGTGCCGGTGTGCCAGCACGACGACTCGAACTGGATCTGGAACCCGCACAGGGCGTGCGTGGTGCTGGTGGTGGTCAAGCTCACGGTGAAGTCGACCGGTCCGGTGTCGACGCGCTGCATGGTCGTCTGGCCGGTGCCGATCCAGCTGCGCGGGTCGGCCAGGATGCCGTCGACCGTGCGGGCGAACGCCTCGCGGTCGCCGTTGTAGTCCGCCGGCTCCACGCCGTCCTCGATGGCGATCGCGTACCGGTAGAGCTTGCCGCCGGTGCCCGCCGGCTGGGTGCTGCCCGGCACCACGGCGAACGTGCCCGCGCCCTGCTCGGAGAACTTCGGCCCGTCCGGCAGCTGCGCGGTGGGGAAGTTCTTCAGGTCGATGTCGCCCGGCGGCTTCTCGGTCGCCTCGGGCGGCCCGGAGCTGGACGGCGGCGCGGACGAGCCGGTGGTGGGGTTGGTCTCGCCACCGGCGGACGTGGAGGGCGCGGCGGTGTCCAGCACGACCAGGGCCGTGAGCACGAGCAGCACGGGGATGGCGTAGATCCGCCAGCCGTAGCCCGCGACCAGGCCCTTCACACCCCTGCGGCGCTTGCGACGCCTCCGACCGGCCGGTTCCCAGGCCGCGGCCAGCGGCTCGGCGCCGGTGCGGCGCGTGCCGCGGCGGTAGCGGTCCTCGGGCAGCGGCGGCCGGTCATCAGAGGACGGCGGCGTGTCACGCGCGCCCTGCGACGTCCGGTTCACGCCGACCAGGGTGCCACAACCGCACCCCGGCGGCGGACTCCAGGTGACCTGCGCGTCACCGGTCGGCTGAACCGATCACGCGTCACCACGCCCGCCGCTCGACCGCCTCCCACATGCCCGCCACGGCCCGCGCGACCGACACCGGCCGTTCCATCTGCGCCACGTGCCCGGTGCGCGGCAGCACGAGCAGCCGCCCGCGCGGGATCAGCCTGGCCACCCTCGGCGCCTTGCGCACGCTGACCAGCCGGTCCTCCGTGCCCCACACGACCAGCGTGGGCGCGGTGATCTTCGGCGGCAGCAGCCACATCGACTTCGACCTCGGGACCAGCCACGAGCGGATCAGGTCGACCGTGCTGGCGCTGAGCGCGTTGCCGGCCCACGCCTGCGCGGACCGCTCGGTGTACTCCCGCTCGCTCTGCTCGATCCGGTTCGCCGGCACCGAGTGGGGTTCGGCGAAGCACAGCCGAAGCATCTGGTGGGTGCGCTCACGCGGCGTCATCGCGGCCAGCTGCGCCTGCACCCGCGGGCCGACGACCGGCAGGAACGCCAGCGGCAGCCGCCGGTCCGACACCCGGCGCAGGCTCGGCCGCAGGTCCGGCACGGCCGGTGAGACCAGCGTCAGGGTGCGTACCAGGTCGGGCCGGGTGGCGGCGACCATCAGCGTGATCGCGCCGCCCATGGAGTTGCCGAACAGGTGCACCGGGTCGCCGCCGAGCGACTCGATGTACTCGGTGACGACCCGAGCGTGCGTGGCCATCCGGAAGTCGTAGCCGTCGATCGGTTCGGAGCGGCCGAAACCGGGCAGGTCCAGCGCGTGGCCCTCGACGTGCTCGCGCAGCTGCGCGGCCAGGTCGGTCCAGTTCGTCGCCGAGCCGCCCAGCCCGTGCACGTAGACCGCCCTCGACCCGGCCGGTCCCGCGGTGCGGCGGACGTGCACGCTGTGCCCGCCCACCTCGACGTAGTCACCAGGCCACGGCTGGATCGTTGTGTCCAGCGGAGGTAGCGGCGCGGTGGACAGGGGCACGTGGGTGATGGCGGTCCTGCGGGCCTCCAGCGTCTCGGTCACCACCCCAGGATGCCTGGCCGGGCGTCCTACGAAACGGGAAGCATGCTTGGAACGCAGCTACCAGCGAGTAAGGTTGCCGACGAGCCGGAAGGGCAACCCCTTTCCCGGTTCCGCGAAGTGATTGGTTGGCTGGAGGCACCATGACGGAGACGGCCCAGACTGCGGTCGGGCACCACGGCGGCGCGGCGGGGCGGGGTGTACGGCTCCCGCGGACCGCGCGACGTGCCCAGTTGCTGGCCGCGGCGCAGGACGTGTTCGTGACCAACGGCTACCACGCCGCCGCGATGGACGAGATCGCGGAACGCGCGGGGGTCAGCAAACCGGTCCTCTACCAGCACTTCCCCGGCAAGCTCGAGCTGTACATGGCGCTGCTGGAGTCCCACGTGGACGAGCTGGTGAACCGCGTGCGCGGCGCGCTGGCGTCCACGACGGACAACAAGCAGCGGGTGAAGGCCGCCGTCGCCGCGTTCTACGACTTCGTGGACGGCGAGGGCCAGGCGTTCCGGATGGTGTTCGAGTCGGACCTGCGCGGCGAGCCGGCGGTGGCCCGCGCCGTGGAGCGGGCGACGACCGACAGCGTCGAGGCCATCACCGACACGATCACCGCCGACGCGGGCCTCGACGAGCACCGCGCGCGGCTGCTCGCGGTCGGCCTGGTGGGGTTGTCGCAGGTCACGGCACGCGCGTGGCTCGCGGACGACCGGAAGCTCGCGAAGGAGGACGCGGTCGCCCTGATCTCGAACCTCGCCTGGCGGGGCATCGGCGGCGGCTTCCCGCTCCAGCACTGAGGACCGGGTTGAGGGCCGTCCCCGACGACGGCCCTCAACCCGCGCTCACAGCAGCGCGATGCTGCGTCGGCAGGTCGAGACCCATTTCGTGGCGATCACGCTTTTCGATCGTCGCGAAATCAGGCTCGACCTGCCGACTTCCAGGCGGCCTCGCCGACCTGCCGGAGGCGGGTCAATGCAACGCCGTGATGTGTGCTGTGACCTCGTCCGCCCTCTCCAGGGGCAGCATGTGGCCGGCGCCCAGGTGGATCACCAGCTCGGCGTGCGGCAGCTCGTCCGCCAGCACGCGCGCGTGCCGCAACGGCGTCAGCCGGTCCTCCGCGCCCGCCAGCACGACGGTCCGGATGCCCGCCAGCCCGGCCAGCGCCCTGCGCCGGTCGTGCTCGTCCAGCGAGTCGCGGAACCCGACCATGCTCACCGGGTGGCAGCGGCCGACCATCGCGGCCGTCATCGCCACCTCCCGCCACGACGGGCGCTTGCCGAACAGCAACCACCGCAGGCCCGGCCGGACCACCTCGGTGCGCTTGAGCAGCTCGGCCCGCCGCAACCGGACGATCTGCCGGTTGACGGCCTTCTCCCCCGCCACGAACGCCCGGCCGAACGGTCCAGGCAGCCCCAGCGTCGACCCGGCGAGTTCACCCGAAGAGGTGGCGATCAGGACGACGCCGTCCACGCGGTCGAGCAGCGAGGGGTGCTGCTCGGCCAACGCCATGATCGTCATGCCGCCCATCGAGTGACCGGCCAGCACGAGCCGCCCGGTCGGCACGCGGGCCGCCACCAGCTCGGCCAGGTCGTCCGCGCACCGCGCGATCGTGGCCGTCCCGACCGGCGCGGGCGCCGAGGCGCCGTGACCCCGGTGGTCGTACCGCAGCACGCGCCCCGGCAGCGCCGGGGCCACCGCGTCCCACGACGTGTGGTCCAGCGTCCAGCCGTGCAGCAGCACGGTGGTCACCTCGGCGTCCGGCGGCCCGCTGTCGACCACGTGCAGCGCCGTGCCGTCGGAGGTCACGAACCGCGGGCCCGCCTCCCGCGTGCGGCCCTCGCCCCCGACGGCCGGCGCGTCCACCCGAGCCCTCATCCGAGCAGGAACGAGCGGCGCCACGCGCGCATGCCCGGCTTGCCGACCAGCCCGACCTCGTCCAGGAACTTCATGATCCGCTCGCCCGACCAGCGGATGCTCTCCTGCCAGTGCGGGTTGCCCAGCGCGGCCTTGTGCGCCTGGTCCTTGTCCAGCCCCACGGCCGCGTACACGTCCGGGTTGATCAGCGACCGGGTGATGAACATCGACGTGGTCGCGAGCAGCCACCGCTGGTAGGGCAGCTCCTTCTTGGTCAGCTTCGCCATCCCGCGCACGACCTCTTCGCGCGCGAACCGCACGTGCCGGGCCTCTTCGAGCACGTGGATCCGGTTGACCATGCGCACCAGCGGCTGCACGGTCTCGTCGGCCATCGTCTCGCGCTGCAACCGGTCCAGCATCTCCTCGGCGACCAGGATCGACCCGTACAGGGCGGGCCCGTAGCCGATCACGGGCAGCAGCTTGCCCAGCTGGTAGGTGTACTGGCGGGGGCCGTAGGGCGGGCAGCCGATCGCCTCGACCATCCGGGCGAACATCGTGGAGTGCCGGCACTCGTCGGCGACCTCGGTCAGCGCGTACTGCGCGTGCTTGGTCGTCGGGTCCGAGCGGTAGACCTCCTTGAGCAGCATCTGCATCAGCAGGATCTCGAACCACAGGCCGACGCTGGCCACGCTCGCGACCTCGTGCCGCGACAGGTCGACGCGCTGCTCGGGGCTCATCCGGTCCCACAGCTCGGTGCCGTACAGCGAGCACCGGTGCTCGGGCGTGTACCGCAGGCCGTCGACCAGGGGCGCGGACCAGTCGATGTCGACCTCGGGGTCGTAGAACTTGTCGGCCGAGGAGTTGAGCAGACGCTCGGCGGTCTTCTCGCGGTCCGCGACCTTCAAGGCCTTCGTCATCGGTGGTCCCTCCCGGGGAGAGTTATCTGTAACTCGAGTTATCTGTAACTTGAGGTAACGGTTACTTCTGGTAGCGTGCGTCACATGGCTCGAACTGTCAAGGGCGGAACCGACGCCCGCCGGGAACGGTGGAAGGGGCACCGCGAGGCGCGGCGCGCCGAATTCGTGGAGGCCACCATCCGCGCCGTCGCCAAGCACGGCCCGGACGTGGGCATGGACGAGATCGCCGCCGAGGCGGGCGTCAGCAAGCCGGTGCTCTACCGGCACTTCGCCGACAAGTCCGACCTCTACCTCGCCGTCGGCCGGCGCGGCACCGAGATGCTCATGGACAAGATGGGGCCCGCGATCGACCTCGACGGTCCGATCCGCCCCCGCATCCAGGGCATCGTCGACGCGTACCTGTCGGTGATCGAGGAGCACCCCAACCTGTACCGGTTCGTGGTGCGCAAGTCGTTCACCGACCGGCCGGTCGAGCAGGACGTGGTCAACGAGGACAAGCAGCTGATCGCGGCGGCCCTGGCCCGGCTGCTCGGCGACTACCTGCGGGCGTTCGACATGGACTCCGGCGGCGCCGAGCCGTGGGCGCACGCGCTGGTCGGCATGGTGCAGAACGCGGGCGACTGGTGGCTCGACCGGCAGTCGATGACGCGGGCGAGCCTGAGCGACTACCTGACCACCATCATCTGGCACGCCATCGACGGCCTGCTCCGCTCCGCGGGCGTGGACCTCGACCCGGAGGCGCCGCTGACCACCGGGTTCACCGACGGTGACCGGCACGAAGGACCCCGGCTGCGGGTCGTCGACGTCGAGGAGGCGTGATGTCCGAAGAGCACGAGCACGACGAAGAGGGGTACACCGGCGCGGCCGTGCTGGTGTTCGACGAGCGGGAGGTGCCGGTCAGCGTCGAGCTGCGCGGCTACTTCCAGCCCATCGACGGCCGCTACCACTGGTACGGCCGGGTCGGCGCGAACGAGCAGGTCACCGAGCTGGTGGAGGGTGGTGCGCGGACCGCGCTGCTGCGCACGCCCGACGGCTCGGCGACCGGTTCGCTGACCGACCCCGACCCCTGGCGGCGCTACCGCGTGGCGGGCACCTCAACGCCGCCGTTCACGGTGGGCTGACCAGGGCGGGAAACGCGGAAGGGGCACCCGATCGGGTGCCCCTTCTCGTGCCCGGTCACCCGGGCGGCGAAGTTCGCTCGGCTGCGTGCCGCGCGGACGCCTCAGTCGCCGGAGACGAACCCGACCCGGCGCGAGTCGCTCGGACCGATCTCCACGTACGCGATGCGAGCCGCGGGCACCACGTAGCGGGCGCCCTTCTGGTCGACCAGCACGAGCTGCCCGGTGCCCGCCTTCAGCGCGTCCGCGACCTGCGCCTCGACCTCTTCGGGGGTGAGCCCGCTGGACACCACGAGCTCCCGCGGGCTGTCCGCGATCCCGACCCTGACCTCCACGCTGACCTCCGTGCGGCGTTGATGGCTTTCGAACACCAACCCTAGCCGAGCCCGAGCGCCGCCATGCGTCGCGTGTGGCTCTGCTGGAGGCGTCGGAACAGCGCCGCGATGCCCGCCAGGTCGCCCGAGCCGCGCACGATCAGCTCCGCGAGCCCGTCGCGCTCCGCCACCACGTACTGGGCCTGCGTCAACGCCTCGCCGAGCAGCCGGCGACCCCACAACGTGAGGCGGTCTCGCAGCTTCGGGTCGTCGTCGCAGGCGGACCGGACTTCGCGCTCGGCGAACGCCGAGTGGCCCGTGTCGGCCAGCACCGCGAGCACCAGCTCCTTGGTCGGCTCGTCCAGCCACTCGGCGACCTCGCGGTAGAAGTCGGCCGCCAGGGCGTCCCCGACGTAGGCCTTCACCAGCGACTCCAGCCACGTGCGCGGCGCCGTGGAGGCGTGGAAGCCGTCGAAGCCCGCGGCGAACGGCCGCATGGCCTCCTCCAGCGAGTGGCCGCGCTCGGCCAGGTACCGGTCCAGCAGCGCGTAGTGACCGATCTCGGCCGCCGCCATCTGCGACAGCGCGGCGCGCCCGGACAGCGTGGGCGCGGTCCTGGCGTCCTCGGCGAGCCGGTCGAACGCCGACAGCTCGCCGTACGCGAGCGCGCCGAGGAGGTCGACGACACCCTCCGCCACCTGGCCACCGTCACCCACCGCAACCTGGCCCACCGCTGCATCCACTCCCGGGTCGCTCATGCCACGGAGCCTAGTCGGGTGTCGTTGACAACACCCTGGGCACGCGAAACCGCACTCGACGCCGCGAACCACCCCGATCGGCCTAGTCGGCGGGTAGACTCGACAGATGACGCCCGGCGCGGCGCGGCCCAGTGGGGGCTCGCAGCGGTGCCGAAGGCTGAACTGCGGCGGCACCGTGCCGCCAGGAGAGGGTGCGCGCACACACCTCGCTGGCCCTCCCGCGACCCGCCCGGCCCCTTGCGGTGGCCCGAGTGGCGGTGACGCGGTCGAGCGGCCCGTACAGGCCGTGGCGCGCTGGTACGAGAGAGGCGATCATCCTGACCGCGACGAACGAAGAGACCCATATCGACCCGGTGGCCTTGGAGCACAGCGAGGCGGGTGTCCCGGAAGACGACACCTCGCACCCGCTCGTGGCCGACGCCCCGGTCAAACCCGATGCGCCCACGTTCGGCGAGCTCGGCGTGCGCGAGGAGATCGTGCGCTCCCTGGCCGAGGCGGGCATCCACCGCACGTTCGCCATCCAGGAGCTGACGCTGCCGCTGGCGCTGGCCGGCGACGACGTCATCGGCCAGGCCCGCACCGGCACCGGCAAGACGCTGGGCTTCGGCATCCCGCTGCTCCAGCGCATCGTCACGCCCGGTGACGGCACGCCGCAGGCGCTGGTGGTCGTGCCGACGCGTGAGCTGTGCCTTCAGGTCACCCACGACCTGACCGACGCGGCGAAGCACCTCAACGTGCGCGTGCTGGCCATCTACGGCGGCCGGCCGTACGAGCCGCAGATCGCGGCGCTGCGCAAGGGCGTCGACGTGGTCGTCGGCACGCCCGGCCGGCTCCTCGACCTGGCCGAGCAGCGCCACCTGGTGCTCGGCAAGGTGCGCGGGCTGGTGCTGGACGAGGCCGACGAGATGCTCGACCTGGGCTTCCTGCCCGACATCGAGCGGATCCTGCGCATGGTGCCCGACGAGCGGCAGACCATGCTGTTCTCGGCGACCATGCCCGGCCCGATCATCACGCTGGCGCGCACGTTCCTCAACCAGCCCACGCACGTGCGGGCGGAGGAGAACGACGCGGGCGCCATCCACGAGCGCACCGAGCAGTTCGTCTACCGGGCGCACGCGCTGGACAAGTCGGAGCTGCTGGCGCGGGCGTTGCAGGCCCGTGAGCGCGGCCTGTCGATGGTGTTCACCCGGACCAAGCGCACCGCCCAGAAGGTGGCCGACGACCTGGTCGAGCGCGGTTTCGCCGCGGCGGCCGTGCACGGTGACCTGGGGCAGGGCGCGCGCGAGCAGGCGCTGCGGGCGTTCCGCTCGGGCAAGATCGACGTGCTGGTGGCCACCGACGTGGCGGCGCGCGGCATCGACGTCGAGGGCGTCACGCACGTGATCAACTACCAGTGCCCCGAGGACGAGAAGACCTACGTGCACCGCATCGGCCGCACGGGTCGGGCGGGGCGCACGGGCGTCGCGGTCACGTTGGTCGACTGGGACGAGATGCCCCGGTGGAAGATGATCAGCGACGCGCTCGACCTGGGCAAGCCGGAGCCGGTGGAGACGTACTCGACGTCGGACCACCTGTTCGCGGACCTGGACATCCCGGCGGGCTCGACCGGTCGGCTGCCGTTGGGGCTGCGCACGCGCGCGGGCCTGGAGGCCGAGCCGGAGGAGAACCTGAAGGGCGAGAAGAAGACGCGCAAGCGCCGGCGTAGCGGCCGGGCGGGCGACGCGGCCCCGGCCACCGAGTCCGGCAACGGCGGCGGCAGCACCACCGGCTCCGGGTCGGGCGAGGAGGGCGGCACCAGGCCGCGCAAGCGCCGCCGCAGTCGTGGTGGCGTGTCGGCGTCCGGCGAGAACGGTGCAGCCACCGAGGCATCGGCCGAGGTCACCGCAGGCGCGCCGGAGTCGTCTTCGACTTCGTCCACCGCCGACCCCGACCGCCCCCGCAGGCGCAGGCGTCGCCGCACGGGCGGCGAGTCGGCGGAGTCGGCACCGGCCGAGTAGGGAACAATCGTGGTGGGCAGCGCAACCCAAGCGCTGCCCGACTCGACCGCAACACGATCGGGTGATCATCGCCCGAAAATGTACGGAAACACTGTTACCGCACCTCGGTTGAAAACGAGGAGCCCCGAACCAACCCGGATCCCTGGGCCACCCACCCGCCGCCCGCCACGGCGACCGGGCCACCAGGACGGGACGGACGGGGAGACTCGGACCAGCGGCCACCGGGCCGCCGGAACGGACGGCAGGCCACCCCGCCGGGCACGGCACGACGCCCGGCCCGAACACCGGACAGCGGTGGACGGACCCAGGGGTGGGCCAAGCCGGGTCCACGGAGCCGGGCCGGACCAGCCCGGGTGAACGGACCCGGGCCAGGCCGGGCGAGGCCAGGCCAGGTCAGGCCGCGGACAGCAACAGCCCGCGCCGCAACGGTCGAGCCGCTGGACACGGCCCGCGCCGGAACGGCAGGGTTGGCTGGACAACGGCCCGCGGCGCAACGGGCGAAGCCGCCTGCAACGGCCTGCGGCGCAAGGGCCGGAACCGCCGGAGGCGGCCCGCAGCGCAAGGGCCGGAAGCGGCTCGCGCCGGCGCGGTCAGGGCCGCGCCGGAGCCGCGTCAGCACCGCGCCGGAACGGGTGGGCCGCGGGTAGCGGAACGCCGCGGGGAACGGTAGGTGCCGCCGCCTCACACCGACCTCTTCCCGGTGGTGGCAGCATGTCGCCAGACCGAACGCGATAGATCACCGACCATCGGGAGCCGGGCAGTGGGCCAGCCGGAGCAGGCGGATTCGAACGGGCAGGTCGTGCTGGACGAGGAAGACGTCCTGGCGAAGCCCGTCGAACCCCAGGTCGAGCCGCACGACGGCGGCGGACAGCACGACGACGAGCCGCACGACACCGAGCCGCACGAGCCGGTGCCGTCCAGGTCCTGGCGCACCAGGGGCGACTTCATCGGCCTGACCCTGGTCGTGGTCGCGGTGCTGGTGGCGAGCCTCGTGCTGTGGCTGACCAGCGACGCCCGCAACACCGTCAGCCAGACCGGCCCGTCCGAGATCACCCCGCTGCAGCCCGCCACCGCGATGCCGCCGACGCTGTCCGAGATCTGGCGCGCCCCCAGCGGCGCGACGCCGGTCCCGGTGAACCTCGACTCGGTCGTCGTCACGGGCGACGGCGGCGAGGTCGTCGGCCGCGACGCGCTCACCGGCGACGTCCGCTGGCGCTACGCCCGCGACCTGCCCCTGTGCACCGTCTCCACGGCCTGGGGCCGGATCTTCGCGGTGCACCGCAAGGACACCAACTGCTCCGAGGTCACCACCCTCGAGAACGCCTCCGGCAAGCGCGGACCGCAGCGCAACGGCGACGCCGAGCTCGGCACCCGCCTGCTGAACGAGGGCTCGCACGTGCTCACCACCGGCGGCACGTACGTCGAGGTCTACCGCCGCGACGACCTGGTCCGCTCGATGGAGTACGGCGCCCTGCGCGCGATCGTGAACCCGAACAAGCAGCCGCGCACCGGCTGCACGTACCACTCGTTCGCGGTCACCGGCGGCAAGATCGCGCTGATCGAGCGCTGCCCGGCCCTCGACCCGTCCGACCGCCTCACCATCCTCAAGCCCAACCCCGAGAAGTCCGACGAGCCGCAGGTCATCAGCTCCACCGTCACCGGCGAGAACGGCGCCCGGGTGATCGCCGTGACGGCGAACCGGGTCGCGCTGGCCGTGCCGGGCCGGATCGTGGTGTTCGACTCCGAGACCGGCGCCTCGATCGGCAGCTACCCGGTCGACGTCACCGCCGAGGAGCTCGCGGGCGACCCGCCCGGACGGGTGGCGTCGACGTTCACCAGCACCGCGAACGTCTACTGGTTCACCGGGTCGAAGACGGTCGCGCTGTCGCTGACCGAGCTGAACCCGCTGTGGACCGCGAACGACACCCTCGGCGCGGGCACCACGCTCGCCGGGCGGCTGCTGCTGCCGGTCGACGCCGGGCTGAAGGTGCTCGACCAGATCACCGGCGAGGAGATCGCCTCGGTCCCGGTCGACCGCGGCGACCACACCGGCCCGATCGAGATGGCCACCGAGGGCCCGGTCGTGCTGGAGCAGCGCGGCGGCACGCTCGTCGCACTGCGGTAACGCGCCCACGCGGCCGGTGCGGCAGACTGCGAGACGTGCACTCGCAGTTCAGCCCGCACCGGGCGCAACGCGTGGACCTGCCCGGCAGGCACGGACCGATCGCGGCCCTGCACGCCCCCGCCGCCGGACTCGACCTCGGCGCGACGGCGCTCCTGATCCCCGGCTACACGGGATCCAAGGAGGACTTCGCGCCGCTGGTCGACCCGATAGCCGACGCCGGCATCGAGGTCGTGGCGATCGACCTGCCTGGCCAGTACGAGTCGCCCGGCCCGCTCCTCGAATCCGACTACCGGCCCGAGGCGCTGGGCGCGTCGGTGGCCGAACTGGTCGCGAAACTGGCCGCCGAGGGCAGGCGGGTGCTGCTGCTGGGTCACTCGTTCGGTGGACTGGTGGCCCGCGGCGCGGTGCTGGCGGGGGCGCCGGTCTCGGGGTTGACGCTGATGGCGTCCGGCCCGTCCGAGCTGCCGCCGGGCGAGCGCCGCACCGCGCTGGACTACGGCGAGATCGTGCTCCGCGAGCAGGGCGTCGAGGCGTCGCACGAGGTCAACGAGACCCGCCAAGCGCTCAACCCGCGCTGGCGGATGGTCCCCCAGGAGCTGAAGGACTTCTACCGCGAGCGGTTCGTCCGCTCGTCACCCGTCGGGCTGCTCGGCATGGGCGAGGCGCTGCGCGCCGAACCGGACCTGGTCGCCAAGCTGGCCCGGGTCGCCCGGTCCGGCGGCATCCCGTGCCTGGTGGTGTGCGGCGACCTGGACGACGCCTGGTCGGCCGCGAGCCAGCGGGACATGGCCGAACGCCTCGACGCCGACTTCGCCGTGCTGCCCGGCGTCATGCACAACCCGAACACCGAGGCGCCGGACGCCCTGCTGGCCACGCTCCTGCCGACCTGGCGCGCCTGGCTCTCCTGACCGCGCGCCGCGATCAGGTCACGCCCACCAGAAGAACCACAGGGTCGACGCCGCCAGCAGCACGACCAGCAGGCCGCACAACGCCACCGCCCAGCCCCGGCGCCGGTCGGCCACGACCTGCGCCACCACCGCGGCGACGGCCGCCACGCCGTGCCCGGCCACCACGTCCAGCCCCGGTCCGGGCAGGTCGCGGGAGCCCGCGTAGACCTGCACGCCGATCAAGCCCAACGTCAGCAGCACCAAGCCGACGGCGAGCGCGCCGCTGACGCCGCGCCACAGCCTGGCCAGGCGTGGTTCGGGTCCGCTGTCCACCATCGTCACGCGGCCAACTCTACGGCGCGAGCAGCGCCCACGGGTCGAGCGAGGGCGCCGCGCGTTGACCTTCGGGGCACGACCGGCGGAAGTCGCACCACGTGCACTGGTTGCCGGTGCGCGGCGGGAACAGGATCTCCGGGTCGCCGCCCGCCTCCAGCGTGTCGGTGGCCAGCCGCAGCTCGTCCGCCGCCTCCTCGGCCCGCGACACGTGCCGCCCCAGGCTCTCCTCGGTGTGCTCCCACACCGACACCGTGCCCGTGGGCAGGTGGTGCAGCTCGACCCGGTGGCACGGCTTGCGCAGCGTCCGCCGGGCCGCCAGCGCGTACAGGGCCAGCGCCTGCGAGCCCCGCGCGTCGTCCACGGTCAGCGCGTGCCGCCCGGTCTTGTAGTCGACGATCACCAGCTCGCCGTCGCGCAGGTCGATCCGGTCGACGCGGCCCTCGGCGACGATCTTCGACGTGGGCGTGGACACCCAGCGCTCGATGCCGACCGGCTCGATCGACGTGTCCAGCTCGGTGACGTAGTCGCGCACCCACCCGACCGCCCGGTCCCGGTACACGCCCGCCTGCTCGGCGTCCCGGAACCCGTCGTTCTTCCACTGGCGGTGCAGCAGCGCGACCGCCTGCTCGGGCGTGCGGCGCTGGGCGGGCAGGTCGAACAACGCCTTCAACGCGTTGTGCACGACCGCGCCCAGGGTGTTGTGCGCCCACGCCCCACCGCGCGGCGGCGACGGCCGGTCGAGGTAGGCCATGCGGAAGCGACGCGGGCAGTCGGCCCACGTGGCGAGCTTCGCCGGCGTCACCCGCACGAGCTTCTTCGGCATCGCCCCGAAGTCGAACCCCAGCTGTTCCTGCACGCCCTCACGCTACCGAGGGGGTCCGACAGTGTTGGATGCGCCGCCTCCGGCGTCGCGGGCGACCTCGCGGTTCGGTGGTCGACCGAGGGATCCGAGAGGGATCCTGACGGGTCAACCGACCAGCACCTTGCACCCGGTTGCCCGATCGGCCAAGGCGTCCAGCACGTCCGGTGACGTGGTTTCCGCGCCGAGCCGCACCGTCTTGTTGGTGCCGTGGTAGTCGCTGGACCCCGTGGTCAGCAGGCCCAGCTCCCCCGCCAGGCCGCGCAGCCGCACCCGCGTCGCCGGGTCGTGGTCGGGGTGGTCGACCTCGACGCCAGCCAGCCCCAGGCCGGCCAGGTCGGCCACCACCTGGTCGGTCACGATCGGGCCCCGCGAGGTCGCGAAGGGGTGTGCCAGGACGGTCACGCCGCCCGCCTCCGTGATCATCTCGATCGCCCGCGCCACGGGCGTGTCGGTGCGCGGCACGTAGTACCGGCCGCCCGTGAGGTACCGGGCGAACGCCTCGTCGACCGTGGACACCACGCCGGCCCGGATCAACGCCATGGCGAGGTGCGGACGTCCGGCGGGCGCGTCGGTCGGCATGGCCGCCATCAGCTCGTCGGGGTCGATGGGGAACCCGTCGGCGACCATCCGCTCGGCCATCCGGCGCAGCCGGTGCCGCCGTTCGAGGCGCAGCCGCAGCTGCTCCTCGACCAGCGCGGGCGAGGTGTGGTCGTACAGGTAGGCGAGCAGGTGGACGGTGATGACCCGGCCCCGGCCGTCGTCGGAGGCACAGGACAGCTCGGCGCCGCGCACCAGCTTCAAGCCGGGTGGCAGCGCGTTGGCCGCCTCCGCCCAGCCCGCTGCGGTGTCGTGGTCGGTGAGCGCGACCGCGGTCAAGCCGGTGGCGGCCGCGGCCGCCACCAACTCCGCGGGCGTGTCGGTGCCGTCGGACTCGGTCGAGTGGGTGTGCAGGTCGATGCGCACCCTGCCAGTCTCCACGACGGCCTGCTCCGGGCTACGGCACCATCTTCTTGCCGCGCGCCGCCCGCTGCGCCTTGATCATCGAGAAGCGCTCCGCCTGGGCCTTCTTGTCGCCGAAGGTCAGCTCCGAGATGGCGTCGTAGACCTCCTCGGGGTTGGGCAGGTACTCGATCCGGTTGAGGGCCTGGATCTGACCCGCCGACTCCACGACCAGGGTGCCGAAGCCGAACATGCGCCCGAGCACCGAACGCTCGTAGGTGAGGTCGGTGACCTTGCTGATCGGCATCATGGCGACCTTGGTCTCGAAGACCCCCGAGGAGATCATGAACCTCTTGTCGGTGACGACGATCCGCTCCACCCACCACTCCATGACGAAGTAGGCCAGCCTGAGCAGCACGAACAGCGAGGCGTACCAGAGGATGTTCTGGATGATGCCCGCGTTGTCGGGCAGCAGGTACGAGATCATCATCGCGCCGGCGAGCAGCGCGCCCGCCTCGAGGAGATCCCAGAGCAGACTGCTCCAGTGCCTGCGTACCCGGATGACCCGACGCTCCGTGGGGAGCAGGTACTCGTCGGGGTCCCGTGGTGCGAACATGCCTTCGACCTCTCGCCGTGGGAGGGAGGAGCCGGTCGACTCAGAACAATTGTTTCACGAAGGTGATGAGCGCCTCAGCGGCTTCCCGCAGGGTGCCCAGGATGTTCTGCACCAGCTGAGCCGCCTGCTGAGGCTCCGCGATGAGGAAGAACAGGACCAAGCCGACCCCGGCGAAAGTGAGAATCTTCTTCAGATTCACGGTGATCAACCCCGTTCGCTACCGCACCCGTTTGGCGCCAGTGAAAACCGTTGTACCGCACTCCGCGACACGTCGGGAGATTTGTACCGCACTTGGGTCAGCGTCCTGCACCGCCAACCCGGTGTGACTACGCTTGGTAATCGTGACGGCCGAACGTGAGCCCCGGATCCGCTGTGTCGGCGGCATCGTGCACGACCCGAACGGGCGACTGCTACTCGTGAGGAGGGGCAATGCTCCAGGTGAGGGACTGTGGTCGATACCGGGTGGCCGAGTCGAGCCCGGCGAATCCGACGAGACCGCAATTGTGCGGGAACTGCGCGAGGAAACGGGACTCTCCGTGACCGTCGGGGCGTTGATCGGCAGCGTCACCCGCCCGGCGCCACGCGGTGTCTACGAGATCCACGACTACGCCTGCCAGGTGCGATCCGGCGTCCTCCGACCAGGCGACGACGCGGTGGACGCGCGCTGGGTGGACGCTGCGATCTTGGCCACACTTCCACTGACCGGGATGCTCCGCGAGACCCTCGACGCCTGGGGCCAACTCCCCCGTTCGTGATCGGCTCCCCCGATCAGGGGAGCCACACCAACCGTTGGCCGTGCGGAGCCGTCCTGGCCAACGCCTGCGCCGACCGCACCTCGCCGTCCTCGAACCGGACCAGCCCGACCACGCCGAACGCCGGCTCGTCCGCGCCGGGCCGCAGGTCGTCCCGCCCCGGCAGCACGTGGACGAGGCCCGCCGCGTACCCCTCGTGGCTCAACCACCACACCGGGCGGCCGAGCCCGCGCAGCGCGCCGACGAACTCCTCCCCCGCGACGTACGGCAGGACGTTGCTGGTCAGGACCACCAGCGGCAGGTCATCGGGCACGCGGTCGGCGGCCTTGCCGAGGTCCGCCACCGCGTCGCCGACCACGAACTCGGGCGGCGACTTGCGCTGCACGGTGGCGGCCACGCCGAACAGCCGCAGCCGCTCCGGCTGGTCGGCCCACACGCACGCCTCGAGCCACGCGTACGTGTCCTCGTCGGTCAGGTCGGCGGGCGCCCGGTCCAGCCCCACCTTGGCCGCGATCTTCACCGTTTTGGGGATCTTCGGCAGCTCCGCGCCGGGCGCGAGCTCCAGCGCGCAGTGCAGCCCGAGCGCCGCCTTGGCGGGTCCCGCGACGAGCTGGCCCGCCTGCTGGGTCTGGTAGCGGTAGCCGTACTGGTCCAGGCCGAGCAGCAGGCCGGCCGAGCAACCGACCTCCAGCAGCCCGACCGGCCCCTTGACCCGCGCCAACGCCGGGTACACGAGCGTGGCCCGCCGCACCTCGTTGGTCTGCACGGTCCTGGTGGCGACCAGCTCGCGCACCTTGTCGGCCCGCTCCAGCACGAACTCCCGGAACAACCGCCAGGTGCTCTCGTCCGCCCCGTACGTGCCGCCCAGCGACGGGTAGTAGTTGGACAGCTCGTGGAACGGCTCGGCCTGCACCAGCCGGTGCGCCGCCGCCAGGAGCAGGGTCGCGTGCGCGAACCGCTCCGGGGCGGCGGTCAGCAGGCCGGCGACCTCCGGATCGTCGGCGGCGTGCGAGGCCAGGTGCTCGTAGAGCGGCGAGACGCCGTGCGCCTCGCTCTTCGCGAACCGGGCCAGTCGTTGCCGCACCAGATCCAGCGAGGTCACGTCACTCCTTGGGTTCGGGCCTGCCCGGCTGCTCGCCGCCGCGCGCCTCGCCGTAGGAGCGCTTGGGCACCATGACCTTCCGGCGGAACACGCAGACGACCGTTCCATCCTGTTTGTACCCGCGCGTCTCGACGTAGACCACGCCGCGGTCGTCCTTGGACTTCGACGGCGTCTTGTCCAGCACCTCGGTCTCACCGTAGATGGTGTCGCCGTGGAACGTGGGCTTGACGTGCTTGAGCGACTCCACCTCCAGGTTGGCGATGGCCTTGCCCGACACGTCGGGCACCGACATGCCCAGCAGCAGCGAGTAGACGTAGTTGCCGACGACGACGTTCTTGCCGAAGTCGGTGGTCTCCGCCGCGTAGTGCGCGTCCAGGTGCAGCGGGTGGTGGTTCATCGTGAGCAGGCAGAACAGGTGGTCGTCGTACTCGGTGACCGTCTTGCCGGGCCAGTGCTTGTAGACCGCGCCGACCTCGAACTCCTCGTAGTAACGCCCGAACTGCACCGCACGCCTCCGTTGGCCGGCTACCAGTGTGAGGTCGGTGTGATCGAGGACCACGCCGACCGGGACGACAGTGTGAGCACCGGGGGAGTACCCTCGGCAACTGGTCTGTGAGCGACTACACCGCCGCGGCCAGCCGACCCGAGGAGGTGAGGACTACCGATGAGTAACGACCCCCATCCTGCGAGTACCTCGCGCGTCCTCATCGGGGAGCCGGCTTTCCACAGCTAGGCCCAGCGGTACCGGTCGGGACGTGCCGTCGTCGTTCGTCGAGTCGACGCTCCCCACCTGGAGGACCCGTGCCCAGCTTGCCCTCGCTCGGCGGCCTGAGAGGCCGCGCGCAGGACCGACCCGCGGTGCCCATCCCCGTGCCGCTGGCGCGGTACGTCGTGGACTGCGGCGTGTACGTCGACGGCACGCGCCTGCCCGGCCGCTGGTCGCACGTCGACGCGGTCGAGGAGGTGCGCAAGCGCGGCGACGGGTTCGTCTGGATCGGGCTGCACGAGCCGGACGAGGAGCAGATCCAGGGCGTCGCGGACACGTTCGGGCTGCACGAGCTGGCCGTCGAGGACGCCGTGCACGCGCACCAGCGGCCCAAGCTCGAGCGCTACGACAACATGCTGTTCATGGTGCTCAAGACGGTCCGGTACATCCAGAACTCGTCGCCCGACACCGCCAACGAGATCGTCGAGAGCGGCGAGATCATGGTGTTCCTGGGCCGCGACTTCGTGGTGACGGTCCGGCACGGCAACCACTCGGGGCTGGCGGCCGTGCGGCGCGAGCTGGAGGAGGAGCCGGACCGGCTGCGCTCGGGGCCGGCCGCGGTGCTGTACTCGATCGCCGACCACGTGGTCGACAACTACCTCGACGTGACCGACCACATCGAGGACGACATCGACCAGATGGAGGCGCTGGTCTTCCAGCCGCGCAGCCGGGTCAGCGCCGACCAGATCTACCTGATGAAGCGCGAGGTGCTGGAGCTGCGCCGGGCGGTGATGCCGCTGGCCGTGCCGCTGCGGCGGTTGGCGGAGGGCTACACCCCGCTGATCCCCGAGCAGGTGCGCTCCTACTTCCGCGACGTGGACGACCACCTCACCGAGGTGTCCGAACGCGTGATCAACTTCGACGAGCTGCTGACCACGCTGGTCAACGCCGTGCTGGCGAAGATCACGCTCCAGCAGAACTCGGACATGCGCAAGCTCGCCGCGTGGGTGGCGATCATCTCCGTGCCGACCATGGTGGTCGGCGTGTACGGCATGAACTTCGACTACATGCCGGAGACGCACTGGAAGTACGGCTACCCCATGGTGATCGCCGTGATCCTCGTGGTCTGCCTCACCCTGTACCGAATATTCCGTCGCAACCGCTGGCTGTAGACCCCCTCCCTCCCCTTCCCGCGACGGGATGTCCCCCCATGTCCAGGATGTTCACGAACCTGCGGTTCTGGGTGCTCACCTTCCTGATCGGCTGGCTCGCCACGGTGACCCTGCTGATCGCGAACGGGAGCTGACCGCTCAGTTCCAGGGCGCGGTGTCCCAGGTGAACGGGATGCCGTGCCCCACACCCGTGCCCAGGCGCAGCGAGACGCCCGCCGGCCACAGCTTGAGCAGCAGCCGGAACTCGTACGCGCCCGCGGTGTGCGTGCGGCGCGGCTCGTAGACCAGCAGCGCCAGCGGCGCCATCGGGGTGGCCCGGGAGGCGGCGTCGGCCAGGATCGCGCGGCCCATGGCGCGGTCGGCCGGTGACACGTACTGCCAGACGACCGAGTGCCAGACGACGGTCAGCACGTCGCGCTCCGGGCGGGCCAGCTGCTCGGCCAGCCACTCGGGGCCGGTCGCCCGCCGCACAGGGACGGGGTCGAGCCGCGCGAGCTCCACGGCGGCCTGGAGGCGGTCGAAGCGGGCCTGCTGGTCGGCCCAGACGAACGACGACAGGTGCAGCCGCCCGTCCTCTGTGGACACGTCCACCGGGTTGAGGTCGCAGCCCGCGCGCCGGACCAGGCGCAGGTTGTGGCGCAGGTCGACGGGCGGCCTGCCGGTCCACCGCGGGTCGAGGGCGAACGGGCTGCCCGGGTCGCCGAACACCTCGCCGTCGACCCGGTAGGCGACGTGGTGCGGGCGCAGGTTCAGGCCGCCGGACGCGCCGACCTCCAGCAGGCGGATCGGGAACGTGGCACGCCTGCCGACCTCGGCCGCGGCCAGGTGGGTGGCGGTCTGCAGGCCGCCGAACAGGGGCGCGCTGCGGCCCGGCTCGTTGGTCTGCACGACCGTGGACGTGACCAGGGCGTGCAGCTCGTCGGTGTGCTCGTGCAGCACGGTCCGCGCGTCGTCCCAGAGCGTGTCGAGGTCGGGCCTGCCGCCGACCGTCGGGTAGTGCTTGGCCAGCGTGGGCGCGCGGCCCTCCAGGACGAGCCGGTGCAGGGCGCCGGCGAACCGCAGGCCGGGCACGGTGCCGTGCCGGTCGCACTCGGCGCCCGCCATCACCCGCGCGGTGATGCCGCCGCGGGCCAGGTCGTCCGCCGCGGCCACCAGCAGGGTGCGGGTGAGCGGGCTGTGGACTTCGCAGGCGCGGGACGCGTCGAGGAACAGCTCGGCGAGCACCCTGTGACGTTAGCCCGATTTCCCTTGTGCGGCAGGGGGAGGAAGGCGTGGTTCACCCTTTCACCGACGAGGTGTCTCCGACCGCGCCGGCGCTTAGGCTCGGTGGATGCCGAGGGTGCTCGCGGTGGCGGACGAGGTGGTCGAGGCGCTGTGGACCGACCGGGTGCGCCGCCACGACGTCGACCTCGTCGTGGCGGCCGGCGACCTGCCGTTCGACTACCTGGAGTTCCTGGCCGGCGCGTTGGACCGGCCGTGCGTGTTCGTGCCGGGCAACCACGACGCGGACCTGACCGGGTACGCCGACGTCCGGGGCCTGTGGACGAAGGCGGGCCTGCCGGCGCGCTGGCCCGGTCCGGCGGGCGGCGTGAACGCGGACGAGCGGGTGGTGGACGTCGCCGGGCTGCGGATCGCCGGGCTCGGCGGGTCCGTCCGGTACAGCGGCGGGCCGAACCAGTGGACCGAGCGGCAGCAGGCGCGTCGGCTGCGCCGCGTGCTGCGGGCGGCCCGGTGGCGGCGGTTGCGCGACGGGCGCGGGGTGGACGTGCTGCTCACCCACTCGCCGCCGCTGGGCTGCGGCGACGAGCCCGACCCGCCCCACCGGGGGTTCGCCTGCCTGCACGAGGCCGTGCGGCGGTTGCGGCCACCGGTCATGCTGCACGGGCACATCCACCCGCACGGCCAGGTGAAGCCGGACCGCGTGCTCGGCTCGACCCGCGTGGTGAACGTCGTGGGTTACCAGGTCTTGGACGTCCCAGTGCCCTGAGGAGGAGTGCCGTGCCCCGTGACACCGGTTTCCCGCAGGCCGACGCGGAGAACGACTTCCAGCGCGCCCGCCGCCGCCAGGTGCTGTCGCGGTTGGCCGCCTGGCTGCGCCGCGAGCCGGACGACGTGAACATCATGCTGCCGTTCCACGAGGTGGTCGAGTCGCTGGGGATGCTCGGCGAGCGGCGGCTCGGGCTGCGCGCGGTCCGGCTGGACTCGATCGTCGGCAGCGTGGACCGGACCCGTGACTTCGACCGCCGGTTCCGGCCGACGTCGGCGCGGGTGCGGGAGCGGTGGCAGCGGCTGGCGCTGGCGCAGCGGCGGGGCGAGGCGGTGCCGCCGATCGAGGTGTACCGGGTGGGTGACCTGCACTTCGTCCAGGACGGGCACCACCGGGTGTCGGTGGCGCACGCGCTGGGGCTGGAGGTGATCGACGCGTACGTGACCGAGGTCGTGACGCGGATCGCGGCGCACGGCATCCGGCACCGCGGCGACCTGATCGTGAAGGACTACCGGCGGCTGTTCCTGGAGCGGGTGCCGTTGGGCGGGCAGGCGCGGGCGGCCGTGCTGCTGTCGGACCCGTGGGACTACGCCGAGCTGGGCGAGCACGTGGAGGCGTGGGGTTTCCGGCTGATGCAGGACGAGGGCGTGCTCCTGGACCGGGCCGCGGTCGCCGGGCGCTGGTACGCCGAGGAGTACCAGCCGGTGGTCGGGATGCTGCGGCAGGCGGACCTGGTGGGCGACCGCACGGAGACCGAGGCGTACCTGTGGGTGGCGGCGGAGCGGTACCGGCTGATCCGCACGCACCGGTGGGACCCCGACGTCATCTCGACCCTGCGGTCGCGCCGCTAGCGCTGCCGTTCCAGCCGGGGCAGCGGCCGGGCCTGGTCCATCACCCGGTCGGTGTAGGTGTCGAGCAGGCGGGTCGCGACCTGCTGGCCGTACCCGAGGATCACGGCCCACAGCAGCAGCGCGGCCTGGGACGCCACGCCGATGAGGCCGGTCGTCACGCCCGCGCCCAGGCCCAGGATGCCGACCACCGCGAGCGCCGCGCCGAGCAGCACCTTGATCAGCGCCTGGTAGCCGACCATCACGTACGGCGAGAGGCTGGGCCGGCGGCGCAGGAGCAGCACGACGGCCGACAGGACCGCCCCGAACGCGCCGAACACCTGCGACAGCCACACGTCCGCGCCGGTCGCCGACTTGCCCGACGGGCACACCGTCGGCAGCTTCTCCGCGCTCACGCACATCGGGATCAGGCCGGGCTTGAGCAGGCCGATGACGCCGAGCGCGGTGTTGACCACGAACAGCACCACGGACGTGGCGATCAGCTTGTTGCGCAGCGCCCGCGACCCGGCGTGGGCGAAGTCGGAGGCGTCGAACGCGGCCCTCAGCGCGTCGACCACGATTTCCCGCTCGACGGAGAGGGGGAACTCGCCGGGCCGCAGCTCCTCCAGCGCGACGCGGCGCGGGTCGTCCTCGTCGAGGTTCTCCGCGACCCGGGCCTTGAGCCCCGGCAGCCGCCCGAGGAACCCGTTGCCCGCGGCCACGACCGCGATCTCGGCCTCGTGCAGCGACCGCCAGGCGCGCTCGATGTGCCAGCCCGACCACCACGACGCGACCGTCCGCCACCGCGACTCGGCGCGCGTGATCATGTCCTCGACCGTGGCGGCCTCCTGCTCGGCCACCGCGCGCCACTGGTCGCTCTCCGGGTCGAGCGGGTCCGGCGGGCCGAGCGCGGCGAGGTCGGCGCGCACGCGGTCGAGCCGCGACTGCACCACCAGCCGCCAGTCCGTGACCCGGGGTGTGCGCGTGCCCACGTCCAGCATCGTCGCAGGAAGACCCACCGATCAGGCGATCACCCGAAGGTGTGATCACCGCGCTGGGAGCGGTTGAAGGGCGGGCAAACAGGTGAACCTGGCCGCAGAGCGGGGAAGCGCCGGTCCGCCAAGGCGCTTCCCCTGCTCCACCACCGGGTCGCAGCTCAGGCCGTGCGGCCGGGCTCCACCAGCTCGCGCAGCCGCGGCGGCATGCGCTTCTCCAGGCCGAACGGTTCCAGGTGGGCTTGGAGCACGCCGTCGAACGCCCGCTTCACCGACGCGGTGTCCCAGGTGTCGCTCTCCAGGATCGGCTGCTTGAAGTACGGGTGGCCGACGAGGTGCAGCTGCCGGCCGTTGCACCGGACGATCTGGCCCGTGATGCCGTGGGCCGCGTCGCTGAGCAGGAACAGCACGAGCGGCGCGACCTTGCCGGGGGTGCGGTCGGCGGGGATGGCCCGCAGCGAGCGCTCCGACTTCCACACCATCCGGGTGTGGGCGACCGGGCAGACGGCGTTGACCCGGATGTTGTCCCCTTCCAGGTCGAGGGCCCACGACGAGCTGAGCGAGGCCACCGCGCCTTTGGTGGCCGAGTAGGTGGCGAGTTTGCGCTGGCCGAGAAACGCCCCTGACGAAATGTTCACGATCGAGCCGTGGCCCTGCTCGCGCATCACGCGCATCGCGGCCATTCCGGTGTATATGACTCCCAGCAGGTTGACCTCGACGATCCGCCGGATGGATTCCGGCTCGTCCTCCCACGGCAGCGTCTCGTAGTTGAGCCCGGCGTTGTTGACCAGGCCGTCGACCCGGCCGAACTCGGCCTGGCACATTCCCACGATCTTCTCCGCCTCGCTGGGATCGGCCACCGTCGCCGTGCTCGCCACCGCCCGCCCGCCGTAGGCGCGGATGTGCTCGGCCACCTGTTCGGCCTGGTCAGCATCGATGTCGTTGACCACGACCGCGGCGCCGGCCTGCGCGGCGTGCATCGCGTAGGCCTCGCCCAAACCCCGTCCCGCCCCGGTGATCACGACCGCTTTGCCGTCAAGAATCCCCATCTCGCGCTCTTCTCTGTGCTCGGCGGACTCCCCTGCCCCGGGCCCTTTACGGCCGGAGTCGTTTCCGCCTTCGACCAGCGTGGGGATCGCCGGCACCCGGAGCGCCACAAATGCGACGAGGTGTGCGTTTGCTGCGCTGAATGGCCTATGGAGTTCGTCCCTGCCGATGGTCCGGACTGGTCGGCAACGGCCCGTGACCTCCGGAAACCTCCCGTTGAGCTTCGCCTGAAAGTGTGAAAGGCCGCCCCCGTCGAACCACCGGGGGCGGCCTGCCGGCGCGGTGCTCAGCCGCGGTAGGTGAGGTTGCGGCCGTTGGCCGGGTCGAACAGCTGCACCTGATCGGCGTCGAACCAGATGTCGGCCGGTTCACCCGCCACCGCGGTGGACGTCGCGGCGATCCGGGCGACCAGGGACACGCCGCCGCCGGGCACGTCGGCCGAGCCCGCGTCGGCCGCGAGCTCGGCCAGCTCCGCCGAGGTCGCCTGTTCACCCTGGAGGCTGAAATAGGCGAACTTGTCGGAGCCCATCGACTCCAGCACGTCCACGTGGTTGGTGAACGTGACGCCCTTCGAGCGAACGGCGTCGTCCACCAGCCGGGCGTCCTCGAAGTGCTCGGGCCGCAACCCCATGATCACCTCGCGGGGCGCGTCGGCGCCTTCCAGCAGCCCGCGCACCCGGTCGGTCAGCGGCACGTCGCCGAGCGCCGACCGCAGCACGCCGTGCTCCAGCGCCGCCGGCACGAAGTTCATCGCGGGCGAGCCGATGAACCCGGCGACGAACAGGTTGGCGGGGTTGTCGTAGAGCGACTGCGGCGCGCCGATCTGCTGCACCGCCCCGCCGCGCATCACCACGACCCGGTCGCCGAGGGTCATCGCCTCGGTCTGGTCGTGCGTGACGTACACGGTGGTGGTGCCGAGCCGCTTCTGCAGCCGCGACACCGACGTGCGCATCTGCACGCGCAGCTTGGCGTCGAGGTTCGACAGCGGCTCGTCCATCAGGAACGCCTTGGGGTTGCGCACGATCGCCCGCCCCATCGCGACCCGCTGCCGCTGCCCGCCGGACAGGTTCGACGGCTTGCGGTCCAGGTGGTGGGTCAGGTCCAGGATCTCGGCGGCGTCGCGGACCTTCTTCTCCACGGTCGCGTCGTCCACCTTGGCCAGCCGCAGCGGGAAGGCCATGTTCTCCTTCACGGTCATGTGCGGGTAGAGCGCGTAGGACTGGAACACCATCGCGATGTCGCGGTCCTTGGGCGCGCGCTCGTTGACCCGTTCGCCGCCGATGCGCAGCTCGCCGGACGTGATGTCCTCCAGGCCGGCGATCATGTTGAGGGTCGTGGACTTCCCGCAGCCCGACGGGCCGACCAGGATGATGAACTCGCCGTCGGCGATCTCGATGTCCACGTCCCGCACGGCCACCGCGCCGTCGGGGTACTGCTTGGTCACGCTGTCCAGAACGATCTCGGCCATTGCTTCACCCCTTGACGGCGCCGGAGGTCAACCCGGCGACGATCCGACGCTGGAAGAACAACACGAATCCGATGATCGGGATCGTGATCACCACGGCGGCCGCGGCGATCGATCCCGTCGGGTCCTCGAACTGCGAGCTGCCGGTGAAGAACGACAGCGCGACCGGCACCGTGCGCGAGCTCTCGGTCGAGGTCAGCGAGATCGCGAACAGGAAGTCGTTCCAGCAGAAGATGAACACCAGGATCGCGGTGGTGAACACACCGGGCGCGGCCAGCGGCGCGATGACCCGGCGGAACGCCTGGCCGGGCGTCGCGCCGTCCATCTTCGCCGCCTTCTCCAGCTCCCACGGGATCTCGCGGAAGAACGCCGAGAGCGTGTAGATCGCCAACGGCAGCGCGAACGTGATGTAGGGCAGGATCAGGCCGGGCCAGGTGTCGAACAACCCGAGCGACCGCTCGATCTCGAACAGCGGCGAGACCAGCGAGATCTGCGGGAACATCGCGATCAGCAGCGACACCCCGACCAGCAGCCGCTTGCCGGGGAAGTCGAGCCGGGCGATCGCGTAGGCGGCCATCGTGCCGAACACGACCGCGACGGCCGTGGCGATCAGCGCGATGCCGATCGAGTTCACCAGCGCGCGGACGAACTCCGTGGTGGCGAAGATCGCCTTGTAGTTGTCGAACGTCCACGCGCGCGGGATGAAGTTGCCGTCCGCCAAGGTCTCCTTGGTCTTGAACGACAGCGACACGATCCACAGCACCGGGACCAGCGCGTACGCCACCACCAGCACGTTCAGGACGGTCCAGCGCGCCTTGCGGCCCGTGGTCACGGCCCCGCCGATGCCCGCCATCAGCGCCTCCCCCCGCCGTCGCCGCCGGGCGCTGCGGTCCCGAACAGCTTCACGAACACGAACGCGATGATCGCCACCGCGATGAAGATCAGCACCGACATGGTGGAGCCGATGCCCAGGTTCAGGCCCTTGATCAGGTTGTTGTAGGTCAGCATCGACACCGACGACGTGCCCTGCGAGCCCGCCGTGAGCACGAACAGGTTGTCGAAGATGCGGAACGCGTCGAGCGTGCGGAACAGCAGCGCCACCAGGATCGCGGGCTTCATCACCGGGACCATGACCTTGGTGAACCGCTGCCACGCGCTCGCGCCGTCCATCGCGGCGGCCTTGAGCAGGTCGTCGGGCACCAGGGCCAGGCCCGCCATCAGCAGCAGCGCCATGAACGGCGTGGTCTTCCAGATCTCGGCCAGCGTCACGACCATGATCGCCGGGATCTTCTCGGTGAGCACCGGCTCGCCGCCCGCGAGCGTCTCGGCCAGGTAGCCGGTGCCGGGCGTCCAGGCGTAGCGCCAGGAGAACGCGGCGACGACCGTGACGATGCCGTACGGGATGAGCGTGGACGTGCGCACGATGCCCCGGCCGACCAGCGTGCGGTGCATGATCAGCGCCAGCGCCATGCCGAGCACCAGCTCGACCGCCACGGACACCACCGTGATGAGCACCGTCACCCACATGGCGTTCCACCAGTAGGGGTTGGTCAGCACGGTGACGTAGTTGTCCAGGCCGACGAACTCGGTGCGGTCCGGGAACTTCAGGTCGTAGCGCTGCAGCGACAGCCAGAACGAGTAGAGGATCGGCCAGCCGGCGACGGCGGCCATGATGAGGATCGCCGGCGCGCACAACAGCAGGCCGAGCCGGCGTTCGGCCTTCTTGCCCTCGCTGAGCGCGGCCTTGGCCTGGGGCGACGGCTTGGGTCCGGTGGCGGCCGGTTCGGCGTCCAGCGCGTGGCTCACGGCAGCACCCCCTTCGAGTCGAGCGCGTCCTGGAGCTCGGTGCGCAGCCGGTCGGCCGTGCGCCGCGGGTCGATGTCGGCCGGAGGCGAGAGGATCGTGGAGATGACGGTCGAGACGTTCTGGTAGGCGGGGGTCCGCGGGCGGGTGCCCGCGTTCTTCAGCGTCTCCAGGATCGCTTCCTTCATCGGGTACGGCTCGGCCATCTCCGGGTCGTCGTAGACGGACTCGATGGTGGGCGGCACGCCGTCGTTGATGGCGGCGAACTTCTGGTGCTCCGCGCTGCGCAGGCACGTGATGGCGTCGAACGACTCGTCGGGGTGCCGGGAGAAGGCGCTGACCGCGTAGTTGATGCCGCCGACGGTGACCTCGGCCGGTCCGCCGTCGATGGAGGGGTAGGGCGCCCACTTCAGGTTCGGCGCGAGGTCGGGGACGGACTGCGCGGCGGCGTAGATGTAGGGCCAGTTGAGCTGGAACGCGGCCTTGCCGTTCTCCATGGCGAGGCGGGCGTCGTCCTCGGCGGCGTTGGAGAACGACGGGTCCACCACGTCGGAGGTGGCGAACTGCTTGAGCACCTCGAGCGCCTTGACCGCGCCGTCGTCCAGGACGGCCTTGGTGCCGCTCTCGTCCAGGATCTGCCCGCCGGCGGTGTTGACCAGGGTGTTGTAGAGGACGACGAGGCCCTCGTACTGCTTGCCCTGCGCGGCGACGAGGCCGGGCGTCTCGTCGTTGCCGTCCGCTTCGAGCCGCGACCCCATCTCGATCATCTCCGACCAGGTCGTCGGCGGGGTCGGCACGAGGTCGCCGCGGTACCAGAGGAGCTGGACGTTGGTGTTGTCCGGAGCGCCGTAGAGCCTGCCCTCGTAGCGGGCGGTCTCCAGCGGCGTCTCCAGCGTGCCGTCCTCGACCTGCTCCTTGGTCGGGCCGGTGAACTCCCTGATCCAGCCGGCCTCGGCCAGTTCGGCGGTCCACGTGACGTCGAGGGCCAGCACGTCCATGTCGTCGTCGCCGGCGGCGAGCCTGCGGACCAGCTGCTCGCGCTGGCCGTCCGCCTCGCGCGGGAGCTTGTGGTAGACGATCTCGTAGCCGGCGGCCCGCCCGTTGCAGTCGTCGACGATCTTCTGGAAGTTCTCCTGCGGGTACTTGTAGACGTTGATGGTGATCCCGCCGTCACCCGAACCACAGCCCGCCAGCACGGACGTCGCGATGAGCGCGGCGCCCCCTGCGGCGGCCAACCGATGACCCTTGCCCCTCATCGGTCCTGCCTCCTTCCCGACAACGGAGGAGCCAGACCGCGACGCCCGGCACCTCGTCGTGCCCACCGGTCGGCCGAACCGACCGGTGGAACGAACGTAGGCCCGGTGACCAGGTGCCGCGACCACCGGAGCCCGGAACGGCCTTACCCGGTCCGGTGGTGCGGTAAACCTCGGTCTTCGACCTCAGTCCTGGCCGGCCTTGCCGGCGTCGGAGGGGCGCATGGCGAGCTTGGCGAGCAGGTCACGGCCGCGTTCGGCCGAACGGGGCTGGCAGAGCACGTCGTAGCGGCCCGCGACGAGCTGGCTGGCGCTCTGGAAGTCGCGCTTGCCGCGGGCCGACCCGTAGCCGACTGCGGCGAAGATCAGGCCGAACGCGATGCCGACCACCAGGCCCGCGACGATGGGGCCGAGGCTGCTGCCGGGGGTGGTGTTGAACAGGCTGAGCAGGACGCCGACGAACAGGCCGAACCAGGCGCCCGAGGCCGCGCCGGTGCCCAGCACGCGGCCCCACGTGAGGCGGCCGGTGACCCGTTCGACGAGCATGAGGTCGACACCCACGATCGTGACCTCCTGGACGGGGAAGTCGTCGTCGGCGAGGAAGTCGACGGCGCGCTGCGCCTCCTCGTAGGTGCCGTACGAACCGATGGGCCAGCCGGTGGGCGGGGTGGGCAGGCGGGGAGGCACCCCGGGTCGGTTCTGGCCGGAGAAGGAACTCGTCACGGTGACCACCTCTTCGCGGTGCTGATCTCCCCATCCTGCCAACACCGGGCGACCGGCGCGAAACAGGTCGCCGGGAAGGGGTGCGAAACGTGACCTCCGCCCGGCGGCCCGCGCACCGTGCGGGGTCCTGACCGGACCGCCCGATCGTGGTGCCGACCAGGTCACCCGACCGTGGTACTGACCGATGGCGACCCGGCGATTGTGGGTCCGGCGGGTCGGTGCGTGCGTGCCGTCGGGTGGGGTGCCGTCGGTGGGTGCCGTGGGAGCTTGAAAGATCAAAAGCTTGAAAAGCATGTCCTCGCCGGACGGGCAGATCAGCAGGATGACCCCGACTACCGCTGGATGCCGCGGGTCCGTTGTTGGTCCGGGTTTCGTGTCATCCCACCGACCTCCACAAGGGCTACCACACGTATCAAGGGGGGCGCCCACAGTCGAAGCCGTGGGCAAAGGCGAACTACGCCCCCCTTGACACGCGCGGTAGGGCTGCGCCAGGTCGGCGGGATGACACGAAGCCCTACTTCTGGGAGAAGGGCGTGCCAGTGGACGGGTCGGGGGTCGCGAGTCGGGCCCGGGGTCGGACGGGCCCGGCGGTGCGGCCGCTGATGCCCTTACCTCCCCAAAGGGAGGGCTTCGTGTCATCCCGCCGACCTGGCTTTGCCCTACCGCACGTGTCAAGGGGGCACATCCCCACCCAACAGGAACAATGGGCTGGAACCGCCCCCTTGACGCGTGTGGTAGCCCGGAGGGAGGTCGGTGGGATGACACGAAACCCGGACCCACAACGGACCCGGCACAGAACCACCGAACCGGCCGTCATCCTGCTGATCTGCCCGTCCGGCGAGGACGCTTTTAAGCTTTTAAGGGCCTGAGCAGGCACAACGCCCACCCCGAGGGCCGGCCGCGCGTCAACCGTGGGTCAACCGCGCGTCAGCCGCGCGACTGGTAGTCGCGCAGCAGGCCCCGGCTGATGATGGTCTTCTGGATCTCGCTGGTGCCCTCGCCGATGAGCAGGAACGGCGCCTCGCGCATCAGGCGCTCGATCTCGTACTCCTTGGAGTACCCGTAACCACCGTGGATGCGGAACGCCTCCTGGGTCACCTCGGCGCAGTACTCCGACGCGATGAGCTTGGCCATGCCGGCCTCGACGTCGTTGCGCGCGCCCGAGTCCTTCAGCCGCGCGGCGTTCACCATCATCAGGTGGGCGGCCTCGACCTTGGTCGCCATCTCGGCCAGCTTGAACGCGATGGCCTGGTGCTCCGCGATCGGCTTGCCGAAGGTCTTGCGCTGCTGCGCGTACTCGATCGCGAGCTCGAACGACCGCAGCGCGATGCCGCACGCCCGCGCCGCCACGTTCACCCGGCCGACCTCGACGCCGTCCATCATGTGCCGGAAACCCCGGCCGGTCCGGCCGCCGAGCACCTGCTCCGCCGGGATCCGGAAGCCGTCGAACACCATCTCGGTCGTGTCGACGCCCTTGTAGCCCATCTTGTCGATCTTGCCGGGGATGGTGAGGCCGGGCACGACCTCGCCGTAACCCTCGGGCTTCTCCACCAGGAACGTGGTCAGGTTCTGGTGGGCCTTCTCCGCGCCCTCGTCGGTCTTCACCAGCACGGCGGTGAGGTTGGACGTGCCGCCGTTGGTCAGCCACATCTTCTGGCCGTTGACGACGAAGTCGTCGCCGTCGCGCACGGCCCGCGTGCGGATCGCCGCCACGTCCGAGCCCAGCTCCGGCTCGGACATCGAGAACGAGCCGCGCACCTCGCCGGTCGCCATCCGCGGCAGGTACTTCGCCTGCTGCTCGGGCGTGCCGTGCTGCTTGAGCATGTGCGCCACGATGAAGTGGGTGTTGATCACACCGGACACGGACATCCAGCCGCGCGCGATCTGCTCGACGACCAGGGCGTAGGTCAGCAGCGACTCGCCGAGCCCGCCGAACTCCTCCGGGATGGTGAGCCCGAACAGGCCCATCTCCTTCATGCCCTCGACGATGTCGGCGGGGTACGTGTCGCCGTGCTCCAGCGCCTGGGCGTGCGGGATGATCTCCTTGTCCACGAAGGTGCGAACCGTCGACAGGATCTCCTCCTGGACGTCGGTCAGTCCTGCGGTCCGGGCCAGGCGCGCCATCGCGTTTCCCTTCGTAGCTCTCGGGTTACCGGCGAGTATGGCCGGGTTAACGCCCGTTCGCGCGACAAAGGTGCTCATCGCCACGCGCTGAACCGAAACAGCGGGATAACCTGTGCGCCCGCACGAATCGCAGGGGGATCGCATGTCGCAGCCGTACCAGCCGCAGCCGGGCTACTACCCGCCGCCGGCCACGCAGACCAACGGGATGGCGATCGCCGCGCTGATCACGGCGTTCCTGTTCTCGCCGGCGGGCATCGTGCTGGGCATCGTGGCGCGCAAGCAGATCCGGCGGACCGGTGAGCAGGGCTGGGGCATGGCGACGGCCGGCCTCATCATCGGCGTGGTGCTGACCGTGCTGTGGGTGCTGGCGGTCGTGCTGTGGGTCGTGCTGGTGGTGTGGCTGTACCGCGAGGTCGGGAACCTGCCGACCCCGACGCCGCGCTGACCACTGGTCAGGCCCGCGTCAACTCCAACGACCCGCCGCAGTGGCGGCACACCTCGGCGAACACGTGGACGTCGTGCGAGCAGGCCGGGCAGGGCCGGAAGCTGCGCTCGAGCAGGTCGTCACGGCGACGGCGGAACAACGGCCTGCGCGGGGTTCGATGTCTGGACACGACGACCACCATGCACAGGCAGCACCCCATGATCGCCAATCCGCACCACGCGTTGTGGCCATGCTCACCGGTGGGGTCAGCGTTCCGTGCGCGTCCGGTCACTGTTCGAACGTGCGCAGCCAGCCGTCGAGGTGCGGACACCCGGCGCGCAGGCGTGCCAGGCCCAGCCCTTGGATCGCCAGCGGCCCGTCGACCGTCTTGACGTAGCCGGGGCAGTAGTCGAGCAGCCGCTTCGACGGCGCGGTGGCGGGCCCGTCGTTGACCAGCTCGGCGCCTCCGGCTACCCGGACGTCGTCACGCAGCCGGTCGGCGAGTCCGGTGCCGAGGAACTCCCCCAGCTCGTCGGCGGCGGCGAACACCCACGCCTCCAACTCGTGGACCACCAGGTTCGGCCGGAACCGCCGGTCACCCACCGCTTCCGCCAGACACCGCTCGACGTGCCCGACCCGCCCGTAGACGTCACCGGGCGGTCGGTCGGCCATGCCGGGGCAGTCCGCCGGGAACGCGTAGTAGTCGAACAGCGTGGTGAGCACGTCGAGGCTGGTGTCGTTCAGCAGGAGCCCGATGTCCCGCTGGATTTGCCTCCAGCCGGTCACGCCGCCCTTGTGCGACGGCCCTGCCGCAGGCCGCTTGGTCTTCACGAGCGACAAGCTGGTGACCCATCCGAGCCCTTCGAGATGAGGTCGGATGACGGCGTCGGCCACGACCTCTTCGGTCTGCCCCTCGACCAGCAGGTGGACCCGCCGGAAGGCACCGGTCACGTCTGCCCGCCCGGCCTGCCCCCGATGAGGTTCTTCTCCCACAGCTCGCCCAGCGAGTACTCCTCCAGCCACGCACCGAGCCGTTCGCGGTCCGGCCGGACGAACTCCGAAGCTCCGTTGACCCGCTCGACCACGATCAGGTCGTCGAGCTCGAACTGGTTCATCAAGGTGACGGACTGGGTGGCGATGAGCACCTGGCTGCGCACCGCCGCGTGTCTCAACAAGCCGGCCAGCTGGACGACGGCGTACGGGTGCAGCCCGAGTTCCGGCTCGTCCAGGACCACCAACGAGGGCAACCGCGGGTGCAGGAGGAGTGTCGCGAGACAGATGAACCGCAACGTGCCGTCCGACATCTGGTCGGCCGAGAACACCGCGTCCGAGTCGTTCTGACGCCACCGCAACCGCAACCGGTCGCTCTTCTCCGGTCGGAGGACGAAGTCCCGGAAGAACGGCGCGACTTGGCGGATGACCCCGACGATCCGCCGGTAGCCCGCCTTGTCGGCCGGGTGGTCGCTGTCGGAGAGCGCCAGCAGGACGGCCGCGAGGTTGCCCGCGTCGTGACGCAGCGCCACGTTGTCCGCTGTGGGCACGAGTTGCTTGACCGGCGCGTTCCGGCTGGTGTCGTGGAAGTGGTAGACGCGGCAGTCGCCCAGCGCGTCGGCCAGCCGGGCCGCGGATCCCACGGCGTCGGTGACCATCGGCAGCTCGGTCTCCCGCCCTCCCCTCGACAGCTCGACGATCCCGTGATCCACGAGGTCGAGGGCTTCGCGCGCGAAGATGAACTGGTCGTTGCTCGCCGGCGCCAGCACGGCTTCGTAGGCGCCCGGAGCACCGGTCACCACGAGCCGAAGGTGATCCCCGCCGGAGGTGAGCAGCGCCGACGCGCCGCCGTTCAAGCCGACGAAGTAGGCCAGGTCCGAATCGACCAGGCGGCCCAGCAGCTCGAACACGCGGACGAAGTTGCTCTTGCCCGCGCCGTTCGCGCCGATCAGGACGTTCAGCCGGCCGAGCTCCACCCGCGCCGAGCGGATCGAGGCGTACCCCTCCACCTCGATCGACGTCAGCTCCCAGTCGGCCACGCGATCACTCTACGGCCACGCGCCGACCGGGAGCCGGGAGAAGGTCAGTCCTCCGGCGGCGACCACACGTTCGTGCGCGCCATGCCCGCGGCACGGCCCTTGGACGAGATGACCAGCGCCATCTTCCGCGACGCCTCGTCGATCATCTCGTCGCCGAGCATCACCGCACCGCGCTTGCCGCCCTGCTCGGAGGTGAAGTAGTCGTAGGCGTCGAGGATGTTCTCGGCGTGGTCGTAGTCCTCCTGCTTCGGGCTGTACACCTCGTTCGCCGCGTCGATCTGGCCCGGGTGCAGGACCCACTTGCCGTCGAACCCGAGCGCCGCCGAGCGGCCGGCCACGCGCTTGAAGCCCTCGACGTCCCGGATCTGCAGGTACGGCCCGTCGATGGCCTGCTTGTCGTGCGCACGGGCGGCCATCAGGATCTGCATCAGGATGTAGTGGTAGGCGTCGCCGACGTCGTAGCCGGGCGGTTGCTCGCCGACGACCAGCGACTTCATGTTGATCGACGCCATGAAGTCGGCCGGGCCGAAGATGATCGTCTCCACCCGCGGCGACGCGGTGGCGATCGCGTTGACGTTGATCAGGCCCAGCGCGTTCTCGATCTGCGCCTCGATGCCGATCCGCCCGACCTCGTAGCCCATGGTCTTCTCGATCTGGGTGAGCAGCAGGTCGAGCGCGTGCACCTGCTCCGCGGTCTGCACCTTCGGCAGCATGATGCAGTCCAGGTTCGCGCCCGCGCCCTCGACGACCTCGGTGACGTCGCGGTAGGTCCACTCGGTGGTCCAGTCGTTCACCCGGACGACCCGCGCGCGGGAACCCCAGCCGCCCTCGTTCAACGAGGCCACGATGGTCTTGCGCGCGTCCGGCTTGGCCAGCGGCGCGCACGCGTCCTCCAGGTCGAGGAACACCTGGTCCGCGGGCAGCGTGCGAGCCTTGTCGATCATCTTCTGGCTCGAGCCGGGCACGGCCAGACACGAGCGACGGGGACGCTGCTGGTCGACCACTGTGGGTACCTCCTCGTACCGGCCGGTAACTCCTGTTGTGCGAAGGGTGGCACGCACGCGTAGCGCCCGCTATTTCGTGAGTCACGACTCACAGGCCCGTGGCAGGCTGAACCGGTGGAGATCGAGCAGGTGCTGGACAACGCGCTGCGCAAGGCCGCGGCGGTGTGGATCCGACCGGACGGCCGCGAGCCGCGACTGGTGTGGGCGCTGTGGCGCGACGGCGGCCTCCTCGTCGCCGTCGGCGGCACGGAGCAGCAGGTGCCGGGCCTGGCCGACGGCGTCCGGTGCACGGTCACCGTCCGCTCGCCCACCACCCACTCCCACCTGGTCGACGCCACGGCGACCGCCCGCCTCGCCGATCCCGACGACGAGGCGCTGGCGGCGCTGCGAGCGGCCCGGCTCAACGGCCGGCCGGCGTGGGAGTCGGTCTACCGCCTGGAGTTCGCGTGATCACCGTCCCCGAGGACTTCGGCGCCATCCTGGGCGAGGAGGCGTTGGAGTGGCGGGCCTCGCTCCCCTCGCTGGCCACGAAGTTCTGCGCCCGCTGGCGCCTCGCCCCGGACGGCGCGCTGCTCTACGGCAACATCGCCGTCGTCCTCCCGGTGCGCCGCGCCGACGGCCACCCGGCCGTGCTCAAGCTCACCTGGCTGGACGACGAGACGCGGCACGAGCCGACCGCCCTCGAGGCGTGGGACGGCCAGGGCGTGGTGGCGCTGCTCGACCACGACGACCGGCACGGCGCGCTGCTGCTGGAACGCCTCGACCACACCGCGTCGCTGCTCGACGCGCCGATCGAGGAGGCGCTGGCCGTCACCGGCGGCCTGCTCCGCCGGCTGCGCGTCCCGGCCGGCCCTCAGTTCCACCGCCACGACTTCGCCGACCCGCGCACGCGCAACGCCGACCTGGGCGGCCCGCTGCCGTCCGCCGTCGTCGAGCAGGCGCGCGAACTGGGCCGCCACCTCGTCGAGCACGCCGGGAACACGCTGGTCAACCAGGACCTGCACTACGAGAACGTGCTGCGCGGCGACCGCGAGCCGTGGCTGATGATCGACCCGAAACCGCTGGCCGGCGACCGCGAGATCGGCGTGATCCCGTTGCTGTGGAACAGGTTCGGCGAGCTCGACGGCGAACGCGGCCTGCGCGACCGGTTCGCCGCGCTGTGCGACATCGGCGAGCTGGACGCCGAACGCGCCCGCGCCTGGACGTTCTGCCGCGCCGTCGACACCTGGCTGTGGTGCCTGGAGGAGGAGCTGGACGAGATGGCCGTCACGGTCGAGGCGATCACGCACGCGTTGCGGCCCTGACCGGGAACCCGGTCCCCGGCGTCCACAGTGGAACGCAGCGGCGGGGCACCCGGCGGACTAGCCTGATCACGTGCCTGCCGTGAACCGGGTCTTCGCCGCTCAGCTCGCCGGGTTGCCCGTCTTCGGCCCGGACGGCGAGTCGATCGGCAAGGTCCGCGACCTGGTCATCGGCCTGCGGGTGGACCGCCAGCCACCCCGCGTGCTCGGTTTGGTGCTGGAGCTGGCGACCCGGCGGCGCATCTTCGTGCCGATGCTGCGGGTCACCTCGATCGAGCCGAACGCCGTGACGCTCGCCACCGGGTCGGTCAACCTGCGCCAGTTCCACCAGCGCGCCAACGAGGTGCTGGTCGTCGGCGAGCTGCTCGACGCGCGCGTCACGCTCGCCTCCGGCGCGCCGGCGGTGCTGGTCGACGCCGCGATGGAGCCCAGCCGCACCCGGGACTGGCGGATGACGCGGGTCGCGGTCCGGGAGCGCACCGGCCGGCTGGCCCGCCGCGGGCCGGTGCAGGTGCTGCACTGGGAGGACCTGACCGGGCTGTCGGTGACGGAGCTCGCGGGCCAGCCGCAGGGCGCGCAGCACCTGGTCGCGATCTTCGAGACGATGCGGGCGGCGGACGTGGCGCTGGCCCTGCACAGCCTGCCGTTCAAGCGGCGCTACGAGGTGGCCGAGGCGCTGGACGACGAACGGCTCGCCGACGTGATCGAGGAGATGGCCGAGGAGGACCAGAAGGACCTGCTGGCCTACCTCGACGAGGAGCGCGCGGCGGACATCCTGGAGGCGATGGACCCCGACGACGCGGCCGACCTGCTCTCGGAGCTGCCCGAGGGCGAGAAGGACCGGCTGCTGGAGCTGATGGAGCCGGAGGAGTCCGAGCCGGTGCGGCGGCTGCTGGAGTACAGCTTCGACACCGCGGGCGGCCTGATGACGCCGGAGCCGGTGGTGCTCGCGCCGGACGCGACCGTGGCCGAGGCGCTGGCGCACGTGCGCAACCCGGACCTGACGCCCGCGCTGGCCAGCATGGTGTTCGTGTGCCGGGCGCCGACGGCCACGCCGACCGGCCGCTACCTGGGCTGCGTGCACATCCAGCGGCTGCTGCGGGAGCCGCCGTCCGACCTGGTCGCGGGCGTGCTGGACACGGACCTGGCGACGTTGTCGCCGACGGCGTCGCTCAGCGACGTGACCCGCTACTTCGCCGCCTACAACCTGGTGTGCGGGCCGGTGGTGGACGAGAGCGACCACCTGCTCGGCGCGGTCACCGTGGACGACGTGCTCGACCACCTGCTGCCGGCCAACTGGCGCGAAACGGGGCTGTCCCATGCCTGAGCTGCTGCCGCGTCGACGGCTCGACCAGCCGCGCACGGAGGGCCGGTTCCGGCTGTCGCTCGACCCGGAGGCGTTCGGCCGGTTCTCCGAGCGGCTCGCCCGGTTCCTCGGCACCGGCAAGTTCCTGTTCTGGCAGACGCTGCTGGTGATCGTGTGGATCACGCTGAACCTGTTCGCGGTGACGCTGCGCTGGGACCCGTACCCGTTCATCCTGCTCAACCTGGCGTTCTCCACGCAGGCCGCGTACGCCGCGCCGCTGATCCTGCTGGCGCAGAACCGGCAGGACGACCGCGACCGGGTGTCGTTGGAGGAGGACCGGGCGCGTGCCGCGCAGACCAAGGCCGACACCGAGTACCTGGCCCGCGAGCTGGCCGCGCTGCGGCTCGCCGTGGGCGAGGTGGTGACCCGCGACTACCTGCGCAGCGAGCTGGAACGCGTGTTCCGCGAGCGCAAGCGGCCCGGCAAGGACAACCCCGGCAAGGACGGCGCCGGCAGGGACAGCCCCGCCGCGGACGTCAAGGACGACGTGCCGTCCTCGTGACGCTCAGGGCTCGTCGGCGCCCAGCCGGTCGCACGTGCGGCCGAACGCCTCCAGCTCGGCGTGGTCGAACGTCTCCGTGAAGTGGCGCACCACGCCCGTGAGGTGGGTGCCGGACGCCACCCGCAGCCGTTCGAGGCCCTGCGAGGTGAGCACGGCCACCACGCCGCGCCCGTCGCCGTCGGCGCGTTCCCGCAGCACCAGGCCCGCGCGTTCCAGTCGGTCGACGAGTCTGGTGACGCCGGAGCGGGACAGCAGCACGGCCTCGGCCAGCTCGGTCATCCGCAATCGGTACTGCGGCGCCTCGGCGAGCTGGACCAGGACGTCGTAGGCCGCGAGCGACAGGCGTTGCTCGGCGATCAGTTCGGCTTCCAGGATCCGTGTGAGCCTCGCGTGCGCCCGGAGGAAGGATCGCCACACCCCCAGCTCGCTACGGGTGGGCAACCGGGCAGATCCGGTTTCCGGCACGGATACCAATGTTACGGAAAGCACGCAACCGGGTGCGCGCTGCCCCCGGATCCGAGGTGACCAACCGGTAGCTTGGAGGTGCACGGCCCGCCGTAGCATGGCGGTCCCACCACCTCTCGCGAAGGCGTTCCCGTGACTCTTCCTACCGTTGACGACGTGCAGAAGGCGTTGGCCGGTGTCCAGGACCCGGAGATCCGGCGTCCGATCACCGACCTCGGCATGGTCAAGGGCGTCGTGGTCGGCGACGACGGGGTCGTGGACGTGGCGGTCTTCCTCACCGTGTCCGGCTGCCCGCTGCGCGACAAGATCACCGCCGACGTGACCGGCGCCGTGTCCGCGCTCGACGGCGTGACCGGCGTCCGCGTCGAGCTGGACGTGATGAGCGACGCGCAGCGCACCGAGCTGCGCAAGACCCTGCGCGGCGGCGTCGAGGAGCCGGTGATCCCGTTCGCCCAGCCCGGTTCGCTGACGCGGGTCTACTGCGTCGCGTCGGGCAAGGGCGGCGTCGGCAAGTCGTCGGTGACGGTGAACCTGGCCGTCGCGATGGCCGCGCGCGGGCTGTCCGTCGGCGTGGTGGACGCCGACATCTACGGCCACTCCATCCCCCGCATGCTGGGCACGGACGCGCGGCCGACGCAGGTCGAGAAGATGATCATGCCGCCGCAGTCGCACGGCGTGAAGCTGATCTCGATCGGCATGTTCACGCCGGGCAACACGCCGGTCGTGTGGCGCGGCCCGATGCTGCACCGCGCGTTGCAGCAGTTCCTGGCCGACGTGTTCTGGGGCGACCTGGACGTGCTGCTGCTCGACCTGCCCCCGGGCACCGGCGACATCGCCATCTCGGTGGCGCAGCTCGTGCCGAACGCCGAGATCCTGGTCGTGACGACGCCGCAGCAGGCGGCGGCCGAGGTGGCGGAGCGGGCCGGGTCGATCGCGTTGCAGACGCGGCAGCGGATCGCCGGCGTGATCGAGAACATGTCGTGGCTGGAGCTGCCGGACGGCACCCGGATGGACGTGTTCGGCGAGGGCGGCGGGCAGGTCGTGGCCGACTCGCTGACCCAGGCGGTCGGCGCGGACGTGCCGCTGCTGGGCCAGGTCCCGCTCGACCCGCGGCTGCGCGAGCAGGGCGACGCGGGCACGCCGATCGTGCTGGCGCACCCGGAGTCGGCCGCCGGACAGGTGCTGACGACCGTGGCCGGCAAGTTGTCGACGCGGTCGCGCGGGCTCGCCGGCCGCCTGCTGAACGTCTCGCCCGCCGGCCGCTGACGGCCTGAACCCCACGACAGGGGCTCCCGATCCGGGGGCCCCCGTTTCGTGCTGCCCGCGTCCGGTCGGCCGTTGACGAACCGCCGCCCGTCTGAAACCTTTGTACTCAACCCCGCAAGAAGTTGACAGTCAGAGCTCAAAATCTCCATATCGACTCGCAACTTAGCGGCAGGCGCTCCGCCGCAGTCTGCCGTCAGCGCACCGTCGTCCCCAACGAAGAGGACACCGATGACACGGAAGCAGCGCAGCCGGCGACTGATCGGCGGCATCCTCGCGGTCGGCTTGACCGCGCTCGGCCTCTCCCCCGCCTCGGGAGCGCCCGGCGACGTCACCGCCATCGCGGTCGACCTGGCCGCGGGCAAGAGCACGTCGGCGAGCGGCTCGCAGGCCGGCTACCCCGCGGCCAACGCCACCGACGGCAACCAGGCCTCCTACTGGGAGAGCGCGAACCACGCGTTCCCGCAGTGGCTCCAGGTCGACCTCGGCGCGACCGCCGGCGTGAGCCGGGTCGTGCTGAAGCTGCCGACCGGCTGGGGCGAGCGCACGCAGACGCTCGCCGTCCAGGGCAGCACGGACGGCGCCACGTTCACCGACCTCTCGCCGTCCGCCGCACGGGTGTTCACCCCGGCGAGCGGCAACACGGCCACCATCGACTTCGCCGCCAGGGCCGCCCGGCACGTGCGGCTGCACGTCACCGGCAACACCGGCTGGCCCGCCGCCCAGGTCTCGGAGTTCGAGGTCTACGGCGCCACCACCGGCGACGGGCAGGCCCCGACCGCGCCGGGCGGGCTGTCGCTGACCGAGCCCGCCGCCGGGCAGGTCCGGCTGAGCTGGACCGCGTCCACCGACGACACCGGCGTGACCGGGTACACCGTCTTCGCCAACGGCGCGGCGCGCGCCACCGTGCCGGGCACGACGTTGACCTACACCGACAGCCAACCGGCCACCGCCACCGTGACCTACACCGTGCGGGCGCGTGACGCGGCGGGCAACGTGTCCGGCGACAGCAACGCGGTGACGCGCGTCGGCCAGGGCGGCGGCACGAACCTCGCGGCCGGCAAGCCGATCGAGGCGTCGTCGTCGACGTTCGGGTTCGTCGCCACCAACGCCAACGACGGCAACGTCGCCACGTACTGGGAGGCGGGCGGCCAGTCGGCCACCCTGACCGTGAAGCTCGGCGCGAACGCCGACGTGAGCGCGGTCGTGGTCAAGCTCAACCCCGACCCGGTGTGGGGGCCGCGCACGCAGAGCTTCCAGGTGCTGGGCCGCGAGCAGGGCGCGACCGGCTTCACGTCGCTGGCCCCCCGCGCCGAGCACGCGTTCAGCCCGGCCGGCAACCAGAACTCGGTGACGGTCGCGGTCGCCGGCCGGGTCGCGGACGTGCGGCTGGAGTTCTTCGGCAACACCGGCGCGCCCGGCGGGCAGGTGGCCGAGTTCCAGGTCGTCGGCACGCCGGCGCCGAACCCGGACCTGACCGTCGCGGCGGTGTCGTGGACGCCGGCCAGTCCGTCGGAGCTCGACGCCGTCACCCTCACGGCCACGGTCCGCAACACGGGCACGGCCGCCGCCGGCGCGACCTCGGTCGACTTCAGCCTCGGCGGCACGGTCGTCGGCAGCGCGCCGGTCGCCGGGCTGGCCGCGGGCGCGTCGGCCGCGGTGTCGGTGAACGCGGGCAGGCGGGCGACGGGCAGCTACCCGGTGAGGGCGGTGGTCGACCCGACCGACGCCGTCGTCGAGCAGGACAACGGCAACAACGCGCACACCGCGCCGTCACCGCTGGTGGTGGCGCAGGCGCCCGGCCCGGACCTGACCGTCGTCGGCATCACGCCCACCCCGCCGAACCCGGCCGTCGGCGCGCCGGTGTCGTTCACCGTGTCGGTGCACAACCGCGGCACGTCGGCGGTCGGCGCGGGCACCGTCACGCGGGTCGCGGTCGGCGGCGTCACGCTCACCGGGCAGAGCCCGGCCATCGCGGCGGGCGCGACGGTGACCGTGCCGGTCGGCGGCACGTGGACGGCCACCGCGGGCGGCGCGACGATCACCGCCACCGCCGACGCGACCGGCGTCGTCGCCGAGACGAACGAGACCAACAACGCGACGTCGCAGTCGATCGTGGTCGGTCGCGGCGCGGCGGTGCCGTACGTCGAGCACGAGGCGGAAGCCGCCCGGTACCAGGGCACCCTGCTGGAAGCCGACCCGCTGCGGCGGTTCGGGCACACCAACTTCGCCACCGAGTCGTCGGGCCGCAAGTCCGTGCGGCTGGACGGCACCGGCCAGTTCGTGGAGTTCACGTCGACGATCGCGTCGAACTCGATCGTGGTGCGCAACTCGATCCCGGACGCGCCCGGAGGCGGCGGCATCGAGGCGACCATCAGCCTGTACGCCGACGACGTGTTCGTGCGGAAGTTGACGTTGTCGTCCAAGCACAGCTGGCTCTACGGCAACACCGACGACCCCGAAGGGCTCACCAACACGCCGCAGGCCGACGCGCGGCGGCTGTTCGACGAGGCGAACGCCCTGCTGGCCCGGACCTACCCGGCCGGAACCCGGTTCAAGCTGCAACGCGACGCGGGTGACGCGGCGGCGTTCTACGTCATCGACCTGATCGACCTGGAGCAGGTGGCGCCGCCGACCGACCAGCCCGCCGGCTGCACGTCCATCACCGCTTACGGCGCCGTGCCGGGTGACGGCGGCGACGACACGGACGCCATCCAGCGCGCCGTGACCGACGACCAGAACGGCGTGATCGGCTGCGTGTGGATCCCGGCCGGGCAGTGGCGGCAGGAGAGGAAGATCCTGACCGACGACCCGCTCGACCGGGGGCAGCACAACCAGGTGGGCATCCGCGACGTCACCATCCGCGGTGCGGGCATGTGGCACTCGCAGCTGTACACGCTCACCGAGCCGCACCTGGCCCAGGGCGGCATCAACCACCCGCACGAGGGCAACTTCGGGTTCGACATCGACGCCAACACGAAGATCTCGGACATCGCGATCTTCGGCTCGGGCCGGATCCGCGGCGGCGCGGGCGGCGCCGAGGGCGGCGTGGGCCTCAACGGGCGGTTCGGCGCCGGGACGAAGATCACGAACGTGTGGATCGAGCACGCCAACGTCGGCGTGTGGGTCGGTCGTGACTACGACAACATCCCGGAGCTGTGGGGTCCCGCCGACGGGGTCGAGTTCAGCGGCATGAGGATCCGCGACACCTACGCCGACGGCATCAACTTCACCAACGGCACGCGCAACTCGCGGGTGTTCAACTCGTCGTTCCGGACGACCGGCGACGACTCGTTGGCGGTGTGGGCCAACCGGTACGTCAAGGACCAGGCGGTCGACGTCGCGCACGACAACGCGTTCGTGAACAACACGATCCAGCTGCCGTGGCGGGCCAACGGCGTCGCGATCTACGGCGGCTACGGCAACAGGGTCGAGAACAACCTGATCCACGACACCATGAACTACCCCGGGATCATGCTGGCGACCGACCACGACCCGTTGCCGTTCTCCGGGCAGACGTTGATCGCCAACAACGCCCTGTTCCGGACGGGTGGCGCGTTCTGGGGCGAGGCGCAGGAGTTCGGCGCGATCACGTTGTTCGCGCAGAGCCGCGACATCACCGGCGTGACGATCCGCGACACCGAGATCCACGACTCGACCTACGACGGCATCCAGTTCAAGACGGGCGGCGGCAACGTGCCGGGCGTGGTGATCGGCAACGTCCTCATCGACCGCTCGAACAACGGGGCGGGCATCCTGGCCATGGGCGGCGCCCGCGGCAGCGCGACCCTGACCAACGTGCGGATCACCAACTCCGCCGCCGGCGCGGTCGTCGTCGAACCGGGCTCGCAGTTCACCATCACCGGCACCCCGACCACCACCACCCACCGCGGCCGGGGCGTCGCCTGACCGACCCGCTCCCCCTCGAACGCATCGCAGGGGTCCCCGCCAAGGGGACCCCTGCTTTGATTCTGCCGGCCGGGTACGACAATTCCGGGCCGTGACAGTGCGGACAGCCCGTTCGGCACACCGCGGTCAGCGGCGGCCCGGGTGCGTGTCAGGTGGCGTCCGGGTCGTACGGGGGACGCTCGCCGCGCTCCAGGGGACGGTCCCGGCTCGTCGTGTCGCGCACCGGCGGCACGGTGGGGTGGCCGTTCGGCTTCTCGCTCGGCTCGTCCTCCCACAAGTGCTTGGTGATCGCGCGCTTGGGGTCGAAGTTGCGCAGTTCCCGGAGGTCCTCGAGCGGCTTGCGCAGCTGCTCGAACTCCGGTCCCATCTCCTGCTTCAACTGCTCCCGCGCGCCGGTCGCGTAGTCGCGCACCCGGCGGACCGTCTTGCCGACCCACGCGGCCGCGTCGGGCAGTCGTTCCGGGCCCAGGATGAACAGGCCCGCCACGACGATGACGAGGATCTCAAGCCACCCGATGCTGTCGAACACCCTCGTGCCCCACCTTCCGCGCCCCAAGCCCTGACCGCCAGCGTAGCCGTCAGTCGGACCGCAAAGTCACCTGCACGGTCAGCTCGCGACCCTGCCTGGCCAGCACGACCGGCACCGTCTCGCCGATTTCATGGTCCCTTACCGCAACGGTCAGCTCCGCGGCGTTGCGCACCATCCGGTCGCCGACGCGCGTGATCACGTCGCCCTCCTCGATGCCCGCCGCGTCGGCCGCGCCGCCCTCGGGCACGTTCTGCACCTGCGCGCCCTCCGCGGTCTCCGCCGACGCCGACCGCACGTTGATGTTCATGTCCGCGTGCTTGACCTCGCCGTCGCGGATCAACGCCTGCGACACCTTGCGCGCGTAGTTGCCGGAGATCGCGAACCCGAGGCCGACCGAGCCGCCGGTCTCGGTCCGGATCGACGAGTTGATGCCGACCAGCGCACCGGACGAGTCGACCAGCGCGCCACCGGAGTTGCCGGGGTTGATGGCCGCGTCGGTCTGGATCGCGTCGTAGGTGACCTGCGGCCCGCCGTTCTCGCCCGCCGCCGTCACGGGCCGGTGCAGGGCGCTGACGATGCCCTCGGTCACGGTGTTCGACAGCGACAGCGGCGAGCCGATCGCGAGCACGGTGTCACCGACCGCCAGCTCGTCGGAGTCGCCGAACTGCAGCACGGTCGGGTTGTCCACCTCGACCTTGATCACCGCGAGGTCGGTCTTGGAGTCGCGGCCGACGACCTGCGCCACGGCCCGCTTGCCGTCGGTGAAGACCACGGTCAGCTTCGCCGACGTGTCCTGCACCGCCGGGGCGACCACGTGGTCGTTGGTCAGCACGTAGCCCTCGCCGTCGATGACCACGCCGGAGCCGACGCCGGCCACGTTCGCGCCCTTGAACTCGATCGACACGACGCTGGGCGTGACGCGCTGGGCGATCTCGGCGACCGACCCGACCGGGCGCTCCTTGCCCGGCTTGACCTCGGCGAGCGTGACGCCGCCGTCGGTGAGCGGGTTGCCGACCCGGCCCAGCAGCCAGCCGACCACGCCGCCGCCCGCGCCGATCACCAGCGCCGCCACCATCAGCAGCACCAGGGCCATCGGCTTGACGCGCCGCCCGAACAGCAGTTCGGGCACGCTGAGCTGCGGCCCGGCCGGCGGCTCCGGCTTGGGTTCGGTGTCGGGCTGCTCCGTGACGGCGGGCGGGCCGATGACGGCCGACGCGCCCGGGTCGCGCCACGAGTCGCCCGCCGGCTTGCCCTCCCAGAAGACGGGCTCCACCTCGGGCTCGCCGTTCAGGTCGACCGGCGGGCGTTGCAGCAGCGTGTCGTCCTCGCCGCGGGGCCGGCCGAACGCCGTGCTCAGCGCTTCCGGTGGCGGCGGCGCGAGTCGCACGGACGAGTTGCCGTTCGGGCTCGGGCGGTCGGCGGAGAACGCGCCCGCCACGCCCCGCGGTCGACCGAACACGGCCTGCTGACCGAGGTCGACGGCCGGGCGGTTCAGCGGACGGGGTGCGAGCCTGCGGTGCGCCCCGTCGTCCACGCCCGACCTGGGGGTCCCGTTGCCCTGCTCTGGCTCGCTCATCGCTCCCCGCACGTCGTCACACCATGGTTGTCGCGGGGCAATCGTGCCGGGTGACCGGTGAAGTTGCCGTCAGCGGGCCGGTCAGCGGCCCGGCAGGCCGGTGTCCGCGGCCGGGCGCAGCACGCCGACGGGCTCGCGGTCGTCGGTCAACGACGGCGCGACCACGGGCGAGGGCTGCGGCGAGTTGCCCTGGGCGGGCGGCGGCGCGTTGTCCTCGCTGCCCGGTGCGACCAGGGCGAGCGCGCCGAGCATGAGACCGGAGACGACGACGCCGGCGCCTTGGCGGGCACGTCGTCCCCCGAACAGACCGGCTCCGAAGCGGCTACCGCCGCCGGTTCCGAAAGGGCGGCCGGACCCCAGCACGGGACCGCTGCCGAACGCGACCCGGTCGGGCCGCTGGACCGTGACGAGCTGGCCGTCCTCGCTGACCGCGAGGCCGTCCGGCGCGCTGGGCAGCTCCACTTCCTGCGGGATCGCGCCCAGCCTGGCCAGCAGGCTCGCGGGCGCGCACGGCGCGTCGGCGGCGCGCACCGCGGAGCGGGCCTGCTGCTGCGAGTACGCCTCGGCCGCGCAGAAAGGGCAGCGCTGCAGGTGCGCGGACGCCCTGTTGTGCGCCGAGGCGGACAGCTCGCCGTCGACGAAGGCGACGACCGCGTCGGGCAGCAGGTGCTGCTCGGGCAGTTGCCAACCTCGCAGGTCGGTCATGCAGAGTCCTCCTGGGCCAGACCCCGACGGCGTTCCAGTGCGACCCGCAGGGCCTGGCGGCCCCGGTGGATCCTGCTTCTCACGGTACCGAGTTTGACGCCGAGGGTGGCGCCGATCTCCTCGTAGGAGAGCCCTTCCACGTCACACAGGACGACGGCGGCGCGGAACTCGGGCGGCAGCTCGTCCAGCGCGGCCTGCAGCTCCGGGTCGAGGTGCGTGTCGTCGTAGATCTCCTCCGGCGTCGGGTCGTCGCCGGGGATGCGGTCGGTCTCCTCGGGCAGGGCCTCCATGCGCACGCGCGAGCGGCGGCGGGCCATGTCGAGGAAGAGGTTCGTGGTGATGCGGTGCAGCCAGCCCTCGAACGTGCCGGGCTTGTACGACGCGAGCGAGCGGAACACCCGGATGAAGGTCTCCTGGGTGAGGTCCTCGGCGTCGTGCTGGTTGCCGGACAGGCGGTAGGCCAGCCGGTACACCCGGTCGGCGTGCTCGCGCACAACTTGGTCCCACGAGGGCGCGATCCAGTCCGCGTCCTCGATGGGCGCGGTCAGTGCGGCGGTCGGCTGCTTTGGCATCGGGCGGTTAAGCACCTCCACTGGGCTGGCTGCCCTGCTGCACGGGTCAACGCTCGGCTCCCCTGACGTGTTCCCGTTGGTCCTGCTCGTCATGCGTTGGAGCCAGTCTGACCTTCTCCCTTATAACCATCGTGAGAGGCGGCTGAGAGCAGGCTGAGAATCCGGGTTGTCGGCGAGATTCACCCGAACCGCCGCCGGCGGCGTTAGCCTTCGTGCTGTGGATGCGCCGACGCGCGAGTACGTGGAGCGCTACCTGCCCGAGGACGCCGTCATCACGGCCGCCAGGGCTCGTGGCGCCGAGTTGGGGTGCGTGCCGATCGGGTCCGGCGGCGGGGCGGCGTTGCGGTTCCTCGCGGCGGCGTTGCAGGCCAAGGCCGTGGTGGAGATCGGCACCGGGGCCGGTGTCGGCGCGTTGTACCTGCTCGGCGGCATGCCCGCGGCGGGGGTGCTGACGTCGATCGACGTGGAGCCGGAGCACCAGCGCGCGGCGCGGGTGGCGTTCGCGGAGGCGGGCATCGCGGTGTCGCGGACCCGGTTGATCATGGGTCGGGCGCTGGACGTGCTGCCCAGGCTCACCGACGGCGCGTACGACCTGGTGTTCGTGGACGCGGCGAAGTCGGAGTACCCGAAGTACCTGGCGGAGGGCGTGCGGCTGCTGCGGCCGGGTGGCGTGATCGCGTTCGACAACGTGCTGTGGCACGGCCGGGTGGTCGACCCGTCGCACCGCGACCCGGACACGGTCGCGATGCGGGAGGTGGCGCGCTCGGTCCGCGAGGACGACCGCCTGGTGCCGGTGATCCTGCCGCTGGGCGACGGCCTGCTGGTGGCCGCGAAGGTCGGCTGAGGCTTCGCAGGGGTCCTCGCCGAGGGGACCCCTGCTTTGATCTTGCCACCGGGGTACGACGATGTGGAGCGCGCGGAAGCGGGCTGTGGACAACTCCGCAACCTCACCCGGCCGGGGTCACCCGTGTGGGTGAAAGCGGGGACCGTCGCGAGGACGGTCCCCGACCGGGTCAGTGCGCCGTGACGCCCTTCCCGAGCACCGTCACCCCGCCGGACGACACGGTGTAGCGCTGCCGGTCCGTCGCCGGGTCCACGCCGATCAGCGCACCGTCGGGCACGACGACGTTCTTGTCCAGGATCGCCCGCCGCACGACCGCGCCGCGCCCGATCCGCACGCCGGGCAGCAGCACGCTCCCCTGCACCACCGACCCGGACTCCACGACCACGTCCGAGCTGATCACCGACCCGTGGATGGTGCCGGAGATGATCGAACCCGGCCCCACCATCGAGTCCTCCGCGCTGCCTCCCGCGATGAACTTCGCGGGCGGCAGCGGCGGGGTCGCCGTCCGGATCGGCCACGCCTGGTTGTAGAGGTTGAACACCGGCCGCACCGACACCAGGTCCATGTGCGCCTCGTAGTAGGCGTCGATGGTCCCCACGTCGCGCCAGTAGCCCCGGTCGCGGTCGGTCTCGCCCGGCACCTTGTTGTCGGCGAAGTCGTAGACGTGCGCCTGCCCCTGGTCGACGAGCATCGGGATGATGTCGCCGCCCATGTCGTGGTCGGAGTCGGGGTTCGACGCGTCCGCCCGCAACGCGTCGATCAGCGCCTCGGTGGTGAACACGTAGTTGCCCATCGACGCGAAGGTGACCTCCGGGTCGTCCGGCACGTGCGGCGGCTCGGCCGGTTTCTCCAGGAAACGGGTGATCAGCCCGGTCGCATCGGAGTCGATGCAGCCGAACGCCTTGGCCTCCGCCCGCGGCACCCGGATGCCCGCCACGGTGACGCCCGCGCCGGTCTCCACGTGCTGCTCCACCATCTGGCCGGGGTCCATCCGGTAGACGTGGTCGGCGCCGAAGATGATCACGTGCTCGGGTTTCTCGTCGTTGACGAGGTTCAGCGACTGGAAGATGGCGTCGGCGCTGCCGGTGTACCAGCGCGGCCCGAGCCGCTGCTGCGCCGGGACCGGCGTGACGTACTGGCCGAGCACATTGGACAGTCGCCACGTCGTGGAGATGTGCCGGTCCAGGGAATGGGATTTGTACTGGGTGAGCACGCAGAGCTTGACGAAACCCGCGTTCACCAGGTTGGACAGGACGAAGTCCACCAGCCGGTAGTTACCGCCGAAGGGCACCGCCGGCTTTGCCCGGTCGGCGGTCAACGGCCACAACCGTTTGCCTTCGCCACCGGCGAGGACAATTCCTAGAACGTGCGGTTGCCCTTTCACGACAACGACCCTAACCGGGTGAGCACCGCCCCACCAACGGCGAAGTAACGCAAACTCCGCTCGTTCACCCGGCTGACCCCGGCAACCGGGTTACGGTGAGCGTCGTGCGAATTGGACTGCTCACACGGGAGTACCCGCCGGAGGTCTACGGCGGCGCTGGGGTGCACGTCGGCTTCCTCGTGCCGAGGTTGCGCGAGCTGGTGGACGTGGACGTGCACGCCTTCGGCGGGCCGCGCGCGGACGCCAGGGCGCACAACCCGGCGCACGGCCTGGAGCAGGCGAACGCCGCGCTGGCCACCTTGTCGGTCGACCTGGAGATGGCCGCCGCGCTGGGCGACGTGCAGCTGGCGCACTCGCACACCTGGTACGCCAACATGGCCGGTCACCTGGCGAAACTGCTGCACGGCATCCCGCACGTGGTGACCGCGCACTCGCTGGAGCCGCGCCGGCCGTGGAAGGCCGAGCAGCTCGGCGGCGGCTACCGGGTGTCCTCCTGGGTGGAGCGGACCGCGTACGAGGCGGCGGACGCGGTGATCGCGGTCAGCGAGGGCATGCGCGCCGACGTGCTGGACTGCTACCCGGCGCTGGACCCGGCCCGCGTGCACGTGGTGCGCAACGGGATCGACACGTCGGCCTACCACCCCGTGCCCGAGACCGACGCCCTGCTCCGGCACGGCATCGACCCGGCGCGGCCGATCGTGACGTTCGTCGGGCGGATCACCCGGCAGAAGGGCGTCGGGCACCTGGTCGCCGCCGCGCACCGGATCTCGCCGGACGCGCAGGTCGTGCTGTGCGCGGGCGCGCCGGACACGCCGGAGATCGCCGAGGAGACGCGCCTGGCGGTGGCGGAGCTGGCGGCGTCGCGGCCGGGGGTGTTCTGGATCCAGCAGATGCTCCAGCCGGCCGAGGTGCGGCAGATCCTGAGCCACTCGACGGTGTTCGTGTGCCCGTCGGTGTACGAGCCGCTGGGCATCGTGAACCTGGAGGCGATGGCGTGCGGCACGGCGGTGGTGGCCTCCGACGTGGGCGGCATCCCGGAGGTCGTGGACCACGGGAGGACCGGGCTGCTGGTGCACTACGACGAGAAGGACGTCGAGGCGTACCGGGTGGCGCTGGCCGACGCGGTGAACGAGGTGCTCGGGGACCCGGCGCGGGCGGCGGCGTTCGGCGAGGCCGGGCGGGCGCGGGCGATCGAGGAGTTCTCGTGGGCGACGGTGGCCGAGCAGACCGTGGCGGTGTACTCGGCGGCGCTCAACGGCTCCCGGTGATCACCTGACCGCACGGTGTGATGTGCGCCACTCGATCGTGATGCAACGGTATGGGGTGCCGACCGCCTTTAACCAGTAGGGGCGACTACTGGGGGCGGTATGCGGTGGCTTGTGCTCCTGCTCGCGCTGGTGGCCGGTGGGTGCGCCACGCCCGCGTTCAGCGCGGAGCAGGTCAGGTTGACGATCGAGGGAGAGGCGGTGCTGGACGCGCCCGCCCTGCAGGCGCGAGCCGAGGCGGAGCTGAGCTACACGCTGTCGTTCGGGTACGTCGCCCGGACCGGTCTGGACGCGGTGAGCTGCTGGTTCGCGCGCACGGGTGAGGCGTTCGAGGTCGACACGCGGTTGTGGTGCGGTCCCGTGCAGGTGCCCGGCACGGCCGCGGCCACCGACTGGGTGCCGGTGCCGTTGAAGCAGGTCGAGCGCAGCGCGGCCGGGATCCGGCTCGAGGTCCAGCCGCCGCAGGTGCCCGCGCAGGGCGCCCGGAGCACGCCGGTGGGGAAGCTGGTGCGCACCGACGGGCGGGAGGCCGACGCCGACCAGGGCGTCGGGCAGGCGGGGCCGGACTTCCTGGCCGTGCTGCCCGACGACGGGCAGGTGCTCGACGCGGCGTCCGCGATGGTGCGCGACGACCAGCTCGAAGTGCACGTGACGGGGTACGCGTCACCGTCGGTGTGGCCGACCGCGGAGGGTGACCTGCGGGCCGAGCACGGGGTGGCGCTGCGGGTGCTGCGGGTGCGGGTGACGCGGCACAGCGAGGTCGACTCGGCGTTCGGGCAGACGCCGTGGCGCGGGTGGCTGCCGCAGCCGCCGGAGCTGTCGCTGGACGTGCCGGGTCGGCGGCACCGCCTGCCGGCCGACCGGCTGCCGGACAACGGGTCGGCGCTGATCGTCTACACCGTGCCGGTGGCGGGCGGGCAGGAGTCGCTGGTGCTCGACACCGTGGGGGCCAAGTCGCTGCAGCAGCGGGTCGAGGTGCCGACCGGGGTGGTCGTCGGCGAGGCGCCGAAGGTGCTGCGGCGCGCGCCGGGGCCGGAGGCGATCTCGGTGTCGACGCCCATGGCGGTGGGCGCGTCCGCCGGGTCGGTGGAGGTCGTGCGGGCGAAGGTGGGTCGGCAGCGGCCGGTGTCGGCGGGCGGGCAGTACGAGCTGGCGACGGCCGGCGCCGGGATGGCGCTGGTGGAGCTGCGGATGGTCGGGCACGGCCTGCCGAGCGTGGTCGGCGCGGGGCAGACGTCGCCGCTGCTGACCTTGACGGTGCCGGGCGGGCAGGCGGCGCGGCAGGTCGGCGCGCGTTACGGCGGCGACACGGTGCCGGTGGCGGTCGTGTACGAGGTGCCGGAGGACGTGCGGTCGGCGACGTTCTCGGTCACGCCGGGGACGGTGTCGTTGCCGCAGCTGGGCGAGGTGGCGGTGACCGGTGGGACCGGGGTCGAGGTGCCGCTGGACTTCTGACCGGCCTGGGCTTTGCGCGCGGTCACGACCGCGACGGCCGCCAGCGCCAGCCACAGCGCGACCAGGGCGGTCAACCCCGGCCAGCCGCGGGCCTGGTAGGCGGCGCTGCCCGCGGTGCCGCCGGTGCTGCTGCCGACGTAGAACGCGAACAGGTAGACGCCCGAGGCCTGGCCGCGGACGTGCTCGAGCGCGTGGGCGCCGACCCAGCCGCTCGCGACCGCGTGCGCGGCGAAGAAGCCGCCGGTGAACAGGGTGAGGCCGACCGCGATCGCGGCCACGTGGTCGGGGAGGGTGATCGCGGCCCCGGCGGCGGCCAGCGCCAGGCCGGCGAGGGCGACGCGGGCGCGGCCGTGGCGGTCGGCCAGGCGGCCCGCGGCGGCGGACGTGCCGCCGCCCGCCGCGTAGGCGAGGTAGACCAGGGTGGCCACGCCGGTGGGCAGGCCCAGGTCGGTGGTGAGGCGGAAGCCGATGACGTTGAAGACGGAGATGAACGCCGCCACGGCGAGGATCGCGATCGCGTACTGGCAGAGCAGGACGCGGTCGGTGAGGGCGTCTTTGAGGGCGCTCGGGCGGCGTTCGGCGTGGTGGCCGCGGGGCAGCAGGAGGGCGGCGGTGATCGCGCAGGCCGCGCCGAACGCGCCGGCGAGGGCCAGGGCGGTGCGCCACGACGTGCCGTCGGTGGTGAAGCCGGTGATGAGGCGGCCGAGCATGCCACCCGCGCTGTTGCCCGCGACGAGGGCGCCGATGGCCGCGCCGACGTGCGCCTTGCGTGCTTCCTGGGCGAGGAAGGCCATCGCGGTGGCCGGGACGCCCGCGGTGGCGACGCCTTGCAGGGCGCGGGCGGCGAGGAGGGTTTCGTAGGTCGGGGCGAGCGGGAGGAGCAGGCCGAGGGCGGCGGCGGTGAGGACGGACCAGACGATGACGCGGCGTCGGCCGACGCGGTCGGCGAGGGCGGCCATCGGGATGATCGCGAGGGCCAGGGCGCCGGTCGCGGCGCTGATGGCGAGGGACGCTTCGGCCGGCGTGAGGTGGAAGTCGCGGGCGATGTCGGGCAGGACCGATTGCGGCGCGTAGAGCAGCGCGAACGTGGCCAGGCCGGTGGCGGCGACGGCGGTGGTGAGGCGGCTGGGCACGTCTTCGACGCTAATCGATGCGTCCAATGCGCCGGTTTGCCAGAATCCATGCGGTGATGGATGAATTGGTCCAGCGTCTGGCCGTCCTCCGCGCGCTGGCCGCGGACGAGCACGTGACCCACGCCGCCGAGGCGGCCGGCGTGCCGCAGCCGACCGTGAGCCGCTGGCTGGCCGCGCTCGGCACGTCGCTGGGCGCGCCGGTGGTCATCCGATCGGGGCGACGGGTCCGCCTGACCAGGGCAGGCCGCCTGCTCTGCGAAGCCGCCGACCGCGCGCTGACCGTCCTGGAAGCGGGCCACCGCGCCGCGGCGGAGGAGGTGTCACCCGAACGTGGCCAGGTGGCGCTGGGCTTCCTCCACCTCCTGGGCAGGTCGGTGGTCCCGGCCCTGGTCAGCAGCTTCCGCGAACATCACCCGTCCGTGCGATTCCGCCTGGTCCAGAACTCGCGGCAGGACATCCTCGCCCACTTGGCCGACGGCGTCGTCGACCTGGCCCTCGTCTCCCCGCCGCCGACCGACCCCGCGTTCGCGCACGCCGTCGTCCGCGAGGAGGAGCTGATCCTCGTCGTCCCGCCGGGCCACCGCCTGGCCGGCCGGCCGTCGGTGCGGGTGGCCGAGCTGGCGGGCGAGGAGTTCGTCGGCCTCGAACCGGGCTACGGCCTGCGGCAGATCACCGACGACCTGTGCGCGGCGGCCGGCTTCGTGCCCACGCCGGCCTTCGAGGGCCAGGAGACCGAGACCGTCCGGGGCCTGGTCGCCGCGGGCCTGGGCGTCGCCCTGCTGCCGCACGCCGACTCGCCGTCGGGCCTGCCGGAGATCCCGCTCAGCCCGCGTGCGGCGCGGGAGATCGCGCTGGTCTGGCCGGCCGACGCACCCCTGCCACCCGCCGTCCAAGCCTTCCGCGACCACGCGCTGGCGACCTGATCGCGTTTCCCGACCCGACCCGACCCGACTCGGCCCGACCAGGTGTCCGCGCCCACGGCTCGCCGCTTGGACCACCCGCGTCCGGTCCGGCTGCCGCACTGGCCCCGGTCCGGCTGCCCGACTGGCCCCAGGTCCGGCTGTCGTCTGGCTCCGGGTTCGGGTGCCGTCTGGCTTCCGCGCCTGCACTCGCCCGGCGTCCGCGCCCGGCATCCGCGCTCGCCGGCATCTGCGCCCGCCGTCCGCGCTCGCCGGTGTCCACGCCCGCCGTCCGCGCCCACCGCTCGCACCCCGCCTTCCCGTGTCCGCCGCGCAGGCCCCGCCATCCGTGTGAGGCCGTGGTTGGGGGTGGTTGCGGTTCCTCGATTCAACCGAGGGACGGTAACGGTGTTTCCGTACATTTTCGGGCCATGATCACCCGATCGTGTTCGACGGCGCGTAGGTCTCGGCCAGTTCGATGAGGGTCCGGGCGGCGAAGCCGGTGGCGCCCGCCACCACCTCGTCGTAGACCTTGTCGGCGCGCGCGGGACCGGCGATGTCCAGGTGGGCCCACGGGACGTCGCCCGTGAACTCCTTGAGGAACAGCGCCGCGGTGATGCCGCCGGGTCCGGGCGGGCACTGGCGGACGTCGGCGATGTCGCTGCGGACGTCCTCGACCAAGTCCTCCAGCAGTGGCATCCGCCACCACGACTCGCCGACGCGGGTGCCGGCCTCGGCCACGCGTGCCGCCAGGTCGTCGTCGGTGGCGAAGAGGCCACCGGTGCGCAGCCCCAGGCTGACCTTCATCGCACCGGTCAGGGTCGCCACGTCCACGAGCACGTCCGGCCGCAGGTTCCGCACCGCGTAGGCCAGCGCGTCGGCCAGGACCAGCCTGCCCTCGGCATCCGTGTTCGTCACCTCGGTCGTCGTGCCCCCGTAGTGGGTGATCACGTCACCCGGCCGGTACGCCGAGCCCGACACGTGGTTCTCCGCCGCCGGCACCAGCCCCGTCACCCGGACGGGCAGGCTCTGCCGGGCGATCCCCACCAGGGCCGCCACCACCGCCGCACCGCCGGACATGTCCGTGCGCATGAGGTGCATGCCCTCGGCCGGCTTGATCGAGATGCCGCCGGTGTCGAACGTGATGCCCTTGCCGACCAGGACCAGGTGCGGCTGCCCGGCGCCGGTGCCCGGCCACGTCAGCTCGATGAACCGCGGCGGCCGGGCCGAGCCGCCGCCGACCGCCAGCACACCGCCGAACCGCTGCTCGGCCAGCCACTTCTCGTCCCGCACGTCGACGCGCAGCCCCGGCACGGCCCGCGCGCCCTTCACCGCCGCGGCGGCCAGCCACGACGGATCCTTCACATTTGACGGCGTGTTCGCCAGGTCGCGCCCCAACGACGTCGCGGCGGCCAGCGTGTTCGCCTTCCGCACCGCGTCCGCCAGCCCGGCGCCCCCGGTGACCAGGCGCAACGACTTCACCCGCGGCGGCGGTTCCTCGGCGGTCACCTTGAACCGGTAGCCGCCGACCGCCGCGCCCAGCGTGAACGCCGCCACCGCCTCGGCCGTCACGTCGGCGGGCAGCCGCACGTCGAACGTGGTCCCGCCCTTCTTCTCGGCGTCCGCGTGCAGCGCCCGCACCAGCGACGCGCCCGCCTTGCGCCAGTCACCCGCCCCGCCGTCGCCGACGCCGACGACCCAGGTCCGCCCCTGCCTGGACGTCGCACCGGCCGTGCCGCTCACGTCACCGAGGTCGTCCACGTCCTCCGCGCCCGGCCCCAGCCGCACCGGGTCGCCGGGGAACGCGACGAGCACCGCGGGCACACCTCGCCGGAGGGTGTCGGCCACCTCGACGGTGACCAGCGGGGTGGGCAGGGGTGCTCGCACGGGGGGACCTCCGATAGGGCCGGGCAGGGGGTGGAACTGGAGAAACCGCAGATCAGCGCCTACGGGCGAGTGCGCACGTCACCGGCGCGGCACGACGTAGCGATGCCCCGGTTCCACAGTGGAAACCGGGGCGTCGACGCTTTCTCTTGTCCGGCTGGTCAGCCGGCGGCTGCCTTGAGGGCGTCGCCCAGGGCGTTGGCCTCGTCCGCCGACATCTCGACGACGAGGCGCCCACCACCCTCGAGCGGAACGCGCATCACGATGCCGCGCCCCTCCTTGGTCACCTCGAGGGGACCGTCGCCGGTCCGGGGCTTCATGGCCGCCATCGCGTGCTCCCTCCGTCAACATCTTCCCCGTCCGACCAGGGCCGGATACTCCGGCCATTCTCCCCTATGCGGACTCGGCAGCGAAACCGAACCGATCTTTCCGGCCCGCCGGCGACGGTCAGGCGATCTTCGCCAAGCCGCAGATCACGGCCAGGATCGCCGTGCGCCAACGACTTCCGCGACGACCGCCGACCGTCACCTGGTCGTGACCGTGCACCGCTTTGTGGCGTGTCGCGGGGTGGCCCTGACAGACTCGGCTCTCGTGCGAGCCCGTTCCGCGCTCTTCGACGTCTACGGCGGCCACCTCCGCGAGCGGGGTGGCGCGGCGACGATCGCCGCGCTGGTCCGGTTGCTGGAGCCGCTGGACTTCGCCGCGCCCGCCGTGCGCACGGCCGTGTCGCGCACCGTGCGGCAGGGCTGGCTGGAACCGGTCCGCCTGCCGGACGGCCCCGGCTACGCGATGACACCTCGCGCGGAACGTCGGCTGGACGAGGCGGCGGCCCGCATCTACCGCACCCGGCCGTCCACCTGGGACGGTCGGTGGCACGTGGTGGTGCTGGAGGAGCTGCCGGCCCGCGAGGCGCGCGACCGGCTCGCTTCCTCGCTGCAGTTGCTCGGCTACGGCGCGCTCGGCCCCGTGACGTGGATCGCACCGCGCCCGTCGCCGGAGCTGGCGGACGTGCTCACCGCGGAGAACGTGGTGGGCAGCACGTTCCACGGCGAGCACGAGGGCGACCCGGCGGAGCTGGCGGCCCGCGCGTGGGACCTGGCCACGCTGGGGCGCGACTACGCGCGGTTCGTGGCCGAGTGGGAGCCGGTGATGTCCGCTGTGGACGGTACGTCGCCCGCGGCGGCGTTCGCGGCTTCGCAGCGGTTCCTGCACGCCTGGCGCAAGTTCCTGTTCCGCGACCCCGGCCTGCCGCGCGAGCTGCTGTCCGCCGGCTGGCCGGGCGCGGAGGCGGCCGAGTTCTTCGACCGGCACACCAACCGCCTCGCGCCGGCGGTCGCCAAGTTCGTCGACGACTGCCTCGCACACCACTAACCGGAGGTCACCCCGTGTCCGAACTCCTCATCGACGACGCTGACGGCGTTCGCACCTTCACGCTGAACCGGCCCGAGTCGTTCAACTCGTTCACGGTGGCGTTGAAGGAGCGGTTCCTCGAGGCCGTGGTCGAGACCGCCGCGGACGACGCCGTGCGGGCGGTGGTCGTCACCGGCGCGGGGAAGGCGTTCTGCGCCGGTCAGGACCTCAAGGAGCACGTCGCGCTGCTGGAGGCGGGCGACCCGGCGCCGTTGACCACGGTGGAGAAGCACTACAACCCGCTGATCAAGGCGATCGTGGGCATGTCGAAGCCGGTCATCGCCGCGGTGAACGGGATGGCGGCGGGCGCGGGGGCGTCGCTGGCGTACGCGTGCGACCTGCGGGTGGCCGGGGCGGGGGCGAAGTTCCTGATGGCGTTCGCGAACGTGGGGCTGACCGCGGACTCGGGCGCGTCGTGGACGTTGCCGCGGCTGATCGGGCACGGCCGGGCGATGGAGATGATGCTGCTCGCGCAGCCGGTCGGCGCGGAGGAGGCGTTGCGGATCGGCATGGTGGGCCAGGTCGTGCCGGACGGCGAGGTGCTGTCGACGGCGCAGGCGCTGGCCCGTCAGCTCGCGGCGGGGCCGACCACGGCGTACGCCAAGATCAAGGAGGCGATGGCGTTCTCCGGTGAGCTGGCGGCGGCGCTGGACGTGGAGGCGCGCACGCAGGCGGAGGCGGGAGCGACGGCCGACCACCGGGAGGCGGTGGCCGCGTTCGTGGCGAAGCGGAAGCCGGCGTTCACCGGGCGCTGACGGCTCGACCGGCCAGGGCGGATCACTCGTGCGGGTGGTCGGCCCCCTTCCTGAGCGGACGGCCGGGGGGCTAGGGCGCGGCGCGGAAGCAGGCCGCGATGTGGTCGTCGACCATGCCGGTGGCCTGCATCAGCGCGTAGCAGGTGGTGGGGCCGAGGAACGCGAAGCCGCGGCGCTTGAGCTCCTTGGCCATCGCCTTCGACTCGGGTGTGACGGCGGGCACGTCGGCGCTCGTGGCCGGGCGCTCGTGCCGCTCGGGGGCGAACGACCACAGCAGGTCGTCCAGCGGCACGTCGAGCTCGCCGACGGCGCGGGCGTTGGCGATCGTGGCGTTGATCTTGGCGCGGTTGCGGACGATGCCCGCGTCGGCCATGAGCCGGTCGAAGTCGGCGGCGTCGAACTGCGCGACCAGCTCGGGCTTGAACCCCTCGAAGGCCGCCCGGAAGTTCTCGCGCTTGCGCAGGATGGTGATCCAGGACAGGCCCGACTGGAACGACTCGAGCGACATCCGCTCGAACAGGGCCGCCTCGCCGTGCAGCTCGACGCCCCACTCGGTGTCGTGGTAGGCGACGTAGTCGGGCGTGCTGTCGCCCCACGGGCAGCGGACGAGGTCGGTCATGCGGAGTACTCCCGGGCGAAGGCGGCGAAGCGGCGCAGCGACCATTTCACACCCGGCGCGAAGGCCAGGTTGAGCGGTAGCGCGATGTCCTCGGACCAGACGAGCTCGCTGCGCGCGTCACCGCGGGGGACGACGACGAACTCGCCGGTACCGCGCACGAGCCGGCCGGTGTGCTCCACGGCGCAGCGCACCGGCGGCTCCCACGCGGTGATGCGCATGGTGTCGGTGAACCCGAGCGGGCCGAGGCCGGTGAACGCCGCCAGCCCGCTGCCCTCGCTCGCGCCGTCGCCGCTGGTCACGCGGACGGTGGTGCCGAGCATCCACTCGCCCTGCCGCGCCCAGTCGGTCAGCGCGGCCCAGGTGGTCGCGGCCGGCGCCTCGACCTCGACGCGCAGGTCAAGCCGGGTCATGCTCCGGCTCCCGCTCGGGGTCGGCCGCCACCTGGTCGGGGTCGGCCGCCACCTGGTCGGGGTCGGCCGCCGCCCGGTGGTCGACGCCCAGCTCGGCCTCCAGTTCCGCGACGCGGTCCCGCAGCCGTTCGACCTCGCCGGCCAGGCGGTCCAGCGCCCAGTCCACCTCGGTCATCTTGTAGCCGCGCAGGACCTGCTGGAACTTCAGGTCGCGCACGTCGTCCGGGGTCACGTCGTCGGACGGCAGGCGGGTCGGCGACGCACCCGGCGGCAGCGGCGCCAGTTCCTCGCCGCGCCCGAACACCAACGCGGCCAGCAGGAAGACCACGGCCGCGACGAGCGCCATGACGACGATGTAGATGAGCGCTGAGGTCACGTGACGATCGTGACACATGCCCCGCCGGTCAGACCGAGGAGAACACCACACAGCGCCGGGCGAGCACGGCCAGCCGCAGCGCGATCGCGAACGAGAACGCGGTCGCGGCGGCCACCGGGGGCGACATGAGCAGCCTCGTCGCGTCCAGGTAGGCGGTCGCGGCCAGGATCGCCACGTTGCCGAGCAGGGACACGCCGACCGCGACGACGGCCACCACGCCGGCGAGCCGGGCCAGGGTGAGGGTGCTGACCGTCGTGCGGGCCAGGCGCCGCCCGACGAGCAGCGCGAGCACCGCGACGCCCGCCACGAGCCACGCCGACGTGTCGTTGAACCGGGCGACGACGAGGTACCAGTCGGGCGGCGGGGCGTCGAAGTCGTTCCAGGCCCCGATCCAGAACCGGCGGTTGAGCTCCCACATCACGTACGCGAGGGGGATCACCAGCATCACCGAGCGCAGCGTGCGGGCGCCGTAGGCGAGGCCGAGCAGGCCCTGGTACTCGCGGGCGATGGCGGCGACCGGGCCGAACTCGGCGACGGCGCGGCGTTGCGCGTCCTCCTCCGCCAAGCCCTGGTCGCGGTGCGCGGCGGCGGCGTCGTGGAGGCTGTCCCTGGCCTCGGCGAGCAGGTCGTCCTTGACCGGGTCCGGTCCGCGCAGCCGCCGGTCCAGGGCGGTCACGTAGTCGTCGATCACGCCTGGGCCGGCCACGGCCCACCTCCCAGCACGCCCTCGATGGCGGTGGTGAACTCGCGCCACGCGGTGCGCTCGGCGGCCAGGGCACGCTGGCCCGCCTTGGTGAGCCGGTAGGTGCGGCGCTGCCGGCCGCCGACGGTGCTCCACTCGCTGGCCACCAGGCCGGCGGTCTCCAGCCGGCGCAGGGCCGGGTAGACGGTGCCGGTGGGCAGGTCGAGGGCGCCGCCGCTGCGCCGCTGCAGCGCCTCGATGATGGCGTAGCCGTGCAGCCGGCCGCCGTCGAGCGTGGCCAGCAGGAGCGCGTCCAGATGCCCCCGCAACGCGTCGGACTTCATGGGTAGGCACTCTACTGATCCAGGGCCGGGGTCGGAATCCGGGACATCCCCGATGTTGGGTTGTCTGCCTACATATACCGTCCCTACTCATGGATGCTCTCGGACTGGCCCGGCTCCAGTTCGCCACCACGACGTCGTTCCACTTCCTGTTCGTGCTGCTGACGCTCGGACTGGTGACGTCGGTGGCGGTGATGCAGACCCGGGCCACGCTCTCCGCCGACCCCGTGCACGCCCGGATGACGCGCTTCTGGGGTCGGCTCTACGTGGTGAACTACGCGCTCGGCATCGCGACCGGCATCGTCATGGAGTTCCAGTTCGGGCTGAACTGGTCGGGCCTGTCGACGGTCGCGGGCGACGTGTTCGGCGCGCCGCTGGCGCTGGAGACGCTGGTGGCGTTCTTCCTGGAGTCGACGTTCCTCGGCCTGTGGATCTTCGGCTGGGACCGGCTGAACAAGTGGGCGCACCTGGCGCTGATCTGGCTGGTCGCGCTGACCGCGTTCGCCTCGGCGTTCTGGATCATGATGGCGAACGCGTTCCTGCAGCACCCGGCGGGGCACGAGGCGCGGGACGGCGTGCTGCGGCTGGTCGACTTCTCGGCGCTGGTGGCCAACCCGACGTTCGGCACGGCGTTCCTGCACGTGTGCTTCGCGTCGTTGACCGTCGGCGGCGTGTTCCTGACCGGCGTGAGCGCCTACCACTTCCTGCGGCGCACGACGGAGGTCGACTTCTTCCGCCGGTCGCTGCGGCTGGGCGTGGTGCTCACGGCGCTCGCCACGCCGATGCTGATCGGGTTCGGGTTCGGGCAGTTCCCGATCGTGGAGCGCTACCAGCCGGACAAGCTCGACACGGTCGGCGCGCTGGACGGGGCCGGGCTCGGGTTCATGATCCAGATCGGGTTCGTGCTGCTGCTGGTGAGCTGGGCGACCGTGCCGCTGCTGGTCCGCGACTGGGTGGTGCGGCTGCGGTTCCCGCTGTACCTGATGGTGCTCGGCATCCCCCTGCCGTTCGTGGCGGCGATCGGCGGGTGGCTGTTCCGCGAGGTCGGGCGGCAGCCGTGGCTGATCCAGGGGGTGCTGACCACGCAGGACGCGATGTCGCACGTGAGCGCGGAGCAGATGCTCGTGTCGTTCATCGCGTTCACGTCCGTGTTCGCGGTGCTGGCGGTCGCCGACTGGGTGCTGATCGCCCGGCTGGCGCGCCGTGGACCCGTTTCCTCGGACGAGGCGCCGGTGTCGCCGCTCGTCCCGGCTCTGTGAGGGGTGTGTCGTGGAAGGTGTCTGGGTTGCCCTGCTGGCGTTCCTGACCTGCGGTTACTTCGCGTTGGCCGGGTTCGACTACGGGGTCGGGGTGTTGTTGCGGCTGGTCGGGCGGGACGAGCCGGCGCGACGGGCGGTGCTGCGCGCGGTGACGCCGTTCTTCCTCGGCAACGAGGTGTGGCTGGTCGCGGCGGTGGGCGTGCTGTTCGGCGCGTTCCCCCGGTTGGAGGGCGAGCTGCTGTCGTCGCAGCACACGGTGTTCGCGGTGCTGCTGGCCGGGCTGGTGTGCTTCACGGTGGCGGTGCAGTTGCGGTCACCCGGTTGGGACGTCCCGCTGGTGGGCGGCGCGCTGGTGGTCGCCGTGGGGTGGGGCGTGCTGCTGGGGCGGGTGCTCGGCGGGCCGGTGTGGTTGTGGGGCGCGGGGATGCTGGTGTTGTTCTCGTTGCACGGGGCGGTTTTCCTGGCTTGGCGGTTGTCGGGCGGGTTGCGGGCGCGGGCGGTGCGGATCGCGGGGTTCCTGGTGCTGCCGGGTGCGGGTTTCGCGGTGGCGGCGGTGGTCACGGCCGGGTCGGTGCCCGTGCCCGCGTTCGGGGTGGCGGCGGTGGTCGCGCTGGGGTTGTTGGGCGGGGTGTGGGCGGCGTTGCGGGCGGGGCGGTACCGGGTGGCTTTCGGGTGCGGCGCGGTGCTGTGCGCGGTGCCCGTGGTGGGGGTGTTCGGGGCGCGGTCGGTGGTGACGGTGTCGGTGATGGCGGAGGTGTCGACGTTGCGGGTGCTGACCTGGGCGGCGGTCGTGGTGGTGCCGTTGGTGCTCGGGTTCCAGTGGGCGACTTGGCGGATGTCCCGTGCGGCACGTTGACCGGGGGTACGTCGTCGTCTTGGTGGTGCTGGCGGTGCTGACGGCGGCGGTGGTGTTGGCGCAGGCCGAGGTGGTGGCGGCGGTGGTGGCGGGTGGGTTGTCGGCGTGGTGGGTGATGGCGGTGGTCCTGGTGCGCGGGGGTTTGGTGTGGGGCGGGCGGGTGGTGACGCAGCGCTGCGCGAGTTCGATGAAGGGTGCGTTGCGGAAGCGGGTGTTGCGTGAGTTTTCGGGGTCTTGCATTTCTTCCGGGGCGGAGGGGTCGTTCGGGGCGGAGGGGGCGTCCGGGGCGGAGGGGGCGTCCGGGGCTTCGAAGGCGTCCGGGGCGGAGGGGTCGTCCGGGGCGGTCACCACGCTGGTGGTGAAGGGGGTGGACGCGGTCGAGCCGTACTTCGCCGGGTACCTGCCGCAGGTGGTGGCGGCGGCGGTGGTGCCGGTCGCGGTGGTGGTGCGGTTGGCGTTCGCGGACCTGACGTCGGCGGTGGTGGTGCTGGTGACGTTGCCGCTGGTGCCGGTGTTCGCCGCGCTGGTCGGCCTGCACACCCGTGATCGGACGCGCGCGCAGTGGGCCGGGTTGGCGGTGGTGGGCGGGCACTTCCTGGACGTGGTGCGCGGGCTGGGGACGTTGAAGGTGTTCGGGCGGGCGACGGCGCAGGCGGCGACCGTGCGGGCGATGGCGGGCGCGCACGCGGCGGCGACGATGCGGACGCTGCGGGTGGCGTTCCTGTCGGCGTTGGTGCTGGAGCTGGTGGCGACGTTGTCGGTGGCGCTGGTGGCGGTGCCGGTGGGGTTGCGCCTGCTGCACGGCGGGGTGACGTTGCAGGTGGCGCTGCTGGTGCTGCTGCTGGCGCCGGAGGCCTACCTGCCGCTGCGGGCGGCGGGTTCGCAGTTCCACGCCTCCGCCGAGGGCCAGGCGGTGCTGGAGGCCGTGCCGCGGGCCACGCCGCAGGCCTCCGCAGGTGCGCAAGCCACGTCGCGGGCGAGCACCGTGGTGGTCGGTGGGATGCGTGCGCCCGATCTTCGGACGGCCGAGATCGTGGTCGAGCGGGTCGTGGTCCGGTACCCGGGCAGGGAGGCGTTGGGCGAGGTGTCGTTGCGGATCGCGGCCGGTGAGCGGGTCGGGCTGGTGGGGCCCAGCGGGGTCGGGAAGAGCACGTTGCTGGCCGTGCTGATGGGGTTCGTGACGCCCGCGTCGGGACGGGTGCTGGTCGGCGGGGTGGACCTGCGGGAGATCGACCGCGAGTCGTGGTTGCGGCAGGTGGCGTGGGTGCCGCAGCGGCCGACGCTGTTCCCCGGCACGGTCGGCGAGAACATCGCGCTGGGGTCGTCGGGAGACGTGCGGACCGCGGCGGCCGAGATGGGGTTGGCGCACCTGGTCGACGCCGAGCACCCGTTGTCCTCCGGTGAGCGGCAGCGGGTGGCGTTGGCGCGGGCGCTGGTGCGGGACGACGCGCGGATGCTGCTGCTGGACGAGCCGACGTCCCGGTTGGACGGCGGGACGGAGGACGCGGTGCTGCGGGCGACGCGGCGGCTCGCGGCCGGGCGGACGGCGGTCGTCGTGGCGCACCGGCCCGTGATGCTCGGCGAGGTGGACCGGGTGGTGGCGTTCGGATGAGGCGACTGGCGCTCGCGGTGGTCGCCGGCGTGGCCGCCGAACTGGCCGGGATCGGGCTGATGACCACCGCCGTGTGGCTCGTGGTGCGCGCGGCCGGGCAGCCGCCGCTGTCGGCGTTGACGGTGGCGATCGTGGCGGTGCGGGCGCTGGCCCTGGCGCGCGGCGGCCTGCGGTACGCCGAGCGGCTGGCCGGGCACTCGGCCGTGCTGCGGCACCTGGCGGAGGTGCGCGGCCGGGTGTACGACGCGCTGCTGCGCCGTCCGCTCGCCGACGGCGACGCGCTCACCCGACTGGTGTCCGATGTGGACGGTGTGCAGGACGCGCTGCTGCGGTGCGCGTTGCCCGCCGCGGTGGCGGTCGTGGTGGGTGCGGTGGCGTTGGTCGCGACGGGCTTCGCGTGGCCGTTGGCGATCGGGTTGGTGGTGACGGTATTCCTCGTGCCGTGGGCCGCGTACGGGCTCGCGGTGCGGCACCTGAGGGCGCTGGCGCCGTTGCGGTCGGAGTTGGCGGAGCGGACCGTCGTGCTGCTGGACGGCGCTGCGGAGCTGACGGCGTTCGGCGCCCTGGACCGCGAGCTGGACGCGACCGGCCGGGTGGTCGACGCGGTGGCCGAACGGGAGCGGCGGGGCGGGTTCGGCGCGGCGGCGTTGGCGGCGGTGGCCGTGGTCGTGCAGTTCGGGGTGGCGGTGGCGTTCCTGCGGTCCGGCGCGCCGGCGCACGTCGTGCTCGGCTCGGTCGCGGTGCTGGAGGTGGCGGTGCCGCTGGCGGCGGCGGCCCAGCGGTGGGCCGAGGTGCGCGGGTCGGTCGGGCGGGTGCGGGAGGCGGTGCGGGCGGTGCCGGCGCCCGTGCCGGACGTGGCGTTGCCCGTGGGCCGGGTCGGGGTGGTGGGCGCCAGCGGGGCCGGGAAGAGCACGTTCCTGCGGGCGTTGGCCGCCGCGCACCCCGGCGTCGCCAAGGGCGTGCTGGACGACGCGCACGTCTTCCACGCCACCGTGGAGGCGAACGTGCGGCTCGCCCGGCCCGAGGCGTCGCGGGAGGAGCTGGAGCGGGTCGCCCGGGTGGTGGACCTGGACGTCCCGTGGGACACCGTCGTGGGTGAGGACGGGGACGCGTTGTCCGGCGGTCAGCGGCAACGCCTGCTGCTGGCGCGGGCGTTGTTGGCCGACCCGGACGTGCTGCTGCTGGACGAACCGGTCGAGGGCCTGGCCGTCGACCACGGTGACGCCGTGCTGCGTCGGGTGCTCGATCGTGTCGGCGCCGTCGTGCTGGTCACGCACCGGCTGGCGCCGTTGGTCGACTTCGACCGGATCGTGGTGCTCGAGGGCGGTCGGGTGGTGCAGGAGGGTTCGCACGAGGAGTTGGTCGCCGTTGACGGGTACTACCGCGACCGCTGGAGCACCGAGCGCATGGCGGGCCGGTCCTCGGCGGGCACGTCCACCGGCGACGGCAGCCACTCGCCGTCGAACGGCACGAACTGCGTCAGCGTCGACGACGCCACCGGCACGCCGCAGCGGCGCAGCGCGGTGACCGCGATCTGAGCCGCCATCGGCCCGAGCTGGCGCAGGTCGCGGTTGCGGTGCTTGCGCACGCCCAGGTTGACCTGCGCGATCCCGTCCAGGCCGTACCGGGTGTGCGCGTCGAGCAGCAGGCCGATCTCGACGCCGTAGCCGGGCGCGAACGGCACCGACTCGAGGAAGTTTCGAGTGCCCGCGTACTCGCCGCCCAGCGGCTGCACGACACCCGCCAGCTCGGGCCGCAGGGCGTTGAGCAGCGGCCGTGCCGCCAGTTCGGTGACCCGGCCGCCGCCGGTGCTCTCCAGCCGCAGCGGCCGGCGGTAGAAGCCCTTCACCAGGTGCACGTCGTCGCGGGTGAGCAGCGGGCCGAGCAGGGCGGGCACGAACTCCGGGTCGGGGTCGACCAGGTCGGAGTCGAGGAACACGACCAGGTCGCCGGTGGTGGCGGCCAACGAGCGCCAGAGGACCTCGCCCTTGCCGGGGCGCGGTTCCAGGTCGGGCAGCACGTCGGTCCGGTGCACGACCCGCGCGCCGGCGGCGGCCGCGACTTCGGCGGTGTTGTCGGTGGAGCCGGAGTCGATGACGACGAGCTCGTCCACGAGGCCGCCGAGCAGCGGGCGCACGACGGCCACCACGTCACCGACCGTGCCCTCCTCGTCGAGCGCGGGCAGGACCACGCTGACCGTGCGAGTGCCCTTGTGCGCCAGGAGTTCTTGAACAGTCCACTGTGGATGCTGCCAGGTGTTCGCCGCGAACCAGTCCGCCATCAGGCCAGCGCCCTCAGCACGCGCGCCGGCGGACGCGTGCCCGCGATGCTCGCCACCATCTCGACCACGCGCCTGGTCTGGCGCACCTGGTGCGCCCGGAACACCTTCGCGCCCGCCCACGCGGCCACGGAGGTGGCGGCCAGCGTGCCGTCGACCCGGTCGTCGACGTCGGCGCCCAGGGTCTCGCCGACGAAGTCCTTGTTCGACAACGCCATCAGCACCGGCCAGCCGGTGGCCACGAGCTCGTCCAGCCGGCGGAGCAGTTCCAGGCCGTGCCAGGTGTTCTTGCCGAAGTCGTGGGTCGGGTCGATCAGCACGCCCTCGGCGGGCACGCCCAGCGCCACCATCCGCTCGGCCCGCTCGACCAGTTCCGCCACCACGGACGCGACCACGTCGGCGTAGCGGACGCGGTGCGGGTCGGTGCGCGGCGGGAGGCCGCCGGTGTGGGAGCAGACGATGCCGACGCCGAACTCGGCCGCCACGTCGGCCAGCGCCGGGTCCGCGCCCGCCCACGTGTCGTTGATCAGGTCCGCGCCCACCTCGCACACCGCGCGGCCCACCTCGTGCCGCCACGTGTCGACGCTGATGACCAGGTCCGGGTGCCGTTCGCGGACCGCGGCGACGAACGGCACGACGCGGCGCGCCTCCTCGGCGGCGTCGACCACCTCGCCCTTGGAGCCCGCCTTGACCCCGCCGATGTCGACGATGTCCGCGCCCTCGGCGACGACCCGGTCCACCGCGGCCATCGCGGCGTCGTCGGAGAACGTGGCGCCGCGGTCGTAGAACGAGTCGCGCGTCCGGTTGACGATCGCCATCACCAGGGCGCGATCTCCGGGGACTTCTCGTGAGCCGAACCGCATGAGCGGCATCGTGCCATGTCGGGTGGTGGCGTGATCCGTGTCACAGTGTACTGCTACTGGTGAGTAGGGTTCGTGTTTACTCGCCGGTAGCGTGGTGCGTGATCCCGGTCACGGTCACGGTCCTGATGCGGGTGCCGGTTTTGGTTCCGGTGCGGGTGCGGGTGCGGGTGTGGTCAGTCAAGGGCAAGGTCAAGGAGGACCTCGTGCGCCGATCATTTTCCCTGGTGTTCGCCGCTGTGGTGGCGCTCGTGGTGGCGCCGCCGGTCCGGGCGGTGGAGCCCGGGTTCGCGGTCGCGTACGAGACCGTTCCCGGTGAGGGTGGCACGCCGTTGAAGGCGTTCGTCGTCACGCCGACCGGGCGGGGCAGCGGGCCGTTCCCGTTGATCGTGCTGCCGTCGAGTTGGGGCGTGAACAACATCGAGTACGTCGGGGCGGCGGCGAAGCTGGCGTACGAGTCCGGGTACTCGGTGATCAGCTACACGTCGCGCGGCTTCCACGACTCGGCGGGTGAGATCGACGTGGCCGGGCCGGACACGGTGGCCGACGTCAGCCGGGTGATCGACTGGGGCTTGGCGCACGCGGGCGGTGACCCGGCGCGGATCGGCGTCGGGGGGATCTCGTACGGGGCGGGCCAGTCGTTGTTGGCCGCGGCGCGCGACCCCCGGATCAAGGCGGTGGCGGCGCTGAGCACGTGGACCGACCTCGGGCGCTCGCTGTACCCGAACGAGACGGTCAGCGCGCAGGCGGTGGAGTTGCTGCTGGCGGCCGGGAAGCTGACCGGACGGCCGGGGCCGGTGCTGCGCGAGGCCGAAGCCGCTTATCGGGACGACCGGTTCGCCGACGTGCTGCCGATCTCGCCGCCGCGGTCACCCGCTTCGCACGTGTCGTCGATCAAGGCGGCGGTGATGATCGGCAACGCGTGGAACGACGGGCTGTTCCCGCCGAGCCAGATCACGGACTTCTTCGGCGCGTTGACCGGCCCGAAGCGGTTGATGCTGTCGCCGGGTGACCACGCGACGGCGGAGCTGTTCGGGGCGGCCGGGTTGCCGAACGAGATCTGGACGTCGGTGGGGCGTTGGTTCGACCACCACTTGAAAGGTGCGGCGAACGGGGTCGAGCGGGAGCTGCCCGTGCACGTGAAGCCGAACAACGGTGGTGGTTGGCGATCGTTCGCGTCGTGGGCGGCGGTGACGGCTCGGACGGACGTGGTGGCGTTGGCGGCGGATCGGTTCGGAGCTGGTGATCGGATCGCGGCTGGGTGGCCGACGCTCGCGGAGAGCGGGGTGGTGCTGGTGTCGGGGGCGTTGCAGGGGTTCTTGCGGGTGCCGGTCGGGGTGGCCACGCCGTTGATCGACCGGGGTGCGGCGGCGGTGTGGCGGGGGCCGGTGGAGTGGCGCGGGACGACGGTCAGCGGGACGCCTCGGGTGCGCTTGACGGTGACGCCCAGTGCGGCTCGGACGACGTTGTACGCGTACCTGTACGAGGTGAACGCGCTGGGGTTGGGTGCGTTGGTCACGCACAAGCCGGTGACGGTGGCGGGGAGCGGGACGCGGGTGGTGGACGTGGAGTTGGAGCCGGTGGTGTGGGACGTGGCGGCCGGGAACCGGTTGGTGCTGGTCGTGGACACCGTGGATGCCCGGTACGAGGGGTATAGCGTGCTGGGGTCGTCGGTGACGTTCGGGGCGGAGTCGTGGTTGACGGTGCCGCGAGGGTGAGTGTTCGCGGGCGGGTGAGGTCCGAAGGGTTGAGGGCCGAAAAGCTGAAAGCTAAAGAGTCCTCGCCGGACGGGCAGATCAGCAGGATGACGGCCGGTGGGTGGGGATGTGCCGGGTCCGTTGTTGGTCGGGTTTCGTGTCATCCCACCGACCTCCTACGGGCTACCACACGTATCAAGGGGGGCGACATCAGTGGACGGTGCGGGCATCGGTGAACAGCGCCCCCCTTGACACGCGCGGTAGGGCGGAGCCAGGTCGGCGGGATGACACGAAGCCCTTCCTTTGGGGAAGGGTGTGGGCAACGCGCGTCAGTGGACGGGGGTAGCTGACAGCGGGTGACAGGATTTCCTGCGAGGATCACCCGCATGGAAGCGAAGGCGACGTTCAAGATCACCCGATGGGACCAGACCGTCTACGACGAGGCGGAGCCGCAGCTGGGCCGGGCGCTCGTGGACAAGGCGTACAGCGGCGCGATGGAGGGCACCAGCACCGCCGAGTTGACGATGTGCCAGCCGTCGGACGGCGCCGCCGGGTACGTGGGCACCGAGAGGTTCACCGGGACGGTTGAGGGGAAGGCTGGGACGTTCGTGCTCCAGCACGGCGCGATCATGTCGCCGGACGGGGCGCAGTTCTGGGGGCACATCGTGCCCGGGTCGGGGACCGGTGAGCTCGCCGGCATCTCCGGGACGGCCCGGTTGGAGCACGAGCTCATCATCCTGGACGCCGACCTTGGCTGACCGCGAACGGGTGATCGCGTACCGGGTCGCGGCGCACCAGTTCGACCGGTCCGTCACCGACGCGTCCCGGTTGCGGGTGTTCGACCTCGGGCTCCAGGACTCCGAGCGGTCGGCGGTGGTGGGGTTGGCGGCGCGGTTGGCGACGGTGCCGGAGTTGGACGCGTTCACCCTCACGTGGAGCGTGCGGGGTGCGCCGCACTGGCACCGGACCGACGAGGTGGCGGCGTTGGCGGCTCGGTTGTGGCCGTTGAGCGACGCCGACGCGGTGACCCGGATGAACCGGCCGCCGGTGGCGGACGGGCTGGAGGTGCTGCACGAGGTCGCGGCGGCGTTGCGCGAGGTGGTGAGCGGGCCGATGACGAAGGGTGAGGCGTCGTCCCGGCTCACCGCGAAGGTGCGGCCGGAGGTCACCGCCTGGTGCCGGGGGTGCGACGCCACGCACGTGCTGGACCCGGTCTTTCGCCTCGCCGTGCTGCCCGCCGGCCTGCGGTTCGACCCGGCGGAGAGGACGGTGACGTTCGTGCCGCTGGAGGGCCGCCGCGAGGTGCCCCGGGCGAACGAGGGCTTCGAGGCGCTGATCGCGGACTACCTGCGGCTGCACGGTCCCGCCGGGCCGTCCGAGGTGGCGCACTACTTCGGCGCGCCGGTGCGCGAGGTGAAGGACGTGTGGCCGGACGACCTGGTGGCGGTGTCCAAGCGGGCGTGGTTGCCGGCCGATCGGATGGCGGCCTTCGAGAACCCGCCGGAGCCCGAGGTGGTGCGGTTGCTGCCGCCGTTGGACCCCTACCTGAACGCGCGCGACCGCGACCTGCTCGTGCCGGACAAGGCGCACCAGAAGCAGGTGTGGCGCATCCTGGGCCGCCGTGGCGCGCTGCTCGTGGACGGCGAGATCCTGGGCACCTGGCAGGCCAGGGCGACGGGCGCGCGGCTGGACGTCAAGGTGTCGCCGTTCGTGCCGCTGGACGTGGGGATGTTCGCGGAGGAGGCGACGCGGTTGGCCGCCGCACGAGGCCTGGAGGAGGCGCGCGTCAGCTGACGGGACGCGCGCGACCCCACCAGGTCAGTGCGCGTCCGCCCACGCCTTGTGCGCGTCGTTCACCACGCGCACCGCGTCGTCGATGTCGTCGGTCAGGTACAGCAGGTCGAGGTCCTTCTCGCCGACCTTGCCACTGGCCAGCACGGAGTCGCGGACCCAGTCGTAGAGGCCCTGCCAGTAGGCCTTGCCGAACAGGACCACCGGGAACTTGGTGACCTTCTTCGTCTGCACGAGCGTCAACGCCTCGAACAGCTCGTCGAGCGTGCCGAACCCGCCCGGCAGGCAGATGAACGCCTGCGAGTACTTGATGAACATGGTCTTGCGCACGAAGAAGTAGCGGAAGTTCACGCCGAGGTCGACCCACGGGTTCAGGCCCTGCTCGAACGGCAGCTCGATGCCGAGGCCGATGGAGAACCCGCCCGCCTCCGAGCAGCCCCGGTTGACCGCCTCCATCGCGCCCGGCCCGCCGCCGGTGATCACCGCGAACCCGGCCTCGGCCAGCGCGCCGCCCAGCTTGCGGCCCGTCTCGTACTCGGGGTGGTCGCGGCCGGTGCGGGCGGAGCCGAACACGGTCACCGCGCTGGGCACCTCGGCCAGCGCGCCGAAGCCCTCGACGAACTCCGCCTGGATGCGCAGCACGCGCCACGGGTCGGTGTGCACCCAGTCGCTCGGGCCGCGCGAGTCCAGCAGCCGTTGGTCCGTGGTGGTCAGCTCGTCGCGGCGTTCGCGCCGCAGGACGACCGGTCCGCGCTGCTTCTCCTTGGGGTGCTCGTCCACGCTGTCCGTCATTGGCCGGAGTCTAGCCGCGCGCCGGGCCGAGGAAGCGGCGCAGCACGTCGGCGCACTGCCGGATCTGGTGCACCGGGACGTTCTCCTGCTGCGTGTGCGCGAGCGTCGGGTCGCCCGGCCCGAAGTTCACCGCCGGCATGCCGAGGGCGGCGAAGCGGGCCACGTCGGTCCAGCCGAGCTTGGCGACGGGGGTGCCGCCGGCGGCGTCGACCAGCTCCTTCGTGGTCGGCGCGTTCAGGCCGGGCAGCGCGCCCGGCGAGCTGTCGGTGACCGTGAGGTCGTAGCCCTCGAACACCTCGCGCAGGTGCTGTTCGGCCTGCTCGGGGGTGCGGTCGGGGGCGAAGCGGTGGTTGACCGTGAGCACGGCCTCGTCCGGCACGACGTTGCCCGCGACGCCGCCGCTGATCTTCACGGCCTGCAGGCCCTCGCGGTACAGGCAGCCGTCGATCTCGACCTGGCGCGGCTCGTACGCGGCCAGGCGGTTCAGGGCGTCGCCGATGGCGTGGATGGCGTTCACGCCCATCCAGCCGCGCGCGGTGTGGGCGCGGACGCCCTTCGTGCGGAGCTCGACGCGGATCGTGCCCTGGCAGCCGGCCTCGATCACGCCGTTGGACGGCTCGCACACGATCGCGAGGTCGCCGTGCAGCCACTCGGGCAGCTCGCGCTCGATGCGGCCGAGGCCGTTGCGGACGGCCTCGATCTCCTCGCAGTCGTAGAAGATGAAGGTGAGGTCGTGGCGGGGGTCGGCGACCGTGGCGGCGAGGTGCAGCATGACCGCGTCGCCGCCCTTCATGTCGACGGTGCCGCAGCCGTGCAGGATGCCGTTCTCCAGGCGGGACGGCAGGTTGTCGTTGATCGGCACGGTGTCGAGGTGGCCGGCGAGCACGACGCGGGACGGGCGGCCGAGGTTCGTGCGGGCCAGCACGGCGTTGCCGGACCTGGTGACTTCGAGGGCGGTCTGGTCCTTGAGGGACCGTTCGACGAGGTCGGCGATCCGCGCTTCGTCCTCGGAGACGCTGGGCGTGTCGACCAGCGCGGCGGTCAGCTCGACGGGATCGGCGGCGAGGTGCAAGGTGTCGGCCACGCGGCGCACGTTACCGTTGACACCCGTGAGCACCGCAAACCCCACCGGCGCGTACGGCGTCGGACTCGCCACCGTCACCCCTACCGGCGCTGTGCTGGACACGTGGTTCCCGTCGCCGTCCCTCGGGGACGCGGAGCCCGGTGTGGCGCTGCTGTCGTCCGCGGAGGTCTCGGCCGCGCTCGGTGAGGCCGCCGCCAAGCAGCTCGGCGCGGACGCCGAGCGCGACGTCGAGGTCGTCGGCGTCCGGGTCGGCATCGGCTCGCTGGCCGACGCGCCCACCTCGACCTACGACGTGTGGCTCCGGCTGCACCTGCTGTCGTCGCGGCTCGTGCGGCCGCACGGCGCGAACCTGGACGGGCTGTTCGGGCTGCTCAACAACGTGGTGTGGACGAACTTCGGCCCGTGCGCGGCGGAGGGGTTCGAGCAGACCCGGCTGCGGCTGCGGGCGCGTGGTCCGGTGACCGTGTACGGGGTCGACAAGTTCCCCCGGATGGTGGACTACGTCGTGCCGTCCGGGGTGCGGATCGCGGACGCGGACCGCGTGCGCATGGGCGCGCACCTGGCGTCGGGCACGACCGTGATGCACGAGGGCTTCGTGAACTTCAACGCCGGCACGCTCGGCACGTCCATGGTGGAGGGCCGCATCTCGGCCGGTGTGGTCGTCGGTGACGGCTCGGACGTGGGCGGCGGCGCGTCGATCATGGGCACGTTGTCCGGTGGCGGCAAGCAGGTCATCTCGGTCGGGGAACGGTGCCTGATCGGCGCGAACGGCGGCGTGGGCATCTCGTTGGGCGACGACTGCGTGGTGGAGGCCGGCCTCTACATCACGGCGGGCACGAAGGTCACCGGCGCGGACGGCGCGGTCGTCAAGGCCGGTGAGCTGTCGGGCATGTCGAACCTGCTGTTCCTCCGCGACTCGACCACCGGCGTCGTCAAGGTCCTGCCCCGCAAGGGCACGGGCATCGAGCTGAACGCCGCCCTGCACGCCAACGACTGACCCCGCGCGTCGGACCCCCGAGTTCGCGTTCAGGCGACCTGAGCGTCGAACTCGGGGGTCCTGAGCGTTCGACACGCGGTCAGTCGTCGGTGTGGAAGGCGACGAGTTTGACGTCCGAGAGGCGGACGTCCATGGTCTCGGTCACCTTCCGCAGCACGCGGCCCAGCAGCGGTGACGACCACAGCAGCCGTTGGACCCGCAGGCCGAGAGGCGTGAACTGCCAGCCGACAATCCTGGCGATCAACGGCGCCGACTGCTCGTCGATCAGGGGAACGACCCGCGCGATCGACGTCGACCCGCGCGCCACCCGCTCCAACCACGTGCGGGCCTCCTCGTAGCCGCGCCGGGCCAGGACCAGCACGGCCACGTGGTCGGCGCAGTGGTGGTGCCCCTGCTTGAACGCGCGCCTGAAGTGCTTCTCGGCCTCATCCAAGCGGCCGGTGACCTCGTAGAGGCGGGCGAGGTCGTGCGTCGACCGCAGGTCGTCGCCCCCCGCCAGCTCGACCAGCCACCGCTCCGCCTCGGCCCAGTCACGGCGGCGCACCGCTTCGCGCGCGAGCACCCGCTTGGCCTTGCGCGACCCGGCCGCCGCCTCGCCCTGGAGGATGTCCCAGGCCTCCCCCGCCTCGCCCGGCCGCTTGAGCAGGAGCATCGCCAGGTCCACCCGGGCGGCTTCGACGCCCCGCGCGACGGCCAGCCGGTACCACTCCAGCGCCTTCGCAGTGCTGCCCGTGCCGGCGTGGATCCGCCCGATGAACATCGCGTGCCGCTGGTAGGCCTCGTCGTCCGACGGCAGGTCGCGCAGCAGGGCGCGGGACGCGCGCCGGCGTCCCTCGTGCATCAGGATCTCGGCGAACGCCAACCTGCTGAACGGGTCGCCGTCACGCGCCGCTTCCTCGATCCGGGTCCGGGCGGTCGGCGACGCGCCCAGCTCGGCTTCGATGCCCACCAGGTGCCGCAGGCAGTCGCGGTTGCCCTGGTCGGCCGCGCGCGCCAACCAAAGCCGGGCCCGGGGCATGTCGTTCCGGCGCATCGCGTGGTGCCCCATCATGGACGCGACGTCCCGGTCGCCGAGCTTGAAGGCCTTCTCCGCGAGCCGGTCGGCCTTCCGCCAGTGCTTCGCCCGCAGCTCCCACACGGCCTCCCGGTGGTAGGCGAACGGGAAGTCGAGCGCCTGGCTCTCGCGCAGCAGCCGCAGGGCCTCCGCCCGGTCACCGCCGCGGCGCTCGTGGATCGCCAGGTTGTACAGGGCGTTGCCGGCGAGCGTCGGGTCGGGGCTGGTCGCCAGCCGGCGGCACAGCGGCACGAGGACGTCCACCCGCTCGTAGGCGATGGCGGCCCGCAGGACGTCGACCCGCTCGGCTTCCCCGGTCACAGCCCCCGCGAACTCCCACGCCTCGTCGCGGACGTCCTGGCGGCGGGCGTCCACCTCGTCGACCAGGTAGTCGAAGACCCGCAGACCCGTGTCCGCCGACCGCACCAGCGCGCTGGTGCCGTAGACCGCCTCGCACGCCCAGCGCAGCGCCTCGTGCAGGTCGTCGTCGGACCACTCGGGCTCGGTGGCGGGCCGGATCGCCCGGGCCACCGCGAACACGTCGGCGGTCGTGGGGACGCGGAGCCCGCAGCGCATCAGGTCGACCGCAGCCAGCACCAGGTGGTGCCCGCAAGGGTTGGCGGAGGCAGCGTCGTCGAAGCGGTCGACCAAGTCACGCGCCGCGGACAGGTACTCCGCCAGTCCCCGGTCCGCCAGCGCGGACGGTGGGACGTGGGGCAGCACCGCGGCCATCCGGTCGAGTTCGCCCTCGGTGAGCACCCGCTCCAGCGACCGGGACTCGGCCTGCCGGATGACCCGCCACTCCGGGCCGTCCTGCCCGTTGACCGGCGCGTAGACCCTCTTGGCGTTGTTGCGCATGGTGGCCACGACGCGGCAGGTGCCGGCGGTCAGGGCGGTGATGGTCTGCAACGAGACGCCACCGGCGCCCAGGTAGCGGTCCAGGTCGTCCAGCCACACCACGCAGTCGCCGAAGTCGACCCCCAAGGAGATCAGCTCGTCCAGCGAGCCCGGGGTGCGCGGCACGACCAGCGCCCGATCGGGGTGCGCGGCCCGGACCGCCTCGAACGCCGTCCGCGTCTTGCCCGCCTTCGACTCCCCGAGCAGCAGCGTGAAAGCGGACTCCTTCAGCAGCGCGACCAGCTTCTCATCCAGGTCACGCGGCACGTAAGCGGCCGCGCCACCGGCACCGGGCAGGTCGAGCGACCTGGTCACGCCCACCGCGGCGTGGTCGGTCACCTCGCGCACCGTCGGGCAGCGGCCGTCCACGAACAGGTGGATGTGCTCGCGCAAGCTCGTCCACTCGGCGCTCTCCCGCGCCCGCCGCTCGCGCCGCTCTTTGCGGGTCTCCCGCACCTGCACGCAGACGAACGTGAGCAGCGCGACGACCATGGCGCACGTGGCCGCGGCGGCGCTGACCTGGGGAGCCGACCCCGTCCACCCGTTGCCGAGGTCGGCCGGCGGCGCCTGCGTGAGCACGACGGCGGCGCCCGCCACGAACACCGCGGCGGCGGACCAGCGCCAGACGTGCTTGCCCGACCGCTCGTCACGGCGTAATCGGAGGCCCTGCTCCGTCGTTCTGCGTGCCACGCCCGTCCCGCCGTTCCGGTGACCCGCGGCACCGTTGTGCCGAGCGCCATCGACCTCACCATCGGGTGAGGCGGCGGGACGTTACGGCCGGGCGGAGGAGGCGGTCAGTCGCTCAGGCGGGCGATGGCCGTGGTGATGGCGGAGTCGGTGGCGGTCAGCGCGATGCGGACGTGCCGGTCGCCCGTCGGGCCGTAGAACGTGCCCGGGGCGGCCAGGACGCCGCGGTCCGCGAGCCAGCCGATGGTGTCCCAGGCGTTCTCGCCGTCGCGGGTCGACCACAGGTAGAGGCCGGCCTCCGAGTGGTCGACGGTGAAGCCGGCCGCGGTCAGCGCGGGCAGCAGCACGGCACGCCGCGCCCGGTACCGCTCGCGCTGCTCGGCCACGTGCGCGTCATCGTTCATCGCCGCCGTGATCGCCGCCTGCACGGGCCGCGGCACGATCATCCCCGCGTGCTTGCGCACCTCGAGCAACGACGCCACCAGCGCCGGGTCGCCCGTCACGAACCCCGCCCGGTACCCGGCCAGGCTGGACGACTTCGACAACGAGTGCACGGCCAGCACGCCGTCCAACGATCCGCCGTTGACCGACGGCAGCAGCACGGACACCGGCTGCGCGTCCCACGCGAGCGCCAAGTAGCACTCGTCGGACGCGACGAGGGCCCCGACCGCCCGCGCGTCGGCCACGGCCTGCGCCAACTGGGCCTCCGACAGCACCCGACCGGTCGGGTTGGACGGCGAGTTCAGCCACACCAGCGACGTCCCGGGCGGCGGCGGCTCGCCGTCGGCCAGCCGCACGGGGGTGGCGCCCGCCAGCCGCGCGCCCACCTCGTAGGTCGGGTACGCCAACGCCGGGATGGCCACCACGTCGCCCGGCCCCAGGCCCAGCAACGTCGGCAGCCACGCCACCAGCTCCTTCGACCCGATGGTCGGCAGCACCGCCGCCGGGTCGAGCCCGACGACGCCGTGCCGCCGCGCCAGCGCGCCGACGACCGCCTCGCGCAACGCGGGCGTGCCGTGCGTGGTCGGGTAGCCCGGCTCGTCGGCCACCGTGCCGAGGGCGTGCCGGATCAGCTCCGGGACCGGGTCCACCGGGGTGCCGATGGACAGGTCGACCACGCCGCCGGGGTGCGTGCGCGCCTTGGCGGCGTGGTCGGCCAGCGAGTCCCAGGGGAAGTCCGGGAGCCTCCTGCTGGACGTCACTCGTGCGACGCCTGCGGGGGGAGAGCCTTGATGAACGCGGGGTCGGCGCTGACCTTGCCGACCTTGGAGGCGCCGCCGGGTGAGCCCAGCTCGTCGAAGAAGTCCACGTTCGCCTTCGTGTACTCCTTCCACTCGTCCGGCACGTCGTCCTCGTAGTAGATGGCCTCGACGGGGCACACCGGCTCGCAAGCACCACAGTCGACGCACTCATCCGGGTGGATGTAGAGCATCCGGTCGCCTTCGTAGATGCAGTCGACGGGGCACTCTTCGATGCACGCCTTGTCGAGCACGTCCACGCACGGCTGGGCGATCACATAGGTCACTGCGCTCTCCTGCTCTTGTTCTGGTCCACACCGCGCAAGCCGGAGAGTACGCGGCGGAGTCGATTGTCCAACGCGCAGGCTTGCCTTATCAGCACCGTGCTCCACCTCACAGACCGCCGCTCACCTGCGCGGTGCACGATGCGGGGGTGCAGCACGTCACCGAGTTGGAGCAACGGTGTGCCGACGCGTGGCCGGCGCTGGTCGACCGGCCGCTCGGGCAGTGGCGGCTCAGGGCCGCGGGCGGCTTCACCGGACGTGCCAACAGCGCCCTGACCACGGGTGATCCGGGGATCCCGGTCGCCGACGCGCTCGCCGAGGTGATCGACTTCGCGACCGCCAACGGCATCAAGCCGGCCGCCCACGTGGTGATCGGCGCACCCGCCGAGGCGGGCGTCGAAGCGGCCGGATGGCGGATCGACGTCGATCACCCGGGCGGCGCGGAATCGCTGGTGATGACCGGCTCGACGGCTGGGTTCGCCACCCCGAAGGAAGCCGACGTGGTCATTTCGGACTTCCCGTCTCCCGGATGGTGGGAGCTGGCCGCGCAACCCGACCCGACCCCCGCGCAACGGCACGTGCTGGCGTCCGGCGGACAGGTCGGTTTCGGCGCGGTCGTCGGGGACGGCCGGGTGCTCGCCGCCGTGCGCGGCGCCGTCGTCGGCGACCTGCTCCACGTGGCGCGGCTCGCCGTCCGCCCCGAGGCGCGCCGGCTCGGGCTGGCACGGCGGCTGATGGGCGGCCTGGCGGCGTGGGGCGTCGACCGCGGCGCGACGACGTGCGCGCTCCAGGTGGCCGAGCACAACAAGCCCGCGATCACGCTCTACGAGTCGCTGGGCTGCGTCGAGCACCACCGCTACCGCTACTGGGTGTCGAACCACGCGTAGGCGGCCTTGCGGACCCGTTTCAACGCCGAGCGCTCGCCGAAGTAGTCGCCCACCACGCCGACGACCGGCAGCATGCCCAGCGCCTGGTGGTACAGCCGGCCCTGCGGGCGCTTGTCCAGCTCGTCCTCCAGCTTCCAGAGGACCTTGGCGAGCTTCCAGATCGTCGCGCCGATCGCCCGGAACGTGGACCGCTCCCGCAGCTCCTCGGTCAGCACGGCGGTCTGCTCGTCCTCCTTGGCCGAGTCGACCGGCAGCCCGTCGACCTCCCGCTGGAACAGCACGTGCGCGAGCAGCCGCACGCGGTCCTCGGTCGAGGTGAACCCGTGCTCGCCCGCGATCGCCGACAGCAGCAGCCCCTGCCCCGCCGCGCCCAGCGCCGACTGGATCGGCAGCCGGTCGGCCAGCACGCCGCCGATGCCGGGCAGCGCGGCGACCAGCGACACCACCCGGCCGACCCGGTTGAGCCAGAACTCGTCGCGCTGGAGCACGTCCATGCGCGTCCACGCGGCCGTGCCCGGCACCTTCACCGCGGCCAGCTGGTCCCAGAGCTTGTCGACGAGCTTGCGGTCGGCGTCGCGCTCCGCCTCGCGGTCGCGCAGGCCGAGCAGGTTCGCGTCGCGCAGGGTGTCCAGCAGAGGACCGGTGGCCCGCACGAACGGGCGCAGGGCCCGCACCACGTCCCGGTCAGTGATCGTCTCCGGCACCGGCCGTCCTCCCCATGTGCGCGCCCACCGCGATGGCGCCCGGCAGCGCGCCCCCGGCGAACAGCACCAGGGTGCGCCAGTCTTCGAGGAGTACCACGTCGCCGCCCGGGCCGAACAGGCCGAACAGCAGCAACGTGCCGATCCACACCAGCAGCGGCGACACGGCGGCCAACGTGCGGTGCGCGTGCCGCGAGGCGGCGACGACCAGCATCGGCGTGGTCACGATCGCGAGCACCACCGTGATCGGGAACGGCAGGTCGTCCACCCGCGGCAGCAGCGTGCCGTCCAACCGCATCGGCAGGAAGAACAGCTCGAGCACCGCGAGCGCGAACGCCGCGAGCCCGATCCCGACGAGAGCCAGGCGATCGGTCAATCGAGCCCTCCGAACAGGTCGGCCTCCGCGCCCTCCGCGGGCCCCTTGGCCAGCACGTAGTGCTCGGCCTGCACTACGGGCTGCGCGATGCCGTTGGACAGCGCGTAGGCGGCCCGGCCCGAGCCGTCCTGCCACACGCTGATCTGCGTGGAGTGCGCGCGCAACGCCCTGAGCTTCGCGACCAGGTGCTCGGAGATGTCGATCGTGGTGGTGATCGCGGCGTCGTCGGTGACCGCCAGCTCGCCCTCGGCGGGCAGCCGCCACGGCAGGTCGGGGATCTCCGCCAGCGCCGCCGCGCCCGCCTCGGTCGCCGCCCGGGAGGTCACCGCGTGGAAGACCCGGTCGACGTCCGTCGCCGCCGCCATGGTGATCTCGTGCGCCCGGATGTGGTCGGGGTGCCCGTAGCCGCCGAAGGCGTCGTAGGTGACGACGACCTGCGGCTTCACCGACGCGATGATCTCCGCCAGGGCGGCGGCCTGCTCGTCGGGCGAGCCGTTGACGAACGCGCGCGGGTGCCCGTTCGCCTCGACGCCCGCCATCCCGGAGTCCCGCCAGCGGCCGATGCCGCCGAGGAACCGGTGGTCGGTCACGCCGAGCGCCGCGCAGGCGGATCTCAGTTCCGCGACCCGGTACCCGCCGAGCTGATCGGCGGCGTCCGCGGTCAGCTCCTGGAGCGCCGGCGGGATGATCTCGCCCTCCTCGCCGAGGGTGCAGGTGACCACGGTGACGTGCACGCCCATCGCCGAGTAGCGGGCGATGGTGCCCCCCGTCCACAGGCTCTCGTCGTCGGGGTGTGCGTGTACCAGCAGCAACCGTGGTGGAGCGGTGAGCGTCACCGGAAGAGAGTAATCGGTGGGGAACCGCCGCTGCTCCGCAGGCGGCGGAGCAGCGGCGGGGACCTCTGGCTCAGCCGCCGAAGGCGGGCGCCACCTCGGCGAAGTGGCACGCCGAGAGCGTGCCCTCGGCGTCGCCGCGCCGTTCCAGCTTGGGCTCCTCGACGGCGCAGATGTCCTGCGCCTTCCAGCACCGGGTGCGGAAGCGGCAGCCCGACGGCGGGTTCACCGGCGACGGCACGTCACCGGTGAGCACGATCCGCTGACGCCCGCGTTCCAGCTTCGGGTTCGGCACCGGCACCGCGGACAGCAGCGCCTGCGTGTACGGGTGCATCGGCCGGGCGTAGATGTCCTCCCGGTCGCCGATCTCGATGATCTTGCCGAGGTACATCACGGCGACCCGGTCGGAGATGTGCCGGACGACCGACAGGTCGTGCGCCACGAACAGGTACGCCAGGCCCAGGCGCTCCTGCAGCTCCTCCAGCAGGTTCACCACGCCCGCCTGCACCGACACGTCCAGCGCGGACACCGGCTCGTCCAGCACCACGAGCTTCGGGTTGAGCGCGAGCGCCCGGGCGATGCCGATGCGCTGGCGCTGGCCGCCGGAGAACTCGTGCGCGTACCGGTTGCGGTGCTCCGGGTTCAGGCCCACCAGCTCCATGAGCTCGTTGACCCGGCCCTGCACGTCCGTGCCGCTGCCCTCGGGCATGCCGTGGATCTTGAACGGCTCGGAGATCAGCTCGTTGATCTGCCAGCGCGGGTTCAGCGACGCGTACGGGTCCTGGAACACGATCTGCATGTCCCGGCGCACGGACCGCAGGCCCTTGCCCCGCAACGTGGTCAGCTCGCGGCCCTCGAACTTCACCGAGCCCGACGTCGGCTTGTGCAGCTGCAGGATCGCCCGACCGGTGGTGGACTTGCCGCAGCCGGACTCGCCGACCAGGCCGAGCGTCTCGCCCTGGTGCAGCGCGAAGCTGACGCCGGACACCGCCTGGACCTGCCCCACCGTGCGCGGGATGATGCCACCGCCGCGCACCGGGAACGACTTGACCAGGTCCTTGACCTCCAGCAGCGGTGACTCGCCCGGACGTGCGCCGGACTCGAGGCCACCGGCCTGGGCGTTGATCTCTGTCGAGGTCATGAGGTCGGCTTCTCCTCTTCGTGCAACCGAGCTTCGACCACGTCGACGTCCTCGCTCACCGGGATGTCCGGGTTCGCCATGGTCAGCGACGCGGGGTTCTCGACCACGCCGATCTCGTCGTGGGCGAACAGCCGCTGCGGGTTCTCGATGGTCGCCAGGTGCGCGGAGCGGTGGCACCGCGCGAAGTGGCCGGCCCGGTCGGTCTCCAGCAGCAGCGGCTCGGTCTCGCGGCACTCGTCGATCGCCAACGGGCAGCGCGGCGAGAACGAGCAGCCGCGCGGCAGGTTCATCAGCGACGGCGGGGCGCCCTTGATCGGCGTGAGCCGCTTGCCCAGCATGTTCGGGTTCGGGATCGAGCCGAGCAGGCCGACGGTGTACGGCATCCGCTGGGCCTCGAAGACCTCGTCCACGGCGCCCTGCTCGACGACCGTGCCGCCGTACATGACCTGCACGCGGTCCACCATGCCCGCCACCACGCCCAGGTCGTGCGTGATGACCATGATGCCCGCGCTCGTCTCGTCCCGGATGCGCAGCAGCGTGTCCAGGATCTGCGCCTGCACGGTCACGTCCAGCGCCGTGGTCGGCTCGTCCGCGATGATCACGTCCGGGTCGTTGATGATCGCCATCGCGATCATCGCGCGCTGCCGCATGCCGCCGGAGAACTCGTGCGGGTACTGCGCGGCGCGGCGGTCCGGCTGCGGGATGCCCACGAGCTCCAGCGCCTCGACGGCCTTGGCCCAGGCGGCCTTCTTCGACACGTCGTGGTGCGCCCGGTGCGCCTCGGCGAGCTGCCAGCCCACCGTGTAGACCGGGTTCATCGAGGTCATCGGGTCCTGGAAGATCATCGAGACGCCGTTGCCGCGTACCGGCTGCATCTCCTTGTAGTTCAGGCCGACGAGCTCGCGGTCCTTGAACTTGATCGACCCGCCGATCTTCGCGGTCTTGGGCAGCAGGCCCATGATCGCCATCGACGACACCGACTTGCCGGAACCCGACTCGCCCACGATGCCCAGCACCTCGCCGGGGCCGAGGGTGAACGACACGTCGCGCACGGCGTGCACGGTGCCGTCGTCGGTCGGGAAGTCCACCGACAGGTTCTCGACTCGCAGCAGCTTCTCACCGCTCCCGGCGGTGCTCTGCCACGCCGAGGACTCCGGTGCGCCCATCACGTCCACCTCACTCATGCCTTCACCCTCTTCTGCCTCGGGTCGAAGGCGTCCCGGAGCCCGTCGCCGATGAAGTTCACCGACAGCGAGATGAGCACGATGAAGGCGAACGGGATGAAGAACAACCACGGGTGCAGCGTCAGCTCGTTCTTGTTCAGGCTGATCATCAGCCCGAGCGAGGTGTCCGGCGGCTGCACGCCGAGGCCGATGAACGACAGCGCGGCCTCCAGCAGCACCGCCTGGGCCACCGCCAGCGTGGCGTTCACGATGATCACGTCGACGGTGTTGGGCAGGATGTGCCGGAAGACGATCCGCGAGGTGGACGCGCCCAGCGCGCGGGCCGCCTCGACGAACTCCTTCTCCCGCAACGACAGCACCATGCCGCGGATCACCCGGGCGATCGACAGCCAGCCGATCAGGCCGAGGTACAGCGCCACGATGAGCCAGTTGCTGCCGCTGCCGCCCGCGACGGAGAGCACGAAGCTGTTGCGAACCAGCACGGCCGCGATCACGAACGCGGGGATGACCAGCAGCAGGTCGATGAACCGGCTGATCAGGCTGTCGACCCAGCCGCGCATGTACCCGGCGAGCGCGCCGAGCACGACACCGATCACCGTGGACACCAGGGCGACGACGATCGCGATCTGCAACGAGAACTGCGAGCCGCGGATGATCAGCGCGACCATGTCGCCGCCGAGCCGGTCGGTGCCGAACGGGTGGTCGCCGCTGGGCGGCAGGTACCGCTGGAAGCCCAGGTCGGTGTAGGAGTACTTCCAGATCAGCCCGCCCAGGAAGGCGAACAGCACGAGCACGACGAACAACGCGAGGCCGACGACGGCGGCGCGGTGTCGCAGGAAGCGGCGCAGGATGACCTGCCACTGCTTGCGGGCCGAGGTGGTGTCGAACTGACTTGCCTCGGCCGAGGTGGGCGTTGGAGCCTGCGCCACAGGCGAACCGATCTCAGTCAAGGCGAATCCTCGGGTCCAGGTAGGCGTAAAGGACATCCGCGATCAGGTTGAACACGATGATGAACACCGCGGTCACCATCATGAAGCCGAGCACCTGGTATGGCTCTTTCTTCGTGATCGCGTCGATCAGGAACTTGCCCATGCCGGACCAGCCGAACACGGTCTCGGTGATCACCGCGCCGCCGAAGCCGGCGCCGATGTTCAGCGACGAGACGGTGATGATCGGGATCAGGGCGTTGCGGAACGCGTGCCGGAAGATCGACCGCCCCTGCGAGATGCCCTTCGCCTGCGCGGTTCGCACGTAGTCGGCGTTCAGCGTCTCCAGCATGGACGCGCGCTGGAACCGGCTGTACAGCGCGAACTGGATCACCACGAGGCAGATCGTCGGCAGGATGTAGGCGCCGCTGTACTGGAACACCTGCTCGCCGAAGCTGCCCTTGAAGCCGTCACCCGGCGGTCCCGCGGTGATGATCCACCGGTCCCCGCCGATCGACTCCAGCCAGTTGTTGAGCTGGATGCCGCCCGCCTTCAGGATGAGGGCGACGCAGAAGAGCGGCATCGAGAACATCGCGAACGCTATTCCGGTCGCCGTGTAGTCGAATATCGAGTACTGTCTGACCGCGCCGATCACGCCGATCGCCATGCCGAGGATCAACGCGATCAACTCGGCCGCGACGATCAGGCGCAGGGTGACGGTGAAGGCCTTGAACAGGTCGTCCTTGACCGGCTTGCCGGCGTTGCCGGGGACGACGGACTCGCCCCAGTCGCCGGTGACGAACTTGCCGGCCCAGTCGACGTAGCGCTCGACGAACGGCTTGTTGTAGCCCGTGCGCTCGTAGGCGAGGGCGATTTCAGCCGGGGTCCGCGGCTTCTGGAGCTTCCACTCGTCCAGGGGATCGCCCATCGCGGCGGTGAGTCCGAAGCAGAGGAACGAGGCGGCGATCAGCAGCGGAATCGCGATCAACAACCGCCGGATTATGTAACGGAACATGACAAGTCTCTTGTCTTCCCAGGCAGGCCAGCCGCCTGCGACAGCCGGCGATCCCACCCACCGGAACGCGGACACCGTCCGGGGGGTCGGTGCGGTCTGCACCGACCCCCCGGGCCGGACTCATCTTCTACAACTCAAGCGAACCGCGCCGAACCTACTTCTTCTGCCACGCGAACAGGTTCCACGTGACACCGCCGCCGACGCCGACGTAGGCGATCGGGCCGATGTTCGCGTCACTCGCCGCGAAGTCCGGCAGCTGGAACAGCGGGATGCTGTGCAGGTCGTCCCGCATCAGCTTGTCGACCTCGTTCATCATGGTGAGGCGCTTGGCGTAGTCGAGCTCGCCGTTGGCGGCCTTCCACTTCTCGTCGACCTGCTTGTTCGAGTAGAGGTTGTAGTTGCCCGAGCCGCCCGCGTCCTTCGACGCGTAGTTGCCGTAGGCGCCGGCCTTCAGGGGCTGGCCGACCCACGCGAACAGCGCCGCGTCGAACTCGCTCGCGGTGAGCCGCTTGGAGTTGAAGTCGTCAGCCTGGTCCTGGATGATCTCGATACCGGCCTGCTTGCACTTGTCCTGCAGGATGCGGACCGTGTCGGCACGACGCTGGACGATCTTGTGGCCCAGCTTGAACGACGCGCGGAACTCGCCCTTGGCGTAGATGCCGTCGGCGCCCTGCTTCCAGCCGGCGTCCTCGAGGGTCTTCTTGGCCGCGGCCACGTCACCCTTGCCGAGGTCGCTGTAGTGGTCCTCGTAGCCGACCTCGTTGGGCATCATCACGAGGCTGCCCAGCGGGGTGGCGTTCGGGTCGACGTCCTTGATCAGCTTGTCGACCAGGCCCTGGTTGTCGAAGCACTGCCCGATCGCCAGCCGCAGTTCCTTGTTGTTCTTGAACAAGGGCAGCGACATGTTGAAGTCGACGTGCTCGAAGGTCTGGCCACCGGCCGCGAAGACGGTGAACGCGCTGTCGCCGCGCAGCTGCTGGGCGACCGCCGGGTCGGCCTGCGGCGCGATCACGGCGACTTCCTTGTTCTGCAGCTGCTGGGTCGCCGACTGCGAGTCGGTGTTGGTCTTCAGGATGACCCGCGCCGGGCCACCGGGGTTGCCCCACCACTTCGGGTTGCGGACGAGGACCGTCTGGTCCTTCAGGTCCGTCGACTCGATCATGTAGGCGCTGCCGGACAGCGACAGGTCCTTGTTGAAGCCGCGCCAGCCCTTGGTGAAGAACTCGGCCGCCTTCTTGACCTGGTCGTCGTTCTGCTCCGGCGTGACCTTCATGATGTCGGCGATGCCGGTCTGCTTCTCCAGGACGTGCGCCGGGAGGAGCCCGTCGCTACCGGGGGTGGAGAAGATGCCGCGGTAGTCGGCGTACGGCTTGTCCTTGAAGAAGGAGGTCTTGACGGTCTTGTCGTTGTCCGAGCACTCGATCTTCTCGATGTTCTCGTACCCGGTCGGCGTGGCGTCCCAGATCGAGACCTCGGTGCCGTCGTCGCCCTTGATGGTGGCCTTGCTCGTCGCGGCCAGCCACTTCAGGTAGAAGTCGTCGCAGTCGATCTGCTCGCCGTCGGACCAGACCGCCTCCTTCCGCACCTTCCACTCGATGACCTGCGGGTCGCTCGAGACGACCTTGATCGACTCCATCAGGTCGCCGTCGACCTTGATGACCAGCTTGCCGTCGACGAAGTCGGTGAAGTAGGGCGAGGGGATCACATTCGACAACGCGATCGTGTTGGCGAAGCTGTTCGACGCACCGATGTAGTTCTGGTAGTCGTCGAAGCCCTCTTCGACGGCGATGGCGATCTCGCCGATGTCGTCAACCTTCGGGCGCTGGAACACCTCGTCCTGCGCGCCGATCTTGCCTGGGTCGGCGTTCTGCTGGCCGCCCTGATCGCCGCTCGTCCCGCCGCCACCGCACGCGCTCAGCGCGAGCGTGGCCGAGGTCAGCAGCGCGAGCGCCGAGACAGCCTTTGATCTCCTCATCGACACGTGCCCTCCTAGCACTGGGTTGGAGCGACCGTTTGGGCCGACTTCCACCCATAACCGTGATGTGCCAAACGCGCCCCGAACCGACACACCGTTGCAGCACGATAAGAACCAGTGCGCGGCACGGTCACTGCCCATCGGCCGATCGTGACCAAAGGGTGACACGTTGGTCGCAGCACGCGACTCCGTCGTTACCGGGCGGGAGCGTTCGTTAACCGGACGACGGGAATACTGTCAATACTGCACCGCGAACGCATCTTGAAGCCAGTGTTTCGTCCGGGTCAACGGTCAACGGCCTTGCCGTCGCCAGGTCCGCGCGGTGCTCAGCGGACCGGCGAACGGAGCACCGGCGGTGACGCCTTCGGCCTCCGGCAGGACCACCAGCAGGTCTGCTACCTGGAACAACGGCAGCGAGACCGCCTGCTGCCAGAGCACCGGCTCGATGGTCTTGAGGGCGTCGGCGAGCAGCACCTGCCCGCTGAGGGCCTGTTCGATCACCGGCTGGACCGCCTGGTCGCAGAAACCGGACAGATTCGCCGGAATGGGTGTACCGCCGTCCTCGGGTGACGGACGGCACCCGAATGTGGATGCCAGAACGGCCGCGGAATCGCCGGCGTCGACCTGGGGCACGACGGCAATGTCGACGGGCTCATTGGAAGCGGCGGTATCCGACAGATCTTGGCCGAACAACTGATTGGGCGGCGTTGTCAGGACGCGTGCGGCGATTCCGGACAATGACAGTTGACGTTGAACCCGGTTGGCGACGGTCACGTACGGCTCGATCCCGGCCGGTGCGGCGATGGTCAACTCGAAGGGCTTGCCGTCACGCCCCCACTGCCCACCCTCCGGTCGGGTGTAACCCGCTTCGGTGAGCAGTAGCGCCGGGTCACCGGCCTTGGCGGGCATGGTCGGGGTGTAGCCGGGCTTGCTCGGCGGGATCACCTGGGCGTCCGCGCGGAGGTTCGCGCTGGGCCCGCTGCGGGTGCCGGCGGCGATCAGGTCGTCGCGGTCGAGCAGGTTCATCACCGCGGTGCGGACGCGGAGGTCCTGCATTCGTGGCGAGGCGGGTCGGAAGAGGAGTTGGACGACTTCCGGGCGCGGGACGACGACGCTCGCGAGTGACGTGGTCTTGGCCAGTTCGTCGATGTCCTTGACCGCGATGGCGTCCGCGCGGATGAGGGCGACCTGGTCGTCGCCGGTGTTCAACGCCTCGACCGTGTCGTGCTGGGTGGCGCGGCGCAGGATCACCCGGTCGAGGGCGGGCGGCGCCTCCCAGAAGCGGTCGCTGCGCTCGAGGATGATCTCGCCGCGCGGCTGGTCCAGCGTGCGGACCGCGAACGGCCCCGCCGTGGCCGGGAAGCTGTCCGCGAGCGCCGCGCTCCACCCGCCGGGCGCGTCTTTCAGCAGGTGGGCGGGCAGCAGGTTGCGGAACAGGCTGCGCCAGCCGGGGTAGGGCTTGGTGAACACGACCTCGACGACCTTGCCGCCCTCACGGCTGGCGATGTCGTCGATGAGCCGGTACCCGGCGGGGTCGATCACCCCGGGCTCCTCCCGCATGCGCTGCCAGAGGTACACGAAGTCCTCGGCCGCGATGGGCGCCGAGTCCGACCAGCTGGCATCACGGCGCAACGTGTAGGTGACCGTGTACGGCTCCGCGCTGGTCACCTCGGCGCTCACCACGAGGTCCAGGTCGAGCCGCGGGCTGCCGTCCGCGTCGGTCCGGAAGGTCGAGGGCAGCAGCAACGCGGCCAGCGCCGTCGTGACCGTGCTCTGGCCCGCCAGCGTGTGCGGGTTGTAGCCGCCCTTGACGTCGTCCATGCCGACGACGACCTCGTTCTGCTTCTCCTTCGGGACCACCGTCATGCCGGGCGTCGACGGCACCAGGGGCGGCGGCGGTGTAGCCGTGCAACCCGTCGCGACCAGCGCGAGCGCAGCCAGAACCGCAAGAACCCTCCGCGTCCCCATGGGTACGAGCGTGCCAGACGACGCTGACAGTTGACGCCCAACCCCACCACTCCCCGACCGCGATCTCCCCCACTCCCACTCCCAGCCCTCGCCCCTCCACCGCGCTCACTCGCCACGCCCCGCCGCACCCGAGCCAGATCCGCCGCGCCGGCCCCCGGCAGCGAGGCGGCCAAGGCCCGCAACCAGGCGGGTCGGCAGTCACGGGCCATTCCGCCGCCGGCCCGGGCGGCCAGCCGCGGGCTGTCCGGCCGGCGCGCTCGGCAGCCCCGATGGCTCGGCGTGCCGATGGCTGGCGATCTGGCAGCTGGCGGGTCTGCGGGCCGGGCGGTCCGGCAAGTCCGACGGTCCGGCAAGTCCGGCGGTCCGGCAAGTCCGGCGGTCCGGCGGTCCGGCAAGTCCGGGGCCCGATGGGCCGGCGGGGCCGGCGGCGGGCGGGCTGTGGGGGTGGCAGGTGGGGGTGGGGGAAGCCGGTGGGTTTGGGAGGCGGGGTGGGTGGGGTGGTCGGGGTCGGGGCGGTCGGTCGGTTTCCTCATGTTCCAACCGAGGGGCGGTAACGGTGTTACCGTACATTTTTGGCCTATGTTCACCCGATCGTGTTTGGTGGCCACGGGTGGACGTTGGGGAATGCAGACGGGCACCCCTGGCCGAAGCCGGAGGTGCCCGTCGAGCAGACCCTATATATAAGGTGTAGCGGTCAGCCCCGCAACTTGTTGCGGCTGCGCTCGCGGCCCCGCTGGTTCGCGTCCAGGATCACCTTGCGCACCCGCACGACCTCCGGCGCGACCTCGACGCACTCGTCGGGGGCGCAGAACTCGAGCGCCTCCTCCAACGACAGCTTCCGCGGCCGGGCCAGGGTCTCCATCACGTCGGCGGTCGACGTGCGCATGTTCGTCAGCTTCTTCTCACGGCAGACGTTGACGTCCAAGTCCTCCGCCCGCGGGTTCTCGCCGACGACCATGCCCTCGTACGCCTCGGCGCCGGGCTCGACGAAGAACGTGCCCCGGTCCGCCAGCTGGATCATCGCGTACGCGGTGATCTGGCCCGACCGGTCGGCGACGAGCGAGCCGTTGTGCCTGGTCCGGATCTCGCCGGCCCACGGCGCGTAGCCCTCGGACACCGCGTTCGCGATGCCGGTGCCGCGCGTCTCGGTGAGGAACTCGGTGCGGAAGCCGATCAAGCCGCGCGACGGCACGACGTACTCCAGCTTGATCCGCCCGGAACCGTGGCCGGACATGTTCTCCATCCGGCCCTTGCGGTTGGCCAGCAGCTGGGTGATGGCGCCCAGGTGCTCCTCCGGCGCGTCGATCGTCAACCGCTCGAACGGCTCGTGCAGCTTGCCGTCGACGGTCTTGGTGACCACCTGCGGCTTGCCGACGGTCAGCTCGAAGCCTTCCCGCTTCATCTGCTCGACGAGGATGGCCAGCGCCAGCTCACCGCGGCCCTGCACCTCCCACGTGTCCGGGCGCTCGGTGGGCAGCACGCGCACCGACACGTTGCCGACCAGCTCCGAGTCCAACCGGGCCTTGAGCACCCGCGCGGTCAGCTTGGTGCCGCCGCCCCGGCCGGCCAGCGGCGAGGTGTTGACGCCGATGGTCATCGAGATCGCGGGCTCGTCCACCGTGATGCGCGGCAGCGGCTCGGGGTTGTCCACGTCGGCGAGCGTGTCGCCGATGGTGATGTCCGGGATGCCGGCGATGGCGACCAGGTCACCGGCCCGCGCCTGCTCGGCGGGCACGCGGTCCAGCGCCTCGGTGATCAGCAGCTCGGTGATGCGGACCTTCTGGATCGTGCCGTCCTCGCGGCACCAGGCCACCGTCTCGCCCTTGCGGATGGTGCCCGCCTCGATCCGGCACAGCGCGATGCGGCCGAGGAACGACGACGCGTCGAGGTTCGTCACCAGCGCGCGCAGCGGCGCGTCGGAGTCGCCCAGCGGGGCCGGGATGTGCTTGAACAGGACCTCGAACAGCACGTCGAGGTTCTCCTCGTCGGGCAGGCCGCCGTCCTCGGGCTGGTTGAGCGAGGCCCGGCCGGCGCGCGCCGAGGCGTAGACGACCGGCAGGTCGAGCACCGAGTCGTCGGCGCCGACCTCGCTGGCCAGGTCGAGCAGCAGGTCGTGGGCTTCCTCGACGACCTCGGAGATCCGGGCGTCGGGGCGGTCGACCTTGTTGACCACCAGGATCACCGGAAGACCGGCGGCCAGCGTCTTGCGCAGCACGAACCGGGTCTGCGGCAGCGGGCCTTCGGAGGCGTCGACGAGCAGCACGACGCCGTCGACCATGGAGAGGCCGCGTTCGACCTCGCCGCCGAAGTCGGCGTGCCCCGGGGTGTCGACCACGTTGATGGTGACGGGACCGTCGGGCGTGTGGCGGCGCACGGCGGTGTTCTTGGCCAGGATCGTGATGCCCTTCTCACGCTCCAGCTCGCCGGAGTCCATGACCCGGTCGACGAGCTCGGCACGTTCGGAGAAGGCCCCGGACTGGCGGAGCATGGCGTCGACGAGGGTCGTCTTGCCGTGGTCAACGTGCGCGACGATCGCGACGTTGCGCAGGTCGTTGCGGACCAGCGTTTCCTTGATCGACGCGGTGGCCGTGGGCACGCGGAACTCCTAGAGCTGTCTGTGCGAGGGAAGCCAGGCGCCGGACGTTGGATCGCGCGCAGCCTGAGTACAGCTTACCGGGCGCAGTGCCCTTACCACACACGGACGGCAGGTGAGGTCAGCCTCACCTACTCTGAGGACACCCGGATGAGTGGAGCACGCCGCGTGGGCAAGGTCAAGGTGAAGAAGAAGTGCTGCCGCTCGACGCCGAGGTGCAAGAGCTGTCCGGTCGTGGTGCTGCTCAAGGCGCGGGAGAAGGCCGCGAAGAAGGCCGCCAAGCAGGAGCGCAAGGAGCGCAAGAAGGCCGGCAAGGCGGATGGGGCGAAGGCGGGGAAGAAGGCCGGCAAGAAGAAGGTGGCCGCGTGAGGGCCACCGCCCGGCCGACGCCGGGTGGGACGGGGCCGCCCGCGGGCTAGCCCATCACCGCTTCGTTGATCCTGGCCAGCTCCGGCGCGGTCCGGGTGGCCTGGAACTCCACCACCTGGTACTTCGCCAGCTTGGCGGTCGCGAACGGGTCGGTCGCCAGCAGCGCGTCCAGCTTCCCGCGCGACATCGGCCGCGCGATGATCACGCCGCCCACGCGGGGCACCTGACGGCCCGAGGCCAGGAAGTGCCCGGCCTCGTACTGCTTCTTCAGCCACTCCACGTGGTCCGGGAGCGCGTAGTCGACCTCGTCCAGCGGTGCGGTGTACTCCAGCAGCACGACGTACATAGAAGAAATGTAGACCCGTGACACACCCGGGTAACACGCTAGGATCGCGGCTATGCGCACTCTTTACCCGTTCTGGTGGTCCGCCTTCCGGCGGCCCTGAGAACTGCGCGTCAGACGAACGCAGGCCGCCCGCCGGGGCGGCCTTCGTGCTTTCGGGGGTCACGTCGAGCGGGCACACCCCGAAGGGATCACCATGATCAGGCTGTCCGCGATCACCCCGTCCGGTCCCGTCCAGCTGGGCAACTACCTCGGCGCGATCAGGCGGTGGGCCGCCGAGGGCACCGAAGAGGACGTCTACTTCATCAGCGACCTGCACGCGATGACGACGTCGCACAACCCGTCACGACTGCGATCGCTGACCCGGGAGCAGTTGGCGGTGCTCATCGCCGCCGGCGTCGATCCGCGGTCGGTGGCCGTGCAGTCCGACCTGGTCCGCGAGCTGGGCGCGTTGACGTGGGTGCTGGAGTGCACCTGCACGTACGGCGAGGCGGCCCGGATGATCCAGTTCAAGGAGAAGTCGGCGGGCCGGTCGTCGGTCCGGTTGAGCCTGCTCACGTACCCGGTGCTGATGGCGGCCGACATCCTGCTGCAGGGCGCGCACGAGGTGCCGGTCGGTGACGACCAGCGGCAGCACGTGGAGCTGGCGCGGGTGCTGGCGCGCCGGTTCAACGGCACGTACGGCGAGGTGTTCGTGATGCCGCGCTCGGTCGTGCCGCCGACCGCGTCACGGGTCCGCGACCTGGCCGATCCGTCGCGGAAGATGGCCAAGACGGCGAAGGACGCGGCGGGCACGGTCTTCGTGCTCGACCCGCCTGACCTGGTGCGGCGCAAGATCCGGCGGGCGGTGACCGACGACCGGGGCGAGGTGCGCTACGCGCCGGAGGAGCAGCCGGGCGTGGCGAACCTGCTGGAGATCCTGGCGGCGTGCACGCGGAAGGACCCGGAGGAGCTGGCGGGTTCGCTGAAGGACTACTCGGAGCTGAAGGAGGCGACGGCGGACGCGGTGGTCGAGGAGCTGCGGCCCGTGCGCGAGGTGACGCAGGGGCTGCTCGACGACCCGGCCGAGCTGGAGCGGGCGCGGGCGCACGGCGCGGAGCGCTCCCGTGAGCGCTGCGGTCACCGCCTCGACGCCGCCCTGCGCATGTCCGGCCTGGGCTGACTGCGCAAGTCGAACGCTCAGGTCCCGCGAACGCAGGACACGCGGGACCCGGGCGTTCGACGCGCGGGGGTCAGGAGAGGAGGGGGTGGAGGGCGGGGAGGAGGACGCGGTCGGCGGGGAGCCAGTCGACGGTGTCCAGGCCGGCGGAGGTCAGCCAGCGGACGGCCTGGTGGTCGGTCGGGGTCGGGGTGCCGGAGGTCAGGGTGGCCGTGTAGGCGCGGAGGATGAGGTCGGAGCGGAGGGGGATGTCCGGGCCGATCTGGTCGCCCGGGGCGACGGTCACGCCCAGTTCCTCCGAGCACTCGCGGATCACGGCGGCGTGGTCGGTTTCGCCCGGCTCGACGCGTCCGCCCGGCAGTTCCCACTTGCCGGCGGCCTCGGGCGGGTAACTGCGTTGCTGGGCCAGGAGCAGGCCGTCACGGATGATCGCCGCACCTACTACTACGCGCGCGCTCAGCAGGTCGATGCTGCGCGCGGACACGGCGGCGGCACGGGCTTCCAGGACTTTCAGGGCCAGGCCGCGCCCCACCAGGACGTCCGCCAGCCGCCCGAACGGGCCGCCGGGGCTGGACCACTCGACGGAATCGACCACCATCGTGCCGCCGCCGGTGTGCAGCAGGTCCGTGACCAGCGTGAACCTCGGCAACGGCCCACCGACCAGCTCCGCCGACACCCCCGTGGTGTCGGCCCGCGTCACGACCAGCGTCCCGGTCACCGGCCCCACGGACCCGGCCAGCGACGCGCCCGCGAACAGCACCGGCGCGCCACCCGTGATCCGCACGCCCAGCCCTCGCACGGCTCGGGCCAGCAGTCGCGCGTCCAGCAGCGCGGCGGCGACGGTCCGCAGCGGCGCGTCGACCAGGGTGGTGGTTCTCAGCTCGGGCACGGTCGCCGATCCTGCCGGCCGCGCCCGTCACCGGTAGAGCGGCCAGCGCACCTCCAGCCGGGCGCCGCCCTCCGGCGACTCGCCCGCCCGGATCGTCCCGCGCCGCCGCCGCACCAGGTGCGCCACCAGCGCGAGCCCGAGCCCGAACCCGCCGGTGGCCCGTCCCCGGTCCGATTCGACCCGGTAGAAGCGGTCGAACACCTTCTCCCGGTGCTCTTCGGGGATGCCGTGCCCGTCGTCGTCGACCAGCAACCGCACCTCGCGCACGGCCGGCAGCACGGAGATCCGGATGAACGTCCGGGCGTACCGGGCGGCGTTGCGCAGCAGGTTGTCGAGCACCAGCTCGACCTCCGCGCCCGCGGCGGAGACCAGGCACGCGCTCATCGGCGCGGCCAGCTGCACGAGCAGCTCCGTCTCCCCCAGCCGGTCGACGGCGGCCTGCGCCTGCAGCACCAGGTCGACGGGCTCGGCGCGCGGCAGCTCGCCGGTGTCCGCGCGCGCCAGGATCAGCAACGCGTCCACCAGCGCGGACAGCCGTTCGGACTCCTCCACCACCGATTCGAGCACCTCGATGGAGAAGTCCGGGTCGGGGTGCGCCACCGCCACCTCGGCCTGCGCCCGCACGGACGTCACGGGCGACCGCAGCTCGTGCGCGGCGTCGCCGGTGAACCGGCGCAGCCGTTCGGTGGCCTCGTCGCGGCGGGCCAGCAGGGCGTTCAACGCCTCGGCGAGCGCTTGCAGCTCGTCCCGCGCGGCCGGCACGGGCAGCCGCCGGCCGCGCGGCAGCTCCGCCGCGGCCACCCGCATCCGCTCCACTGGCCTCAACGACGACCGCACGGCCAGCCACGTCGCGATCCCGACCAGGCCCGCGACCAGCACCGCGGCCACCGCGAGCCACCGCGTGCCCAGCTGGTTCGCCTCGCGGTAGCCGACCAGCGTGTCGCCGGCGACGTGCAGCCGGGGCGTGCCGTCGGCGGCGAACTCCACCCGGCCGACCCACCGGTGCGCGCTGGGGCCGTCGATCCGCAGCACGGGTTCGCCGGACTTGAGCGCGCGGATCTCCGCCGCGGTCAGGTCGGGTTTCGGCCCGCCGTCCAGCGGGTTGCCCGCGGTGTCGAGCACCCGCGTGTTCTCCGCCTTGGCCAGCTCCCGGTCCACCGCGTTGACCTGCACGTACCCGATCAGCTGGGGTGCGAGGAGGGTGAACGCGAGCAGGCACAGCAGGGCCACGCCGGTCGCCACGACGGTGATCCGGAACCGCAGCGTCCGCCGCAGCCACCACCGGCGCGGTGGCCACCACCGGCGCGGGTTCACCTGCGCCTGGTCCCCGCCGAACCCAGCGCCGCGTCGAGGTCGGGCGTGGACGCCAGGTAGCCGTGGCCGCGCACGGTGCGCACGACCTCGCCCGCGCCCATCGCGTCGAGCTTGCGCCGCAGGTAGCCGACGTACACCTCGACCGCGTTGCGGGTGGCGGCCTGCTCGTCGCCCCACACCGTGCGCAGCAGCTCGTCCTTGGTCACGACGGATCCGGCCCGGCTGGCCAGCACGTCGAGCACGGCGTACTCGCGCGGCGACAGCGACACCGGCTCGCCGGCCCAGCTCACCTCGCGCATGGCGCGGTCCACCACCAGCTCGCCCAGCTTGAGCCTGCGCCGCGCCAGGTCGGCGGAGTTGCGCCGCAGCAACGCCCGGACCTGCGCCACGAGCACCACGAACGAGAACGGTTTCACCAGGTAGCCGTCGGCGCCGAGGTCGAGGCCGTCGGCCTGGTCGACCTCGCCGTCCTTGGCCGACACCATCAGCACGGGCGTGCGCACCCCCTCGGCGCGCATCCGCTGCAACACCCGGTAGCCGGACAGGCCGGGCAGCATGATGTCCAGCAGCACCACGTCGAACGCGCCGGTCAACGCCACGCGCAGGGCGTTGGGGCCGTCGGCGGCGGTCACCACCTCCATGCCCTCCGCGGACAGGCCGCGTTCCAACGCACGCCGCACGCCGATCTCGTCGTCCACAACCAGCACCCGTGGTCTCACGTCCCACAGCATGCCCCGTGAGGAGGACAATCGGCGCGGGAGTCTCAGTCCGCTCTCAGCGTCCGGGCCGCTCTCAGCTCGATCTCAGGGCTCGCGGAGGAGTGTCTGGGTTGTCGGGTCGCAAGGGGCTGCCCGGTAGGAGGAGGGGACACATGAACCGGAGAAGGGTGACCGTCGTGGCGGCGGCGGTAGGCGTGGTCGCCGGTGCGACCGGGCTCGGGCTCCTCGCGATGCCCGCCGGCGCCGGTCCCGCACCGGTGCTGCCGGACGTGAGCGCCGAGGCGCTGGTCGAGTCCGTGCTGAACGCCCAGCCGGCCGCGTTCGGCGGCACGGTGGACGTGGACAACGACCTGGGCATCCCGGCGATCGCCGGCGTGCCGCAGGCCTCGGACGGCGCCAGCAACCTGCGCGTCTGGACCGACGGCCAGGGCAAGCTCCGGGTGCAGCTGCCCAGCGGCGACTCCGAGCGCACGTTCGTCGACGACGGCCAGACGGCGTGGCTGTGGGACTCGGCCGAGCAGACCGTGACGAAGATGCCGCACGGCGCGTTCGAGCACGGCAAGCCGGAGCTCGGCGGCGAGCAGCAGGCCGTGCCGACGGACCCGGTGACGCTGTCGCGGCAGGTGGTGGCGGCGATCCAGGAGTACAGCGAAGTCACCGTCGACGGCACCGCCCGGGTGGCGAACCGGCCGGTGTACGAGCTGGTGCTGACGCCGAAGCCGACCGAGAAGACGGTGCTGCGCGAGGTGCGCGTCGCGGTCGACTCGGAGCTGCGGGTGCCGCTGCGGGTGGCCGTGCTGACCAACGGCACGGACGCGCCTGCCATGCAGGTCGGGTTCTCCGAGCTGAACGTCGGCCCGCAGGACGCGTCGCTGTTCGCGTTCACGCCGCCGGCCGGCGCTAAGGTGACCGAGCCCGAGGTCGACGAGCCGTCGGCCGAGGACAAGGCCGCCGCCGAGCGGGCGTTCACCGAGGCGAACCCGCAGGTCATCGGCGAGGGCTGGGACGTCGTGCTGGCCGCCCGCGTGACGGACGAGGCCCTGAGCGGTCTCGCCGACGTGCAGGGCGAGCAGGGTCGGCAGGGCGAGCGCGAGGGCCGTTGGCAGGAGCGCGGCGAAGGCGGGGACGTCGACGTGCAGGGCCTGATCAAGCAGCTGGGCAAGCCGGTCAGCGGCGAGTGGGGATCGGGCACGCTCATCACCACCCGGGTCGGCGGCCTGCTGATCGCCGACGACGGCCGGGTGGCCGCGGGCGCGGTGCCGGAGCAGGTGCTCGTGGACGCGATCGGCCAGGTCAAGTGAGTACCTCGACCAGCGCGCGGGTGGAGCCGGTGAGCACCGGCTCCACCCCGGTCCACGCGGCCCGGACGCGGGGACTGCGCAAGGTGTACGGGCGCACGGTCGCGGTGGACCGGGTGGACCTCGACGTGCCGCGGGGGGCGGTGCTCGGGATGCTCGGCCCCAACGGGTCGGGCAAGACCACCACGATCCGCATGCTGCTCGGGCTCGTGCGGCCGACCGAGGGCGAGGTCGAGCTGCTCGGCAAGGCGTTGCCCGACGGCGTCGCGGAGGCGTTGCCGCACGTGGGCGCGCTGGTCGAGGGTCCGGGTTTCCACCCGTTCCTGTCGGGGCGGGAGAACCTGCGGCGGGCGGCGGCCTTCGAGCCGCTGCTCGCCTCGGGCGACATCAAGCAGGCCGTCGAGGACGCGTTGGAGCGGGTCGGCCTCGCCGCCGCCGCGCACCGGCGCTACCGGGGGTACTCGCTGGGCATGAAGCAGCGGCTGGGGCTGGCCTCGGCGCTGCTGGTGAAGCGGAAGCTGATCGTGCTGGACGAGCCGACCAACGGGCTGGACCCGGCGGGCACGCGCGAGGTGCGCAAGGTGATCGCGGACCTGCACGAGGCGGGCAGCACGGTCGTCGTGTCGTCGCACCTGCTCAGCGAGATCGAGGCGACGTGCACGCACGTGGCCGTGCTGCACCGGGGAACCGTGGTGGCGCAAGGGGAACTGGCCGAGCTGCTGCACGCGGACAGCAGCGCGCTGCTGATCGTCACGCCGGACGTGGACGACGCGCTGAACGCGTTGCGCGCCGGTCGGATCTCGGCGCGCCCGATCGAGGAGGGCGTGCGGGTCGAGCTGATCGGCACGACCGCGCCCGTGGTGGTGCGGACGCTGGTGGACGCGGGGGTCGAGGTGCACGAGGCGCGTCGTCACCGCACCGGTCTGGAGGACCTGTTCGCCCGGCTCACCGAGGCCGAGGAGTCCGAGCACAACCTGTCCGCCGTGGACACGATCGAGGAGGGGTCCCGATGAGCGCGCTGGTCGCCGCGCGCGCTCCGCTGGGCAGGCAACTGCGCTCGGAGCTGCGCTGGATCGTGCGCCGGCCGCGGACGGTGATCGGGCTGGCGTCGCTGTGCCTGGTGCCGATCCTGGCCGGGATCGGCCTGTGGTTCGCCACCGACGGCGACGGTCCGGCGGGGCCGGGTCTGGCCGCCATCATCGCGGGCAACGGGCTCGTGCTGCCGGTGTTCACGCTGTTCCTGGCGCTGCCGCTGCTGCTGCCGCTGGTCGGCGCGATCTGGGCGGCGGACGGGTTGGCCGGCGAGGCGCAGCACGGCACGTTGCGCGGGTTGATGATCTCGCCGGTGGGTCGGCTGCGGCTGCTGGGGATCAAGGCGTTCGGCGTGGCCACGATGACGTTGTTCGCGGTGACGTTGATCGCGTTCGTCGGCGCGATCACCGGTGTGGTGCTGTTCGGCGGCGAGGGGATGCTCACGCTGTCGGGGTCCACGCTGTCGTTCGGCGCGGCGCTCGGGCGGATCGTGCTGACGATCCTGCTGGTCACCGTGCAGGTGTGGGGTGTGGCGGCGATCGCGATGGCGATCTCGGCGTGCACCGAGCACCCGTTGGTGGTGATGGCGGCGACGATGGCCGGTGTGATCGTGTTCGCGGTGCTGGGCGTCTTCAGCGCGTTGGACTGGCTGCACCCGTACCTCATCACGTCCGCGTGGGAGGGCCTGGTCGACGTGATGCGCGACCCGTTGCCGACCGAGGAGTTGTGGCGCAGCACGGCGTTGGCGGGGTGCTACGTGCTGATCGGGCTGTCGTTGGCGGCAATGCGGTTGGCCACCAAGGACAACTAGCCGACAATCGGCGACGTGGACGTGGTGTCGTTGGAGACCGGGCGGTTGGTGCTGCGCGGGTTCGTCGAGTCCGATGTGGACGCGGTGGCGTGGCTGCTGGCCGAGCCGCGGGTGATGCGGTACATCGAGGACGGCAAGCCGGTGTCGCGGGCGGACGTGGAGCGGGTCGTGCTGCCGAAGCTGCTCGGCGGCGGGTGGTGGGCCGCGCACCTGAAGGGGTCGGGGGACTTCATCGGGTGGTTCGAGCTGAGCGCGGCGGGCGGGGGTGTGGCCGAGCTGGGGTACCGGCTGCACCCCGACCACTGGGGGCGCGGGTACGCCGCGGAGGGCGCGGCGGCGTTGGTGGAGCACGGGCGCGCGACGGGGTTGACGCGGGTCGTGGCGTACGCGATGGCGGTGAACACCGGGTCGCGGCGGGTGTTGGAGAAGGTCGGGTTGGCGCACGTGCGGACGTTCCACGAGGAGTGGCCCGACTACATCGAGGGCGCCGAGCACGGGGACGTGGAGTACGCGCTCGACCTCGCCCGATGACGGCGTGGTTCAGTCGTCCTTGGCGAAGACCCTGGTGAGGGCGGCGAACCCGATCCCGGTGACCGCGAGCAGGATGCCGGCCACCGGCCACCCCGACCGCGCCACCGCCAGGCCGGCGGCCCCGAACAGGACGAGCTCCACCAGGAACCGGCCGGGCTCGGGCAGCCGCCGCCGCGCGCGGGGCGCGATGGCCGCGCCCCAGACGACCGCCGCCGTCACCGGCAGCAGGACGGCGAGGGCCACGCCGAGCACCGCTCCGCCGCCGAGGCGAGCGCCGGCCGCGGCCAGTCCACCCAGCAGGGCCAGCTCGGTGAGGAAGCGGGAGATCAGCACGAAGCCCGCGAGGCCGCGCAGGTCGGTCACCGGCTTGGAGGTCACGGCCGGGAGCCTACGTGCGGCGGCGAGGCGGCCGGGCGAAGGGCGTCGCCGGGCGGTCGGCTCACCCGATGACCGCGACGCCGTCGTGGTCCACGGACAGGGTGACCCGGTCGCCGGGTGACGGTGGGGTGGCGACCGGGGCGACCGCCTCGAAGTCCTCGCCCGCCAGCCGCACGAGCAGCCGCACGTGGTCGCGGCGGTGGACGCGTTCCAGGACCTCCGCCTCGACGGCGCCGGCCGGGTCGGCGCGCAGTGCCGTCGCACGCAGGCCGACCCGCGCCCGCACGCCCACGAAGCGCTCGGCGTCCTCAGGCGACAGGACCTTGCCGCACCCGAGGAACCGGGCGGTCTCGACGTCGGACGGGTTCTTCCACACCGCGGCCGGCTCGCCGACCTGCACGATGCGACCCGCCCGCATCACCGCCACCCGGTCGGCCAGGGTGAACGCCTCGTCGTGGTCGTGGGTCACCACCAGCGCGGTCGCGCCCGTGTCGCGCAGCAGCCGCGCCAGGTCGACCGCCAGCTGCTCCCGCAACGCCCGGTCGAGGGCGGACAGCGGTTCGTCCAGCAGGAGCAGCCTGGGGCGTGGCGCGAGGGCGCGGGCCAGGGCCACCCGTTGCTGCTCGCCACCGGACAGCTCGGTCACGCGGCGCTCGGCGTAGCCCGCCAGGCCGACCAGGTCCAGCAGCGAGGCCACCCGCTTCTCGCGCGCCTCCCGCTCCACCCGGCGCATCCGCAGCCCGAACGCCACGTTGCCCGCCACGTCGCGGTGCGGGAACAGCTGGCCGTCCTGGAACACCAACCCGAAACCCCGCCGGTGCACGGGGGTGCCGGCCAGGTCGACGCCGTCCCACGACACGGTGCCCGCGGTAGGCGGTTCCAGCCCGGCCACGGCGCGCAGCAACGTCGACTTGCCGCACCCGGACGGCCCGAGCAGCGCCACCACCTCGCCGTCCCCGATGGACAGGTCCACCTCGGACACCGCGGTCACCGGCCCGTAGGCCACGCTCAACCCGCCGACCCGCAACGACATCAGAACTCCCCGCCGCTCGGCACGCGCAACCGCTCGATCACGAGCACGGCCACCGTGGTCACCACCATCAGCAACGCGCACGCCGCGTAGGCCATCTGGCTGTTCAGCTCACCCGGCCGGGACATCAGCCGCGCGATCACCACCGGCAGCGTCGGCGCGTCCGGCCGGGCCAGGAAGCTCGTCGCGCCGAACTCGCCCAGCGCCACCACGAACCCGAACCCGGCCGCCGCCAGCAGCGACCGCGACGCCAGCGGGAGGTCCACCTCGCGCCACACCCGCCACGGGCTCGCGCCCAACGTCGCCGCCGCCTGCCGCAGCCGCTCGTCCACCGCGCGCAGCACCGGCAGCACGATCCGCACGATCAACGGCGTCACCACCAACGCCTGCGCCAACGGCACCAGCAGCGGTGAGGTGCGGAAGTCGCCGGGCAGCGCGTCCATCGTGATCAGGTAGCCGAAGCCGAGCGTCACGGCGGACACGCCCAGCGGCAGCATCAGCGCGGTGTCCAGGGTCTCCGCGAACCAGGACCGGTGCCGCCGCAACCCCACCAGGACGATCGAGGACGTCACGCCGACCAGCAGCGCCACCAGCGTGGCGTCGGTGGCCGTGCGCACCGAGTTCAGCGCCGCGTCCAGCCCGGACACCGCCAGCGTGCCGCGCTCCCCCGTGCCCGCCAGCGCCGCGTACCCGGCGAAGCTCCAGCCGTCGTCGGTGGCCAGGGATCGGGCGATCAGCCCCACGACCGGGGCCAGCAGCGCCGCCACGACCAGCCACGCCGCGACGACCACGCCCCACTCGCCGCCGGTGGGCCGGCGGGGTGGCTCGATCCGCAGCGACAGGGACTTCTCGCGCTTGCGGCGGGCCAGGCCGCCGATCACGAGCACCGCGATCACGGCGACGAACTGGACCAGCGACAGCGCGGCGGCGCCCGACAGGTCGAACAGCTCCACCGTGCGCAGGTAGATCTCGGTCTCCACGGTGCGGTGCCGCGCGCCGCCGAGCACCAGCACCACGCCGAAGCTGGTGGCGCAGAACAGGAACACCACCGACGCCGCCGACCCGATCGCCGGCGCCAACGACGGCAGCACGACGGAGGTGAACGCGCGGGCGCGGGACGCGCCCAGGGCCCGTGCCGCGTCCTCCGCCCGCCGGTCGACCCGAGCCCACAGGCCGCCGACCGTGCGGGCGACCACGGCGACGTTGAAGAACGCGTTGGCCAGCACGATCGGCAGCACGCCGCCGTCGGGCCACAACGCCCGGAACGCCAGCCCCACCACCACGGTCGGCAGCACGAACGGCACCATCACCGCCGCGCGCACCAGCCCCGTGCCCCGGACCCGGCACCGGGCCAGCAGGAACGCCACCGGCAGGCCCGTGACCAGCGCCAACGTCGTCGCCGCGGCGGCCTGGCCGAGGGTGAACCCGACCAGGTCCCACGTGTCGGCCCGGGCGAGGACCGGCAGCACGCCGCCCTCGTCCAGGCCGAGCGCGACGATCGCCAGCACCGGCCACGCGAAGAACACGCCCAGGAACGCCAGCGGCAGCAGCGCGGCGAGCGACCAGGCCAGGCGAGGGCTCGGACGTCGTCGCTGGGGTGGACCCGGCCGTGTGCTCAGCCCTGGACCAACGCGCGCCACTGCTGGACCCACCGCTCGCGGTTCGCGTCGACCTCGGCGGCCGGCAGCGACCGCGCGGAGGCGGGCAGCGGCGCGGCCTTCGTCCACGCCTCCGGCAGCGCGACGCCCTCCCGCGACGGGTAGACGTACATCTGGCCCGGCACGTCGGCCTGCACCTGCTCGCCGAGCAGGAAGTCCAGGACCTTCTTCGCGTCCTCGGCGTTCTTCGCGCCGTTCAGCACGCCCGCGTACTCGACCTGGCGGTAGCACGTGTCCAGCAGCGCCTTGGTGCGCGGCGCGCCGTCGTCACCGATCTCCGCGGACGGCGACGACGCGTAGGACACCACGATCGGCCGCGGCCCCTTGCCGCTGGAGCCGGAGAAGTCCTGCGTGTAGGCCTCCTCCCAGCCGCTGACGACCTTCACGCCGTTGGCCTTGAGCTGGCCCCAGTAGTTCTGCCAGTTCTGCTCGCCGAACGTGGCGATCGTGCCGAGCAGGAACGCCAGGCCCGGGGAGGACGTCGCCGGGTCCTCGACCACCAGCATGTCCTTGTACTTCGGGTCGGCCAGGTCGGCGTACTGCTTGGGCTCGCCGACGTCCTTGAACGCCGCGACGTCGATGTTCAGGCACACGTCGCCGACGTCGACGGCGTGCAGCCGGTTCGGCGGGTCGAGCTGGTAGCGCTGCGCGCCCTGCTGCGCCTCGGGGCTCGCGTACTCGGCGAACACCCCCTCCTTCAGGGCGCGGGACGCGAACGTGGAGTCCACGCCGAAGGCGACGTCGCCGATCGGGGCGTCCTTGGTCAGGACCAGCTTATTCGTCACCTCGCCGGCGTCACCACTGGCCAGGGGCTTGATCGTGATGCCGGTGTCGGCCTTGAACTGCTCCAGCAGCCCGGGGCTGAGGGCGAACGAGTCGTGCGTCACCAGCGTGACGACCCGCTCCCCCGGCGGAGGTGTGCTGGACGTGGTCACCGAGCAGGCCGTGAGCAGCGCGAACGCGGTCACGGCGGGCAGCACTCGTCGGAACATCATCTCTCCCTACACCGGCATGACCCGGATCAGGTGTGGACGGTCGAAGGCTCGCGCGCCTTCCTCTCAGCCCGGCGCAGCACCGGACTCCCGTGGCGAACGCGCAGCTTACCCCGCTCGGTGGGACGATCGGGGCCATGGCCGAGCTGCTGACCGACGACCAGGTGACCGCCGCGCTGACCTCGTTGCCCTCGTGGCAGGCGAAGGACGCCGCGCTGGTGCGCACGGTGGAGCTGGAGAGCTTCGCCCAGGCGCTGCAGGTGGTGAACCGGGTGGCGGAGATCGCGGAGAACGACAACCACCACCCCGACATCGACATCCGCTGGCGCACGCTCACGTTCCGCTGCGGCACGCACTCCAGCGGCGGGATCACCGCGCTGGACGTGTCACTCGCGGAGGAGATCGACGGGGTGCTCGACGTCTTCCTGTGACGTCGACGACGTCCGCTGCCGGAGCACCACGGCGACCGTGACGAGCGTGAGCACGCCCACGGCCGGGTACACCCAGCCCAGCGCCGAGTAGTACCAGGGGCGCGAGACGATCCAGATCGACGGCTGCGTCTTGAGCAGGAACGAGATCAGGTAGCTGCCGATCGCCAGGATCCACGCGACGGCCGTGATCGTGGCGAGCCGGTGCTTGGCCGCGTAGACGAGCCACATCAGCGCGGGCACCGCCCACACCCAGTGGTGGCTCCACGAGATCGGCGACACGAGCAGGCCGAGGAACTGGACGGACACGATCATCGCCACCACGTCCTTGGCCTTCACCGACGCGTGCAGCGCGAACCCCGTGAGCACGGCGGCGACCACGACGGCGCCCAGGAAGATCGGCCCGGTCCCGATGTCGTACCCGACCGTGCGCGACAGCGCGCCGCGCAGCGACTGGTTGATCGCCGAACCGACCGGGCCGACGCGGGAGGCGTCGCCGAGCAGGTGGAACCAGTACTCGGTCGACAGGCGCGGCGAGATCAGGTAGCCGAGCCCGACCGTGCCGAAGAACGCCACGACCGACCACACGGCGGCCTGGTAGCGGCGGTTGACCAGGAAGTAGAGGCCGGAGATGGCGGGCGTGAGCTTCAACCCGGCCGCGATGCCGACGCCCGCGCCCTGCCGCCAGTTGCGGGCGTCGACCATGGCGGCGAGCAGGAGGGCGGCCAGGACCAGGTTGATCTGCCCGTAGTTCAGGGTCGTGCGGACCGGCTCGACCCACACGAACAGGCCGGTCCACAGCATCGCGCGGCGCGGGTCGTTGCTGCCGACGAGCTGGAGGGACTTGCGGGTGACGAACCACAGGCAGGCGAGGCAGGCGAGCTGCCAGAACCAGCGGGCCACGCCCCACGGCAACCACGACAGCGGCACGAAGACCAGCGCGGAGAACGGCGGGTAGGTGAACGGCAGGGCGAACTGGTCGGAGAACTCCTTGAGCCGCCAGTCGTAGAGGAAACCGGTGAACAGCTCGGGTGAGGCGTTCCGGTAGACCATCAGGTCCACCATGGTCATCTTGGTCTGGAACGCCACCATCGCCAGGTGCCCGAGCAGGGACGCGCCCAGGATCCACGGCGCGACGGCGAGCACCCGCCCCTCAAGTGCGCGCAGTCCCACTGCCTCTACCTCCACGATCGTGTGAATTACACGACTGTCGGGCCACGAAACCGGGTACCCGGACGTCAAGACGAGTGGGAGATCAACGCAAGGGGAAAAATCGCATGACCACCGACATCGTCGTGTTCGCCGTCTCTGCCCTGGCCATGCTCGCCACCGCGGGGGGCGTCTTCGCCCTGGCCCGCCACAGCCGCAACCAGGTGCGCTGACGCCTTCAGCACAGTACCTCGGGGCGGTGGGCTCACCTGAGCCCACCGCCCCGAGGTCTGTTCACGGCTCGGTGCTCCGCCCCACCGGTCCGTCGCCGTGGTCGCGCCATGCCATCGTGCGACTACCAGGGCACCTGCTCACGACCTAGCGTCCACCGCCATGAACACCTTGCCCGGTTGGATGTGCCCGCCACGGGAGGAAGGCTGGTTCGCCGAAGACCTGGACCTCCTGACCGACGCTCCCCGCCACACCGAACTGATCGACGGAACGCTCGTCTTCCGGATGTACCCGCAGCGGTCGTGGCACAGCCGCCTCCTCTCGGAGCTCACCCGAGCGCTCGACGACGGGGCACCCGGCGGCATCGAGGCCGTGCAGGGGATGACCGTGCGACTCGACGCCCGGAACCGCCCGGAAGCCGACGTCATCGTGACGTCCTCGCCCTACGACCCGGACCAGACGTGGTTCGAGCCCGTCGACGTGCTGCTGGTGGCAGAGGTCGTCTCAGCCGAGTCCGCCTTCCGCGACCGCACGGTGAAGCTGCGCAAGTACGCGGCGGCCGGCATCCGGCACTACTGGCTGGTCGAGGACGAGGCCGGCGGCCCGGTCGTGCACGTCTACGAACTGGACGAGCCGACCAAGTCCTACGCGCCCACCGGCGTGTTCCGCGACTCGCTGCACCTCACCGTGCCGTTCGAGATCGACGTCGACCTGGCCAAGCTCATGCCGGGTCGGTGAACCGGAACTCCGGCGCGGCGCGGGGAGGCGTCGGGTCGGGCTTGGTCCAGCCGGCCAGGCGCGCGGCGGCTTCCGGGTGGCCGATCCCACTGGTCGCGAGCGCGATCACCAGGTCGTAGGCGTCGTCCTCCGGCGCGTCCAGGTCGATCCCGTTGAGGCCGTAGAAGACGAACGCCGACATCCACCCCAGCCGCTTGTTCCCGTCGATCAACGGGTGGTTGCGCAGGATCGACTCCAGCAGCACGGCGGCCTTCTCGTGCACGCCCTCGTACGCGTCCTGCCCCATCAGCGACGACCGCGGCCGGTGGGCGGCGGAGTCCAGCAGGCCCACGTCGCGGACCTGGGGCACGCCCAAGTCGTCCGCGAGCGCCAGCAGGTCCTCCAGGGTCAGGTACTCCACGGTCACTGCGCGAGCCGGTCGAGCAGCCCCGCGTACCGCGCGCGCCCCTCAGCGGAGAGGCCTCGTACACGGTCCTGGCGGACCCGGCGTGCGGCGGCGTCGGCGATCGCGCGCACCACGGCCTCGTGCTTGCTCACCCCGTCCGCCTCGGCGAGCAGGGCGAGCGCGCGTTCCTGCTCGTCGGACAGCCGCAACGTCATCGCCATGCCGTGATGCTACCAATGTGGTAGCAAGATCCGGTCGCAGTTCCCGGGTACGCCGGCTCCGGGCAACTCTCCCTCGATCAGTAGTGATAACGGGCCGCGAGGATGACGATCTCGTCGTTGACGACGAGGTAGACCAGCCGGTGCTCGTCATCGATCCGGCGCGACCAAGCACCCGGGAGGTGGTGCTTGAGAGGCTCGGGCTTGCCGATCCCGGTGAACGGGTCGCGGAGGACGTCCTCGATGAGCTTGTTGATCCGGGCGAGCGTCTTGCGGTCGTTCTTGAGCCAGGACGTGTAGTCCTCCCAGCCGTGCTCTTCGAAGACGAGCCTCACTCGCCACCCTTGTCCGCGTCTGCCGCATCCGGGTCGATCAGCGCACGCTCGGAGAGGTTGATCCGGCTCAGCGCGTTCTCGTAGGCCTTGAGCAGCCGACGAGCGTTCGCGGGCGAGCGCAGGAGGTAGGAGCCTTCGCGCAGGGCGGCGTAGTCCTCGGCGGAAACCAGCACGGCGTTTCCGTGCTTGGACACGATCTCGACGGCGTCGTGGTCCTCGTTGACCCTCTTGATCAGGGGAAACAGGTCTCTACGGGCCTCGCTCGCGGTGATGGACACGGCGGGCACCCCCTCTTCTCTGGTACCGGATATCGTACCACCCTGAAGGACGGCGGGGGCATGCCGAGGAGGCCGGAGGAGCTGTCCGACCTCCTTCGATCAACCGGTCAGACGTTGAAGCGGAACTCCACCACGTCGCCGTCGGCCATGACGTAGTCCTTGCCCTCGATGCGGACCTTGCCGGCGGCCTTCGCGGCGGCCATGGAGCCCGCCTCCACCAAGTCGGTGAACGAGACCACCTCGGCCTTGATGAAGCCGCGCTCGAAGTCCGTGTGGATCACCCCGGCCGCCTGCGGCGCGGTCGCGCCCTTCGGGATCGTCCAGGCCCGCGACTCCTTCGGGCCCGCGGTCAGGTAGGTCTGCAGGCCCAGGGTGTGGAAGCCCGCCCGCGCCAACGAGTACAGGCCCGGCTCGTGCTGCCCGATCGACTCCAGCAGCTCGCGCGCGGACTCCTCGTCCAGCTCCAGCAGCTCCGCCTCGACCTTGGCGTCGAGGAACACCGCGTCCGCGGGCGCCACCAGCTCGCGCAGCTCCTTGAGCTTCGCCTCGTCGGTGAGCACGGCCTCGTCGGCGTTGAACACGTACAGGAACGGCTTCGAGGTCAGCAGGCTCAGCTCGCGCAGCAGCTCACCGTCCACTTCGGACTGCGCGGCGAACAGCGTGCGCCCGCCGTCGAGGACCTCGCGCGCCTTCTGCGCCGCCTCCAGCGCGGGACGGCGGTCCTTCTGCGTGCGGGCTTCCTTCTCGAGCCTCGGGATGGCCCGCTCCAGGGTCTGGAGGTCGGCCAGGATCAACTCGGTGTTGATCGTCTCGATGTCGGCGGTCGCGTCGACGCGACCGTCGACGTGGATCACGTCGGAGTCGTCGAAGACCCGGATGACCTGGCAGATCGCGTTCGCCTCGCGGATGTTGGCGAGGAACTTGTTCCCCAACCCCGCGCCTTCGGACGCCCCCTTCACGATGCCCGCGATGTCGACGAACGACACCACCGCCGGCACTTCGCGCTCGGAGCCGAAGATGTCCGCCAACTTCGCCAGGCGGGCGTCCGGCAGCGGCACCACGCCGACGTTCGGCTCGATGGTCGCGAACGGGTAGTTCGCCGCCAGCACGTCGTTGCGCGTGAGGGCGTTGAACAGGGTGGACTTGCCGACGTTGGGCAGGCCGACGATACCGAGGGTCAAACTCACGGTGGGTGAGTCTACGCGCCCCCAACGCCGTGTCCGATTCCCGCGAGACCCCACGTCCCGCCCCTGGCAGAGTGGGTCGCATGCTCCTCGACGACGAACGCGCCTACCGGGCCGTCGCCGCCCGCGACGCCCGCTTCGACGGGTGCTTCATCCTCGCGGTGCGCACGACCCGGATCTACTGCCGGCCGTCCTGCCCCGCCGTGACGCCGAAGCGCCGCAACGCCGAGTTCTACCCGACCGCGGCGGCGGCGCAGTCCGCCGGCTACCGGGCGTGCCGGCGGTGCCTGCCCGACGCCGTGCCCGGCTCGCCGGAGTGGAACCTGCGGGCCGACCTGGCCGCCCGCGCCATGCGCCTGATCTCCGACGGCGTGGTGGAGCGGGAGGGCGTGCCGGGGCTCGCGGCGCGCCTGGGCTACTCCGAGCGCCACCTGACCCGCGTGCTGACCGCCGAGCTGGGCGCCGGACCGCTGGCGCTGGCACGTGCGCACCGCGCGCACTCCGCGAGGCTGCTGATCGAGACGACGGACCTGTCGTTCGCGGACATCGCGTTCGCGGCCGGTTTCGCCAGCGTGCGGCAGTTCAACGACACGATCCGGGCGGTGTTCGCGGCCACGCCGTCGGCGATGCGCTCGACCCGTGCCGCGTCGACCACGCCGGGCCGCATCACGCTGCGCCTGCCGTACCGGCCGCCGTTCGACGCGGCGGGGCTGCTGGCGTACTTCCGGGCGCACGCGATCCCGGGCGTCGAGCACGTGACGGACCGCTGCTACGCGCGGTCGTTGCGCCTGCCGCACGGCCAGGCGACCGTGCTGCTGGAGCCCGCGGCGGGGCACGTGTCGTGCTCGCTGCGGTTGACCGACCTGCGCGACCTGGGCAGCGCGGTGAGCCGGGTGCGGCGGCTGCTGGACCTGGACGCCGACCCGGTGGCGGTGGACGACTTCCTGGCCGCCGACCCGGCGTTGCGGCCGTCGGTCGTCGCCCGGCCGGGCGTGCGGCTGCCGGGGAGCGTCGACGGCGCGGAGACCCTGCTCAGGGCGCTCGGCCACGACGCGCCGGGCGAGCCGTTGGAGCAACCCGACGGTCCGGTGACGCACCTGTACCCGGCGCCCTCGGCGATCGACTCGCCGGTGGCGCGGGCCCTGGCCGACGGCACGTTGCGGGTCGACGTCGGCCGTGACGCGGACGAGCTGCACGCCGAGCTGTCGGCGTTCCCCGGCGTCGGCCCCGAGGTCGCCTCGTACGTGGTGATGCGCGTGCTCGGCGCCCCTGACATCCCTTTGACCAGCGACAACATCGCGTGGCGCCCGTGGCGCTCGTACGCCGCGATGCACTTGAGGAGGACCGCGTGAGCACCGGCCACGTGTCGACCGTCGACACCCCGATCAGCCCTTTCACCACCGTCGTCGCCATGGACGGCGCCGTCCTGGCCAGCGGGTGGACCGCGGACGTGGACGAGCTGCTGCCCCAGGTCTCGCCGTCACTGCGCCCGACGACCCTCGCGCACCGTCGCGACCTGGGCGCGGTGACCAGGGCCGTGCGCGCCTACCACGCGGGCGACCTGGACGCGATCGCCGACGTCCCGGTCCGGCAGCGCGGGGGCGAGTTCATGCAGCAGGCGTGGGAGGCGCTGCGAACCGTCGCGGCGGGCAAGCCGGTCAGCTACGCCGACTACGCCCTGCTCGCGGGCAGGCCGTCCGCGGTGCGCGCCGCCGCGACCGCGTGCGCCCGCAACGCGGCCACCCTGTTCGTGCCGTGCCACCGGGTGATCCGCACCGGCGGCGCGATCGGCAACTTCCGCTGGGGCGCGGACGTGAAGCGCTGGCTGCTCGCCCACGAGTCCTGACCGGAAGTACCGCTCGGGCACCGGCCGACCGGCCGGGAGGACGTCGGCCGAGAGCCCGATGTGGTCCGCGCCCGGCACGATCACGCTGGACCTCCGGAGCCCCCCACAGGAGGAGCGGATGGCCGTGCGGACGACACCTGGGAAGCAGTACCGGGACACCCCGGTCGACGTGAAGCTCGTGCTCGGCGCGCTGTGGACGGCGGTGCTGTTCACGTTCGCCTACGTCGACATCTTCGGGTTCTACCGCGCCGACGTCCTCGACGCCGCGCTCGACGGCGAGGTGGCGGGCACGCCGTTCGCGGTCGACCAGGTGTTCCTGGTCTCGACCTTGATCTACCTCCTGCCGCCGATCCTGATGGTGGTCCTGTCGCTCGTGCTCGAGGCACGGGTCAACCGGATCGTCACCATCGTCGTCGGCGTGCTCTACGCGATCACCCTCATCGCGTCGTGCGTCGGCGAGACGTGGGTCTACTACCTCGTCGGCAGCGCCGTGGAGGTGGCGCTGGTCGCCGTCATCGTCCGCCTCGCCTGGACGTGGCCGGTCGCGCCCGGTCGGTGACGCCTGTCAGGCCTCGTCACGCGGGGGGCGGGGACGGCGAGGCGGCCGGGCGCCGTCACGCGGCGGGGCCGGGCGACGGGGGCGGTCCGGGGAGCCGGCCGGCGGGCGGGGGCGCTGGGGGCGGTCCTCGTCGGTGGCCGGGCGGCGGCGGTCCGCGGGCGCTTCGCCGCGGTCGGCGCGGGGGCGCTTCTTCGGGCGGTCCTCCGGCTCCGGCTTCTCGGCGCGGGCCGGGCGGTCGGGGCGGTCCTGGCGGTCGGCGCGGCGGGGCTTGTCCGGCTTCCGCTTCGCCTCCCGCTTCTCGTCCTTGGTCGGCCGGTTCGGGTCCTTCTGCGTCGTCACGCGGACGATGCCGATGATCACCGTGCACGCCGTCGTGATCGCCATCGCCGGGAAACCGTCGATCAACGGCTTGCCCAGCGCCAGGCCGACCGCCGCCAGCCCGCCACCGGGCATGCCCTGCGTCAGCATCACCAGGACCGGCACCACGATCGCCAGCACCAGCGGCGGCTGGACGACCGGGCCGAACATCGAGCGCCGCTCGACGAACACCACCGCGCCGACGCAGCCCACGAAGAACGTCACGGCGAACACCCAGCCCACGGTGTGCGCGGCCGAGTTGACGTCGACGAACGTGCCGACGATGGCCACCACGAACGCGATGAGCACCGCGGCCCACCAGGGCAGACCCCGGAAGCTGCCGAACATGGCGCGGTCGTTCCAGCGGACGGCGGTGTACTCGTCGTCCTCCGGCTCGCTGCGCGAGTCGTCACGCATTGCAGCGGTCACGCACACTCCTCGTTCGGCTCAGTCCCGACACACTCTATTACGCCTCTCGGGCGTCCAAGGGTGCACCGAGGCCCGCCTCGTCCGTCCGCCGCACCAGCGGCAGGGGTGTGACGTCGGACGACGCGTTGCTCAGCGGCTCGACGGCCGCCCGGAAACCCTCCAACGCGTCCAGCTCGCGCCGCCGCGCCGACAGGAACCGCTGCAGGTGCGTGCTCGACAGGTTCACCGCGTCGATGGCGCCGTCGGCCGCCCGGTGCGCCCGCGACGCCGCCGCCCTGACCTGCTCGACGTCGTCGGCCAGCGCGCGGTCGGTCACCGCGAACATCGCCGCCGACGCGATCACCGCGAACCCGGTCGGCCCGCACAGGAACACCCGCCGGTCGAGCAGCCACCGCAGCAGCTCGGGGTCCGTGTCCAGGGCCGCGACCACCGCGCCGTCGTTCGGCACGAACATGATCGTCCCGTAGATGGCGTCGGCCCACCGCTGGTAGCCCTTGCCCGCCAGCTCCGCGGCCCGCGCCCGGATGTTGCGCACGTGCACGCGCAGCGCGTCGACGCGCTCGGTCGCGTCGTCGGTCTCCACCGCCTCCGCCCACGTGGCCATGCTCATCTTCGCGTCCACCGGCACCCGCCGACCGCCGCCGACGTTGAGCACCAGGTCCGGCCGCACCGAACCGCCGCCCGCCACGTCCACCTGCAGGTCGAAGTGGATCCCCTCGCGCAGGCCGAGCACCCGCGCCGTCTCCACCAGCACCTTCTCGCCGAGCTCGCCGCGTCCGCTGACCGAGGAGAACGCCACCTCGTAGCGCTGCAACGCCGCCCACTGCGCGTCGCCGCGTTCCCGTTCGGCCCGCACCGCGGCCAGCGCGGCGTCGGTGCGCCGCACGCTGTCCTGGTAGAGCCGCCACAGGAACACCAACGCACCCGCGAGCAGGAGCGCCACGACCACCGCCGCCGTGCTGAGGACCGCCGTCATCCCCCGATCATCGCGCACAGGTGTCCGACCACACGTTCGAGCGACACGCCGAGCGGGTTGGACGATCAGAGGGCCCGCCGGCCCTAGCGTGGCCGACGTGTTGATCCTGCACACGTCCGACTGGCACGTGGGGCGCACCTTCCACGGCCGTGACCTGCTGCAAGAGCAGGAAGCGGTGCTCAGCGGCCTCGCCGACACGGTGTCGGACGAACGGGTCGACGCGGTCGTCGTGGCGGGGGACCTGTTCGACCGGGCCGTGCCGAACGCGGAAGCCGTCGCGGTGTGCTCCCGGGTGCTCAAGCGACTCCGCGAGGCGGGCGCGAAGATCGTGATCACGCCGGGCAACCACGACTCGGCGGCCCGGCTGGGCTTCCTCGGCGCGTTCGCCGAGGCGGGCGGCCTGCACCTGCGCACGCGGGTGGCCGAGCTGCACGACCCGGTGCTGTTCGCCGACGAGCACGGTCCGGTGGCGGTCTACGGGATCCCGTTCCTGGAACCGGAGACGGCGCGGCACACGCTCGGCGTGGAGGCCAAGGGCCACGGCGGCGTGCTCACCGAGGCGATGCGGCGGATCAAGCTGGACCTCGCGGCCCGACCGGGCACCCGGTCGGTGGTGATGGCGCACGCGTTCGTGACCGGCGGCGAGCCGTGCGAGTCGGAGCGCACGATCGCGGTGGGCGGCGTGCAGGACGTGTCGGGCGCGGTGTTCGCCGGGGTCGACTACGTGGCGCTGGGCCACCTGCACGGCCAGCAGACGTTGGCCGAGCACCTGCGGTACTCGGGCAGCCCGGTGGCGTACTCGTTCTCCGAGGCGCGGCACCACAAGTCGGTGTGGCTGGTCGAGCTGGGCGCGGGCGGACTGGCCGGGGTGCAGCGGAGGTCGCTGCCGGTGCCCCGCGCGCTGTCGGCGGTGAGCGGCTCGCTCGACGACCTGCTGCTCGACCCGGACCACGAGCCGGTCGAGGACCACTTCCTCTCGGTCACGCTCACCGACCGGGTGCGCCCGCTGGACGCGTTGCGCCGCTTGCAGAAGCGGTTCCCGCACGCGGTGCACGTGGAGTGGCGGCCGGAGGGCGGGCGGACCGGCGAGCTGCGGTTCGCCGAACGGGTGCGCGGCCGCGGCGACGAGGAGATCGCCTGCTGCTTCGTCGAGGACGTGCGCGGCGACCAGCCCGGCCCGCGCGAGCTGGACCTGCTGCGCGAGGCGTTCGCCGCGGCTGCCCGGGAGGACGAGTCGTGAAGCTGCACCGGTTGGCGGTCAGCGGGTTCGGCCCGTACGCGCGGCTCGAGGAGGTCGACTTCGACCTGCTCGGCGCGGACGGCCTGTTCCTCCTGCACGGCGACACGGGCGCGGGCAAGACGACGCTGCTCGACGCGGTGGCGTTCGCGCTGTTCGGCAAGGTCCCCGGCGCGCGCGGCGACGTGAAGCGGCTGCGCTGCGACTACGCCGACCGCGACACCCCCACGTACGTGGAGCTGGAGCTGACCGTGCGCGGCAGGCGGTTCCGGATCAAGCGCAGCCCCGAGTACGAGCGGCCGAAGAAGCGCGGCGACGGCGCGACCCGGCAGCAGGCGCAGGTGTCGCTGACGTGGGTCAGCGGGTGGACCGGCGAGGGGCACAGCCGCATCGACGACGTGGCCCGCGAGGTCGAGGGCCTGCTCGGGATGACGGCCGAGCAGTTCTTCCAGGTGGTGCTGCTGCCGCAGGGCGAGTTCGCCCGGTTCCTGCGCGCGGAGACCGCCGAGCGGGAGAAGCTGCTGGAGAAGCTGTTCGGCACGGAGCGGTTCCTGGACGTGGAGAAGTGGTTCCGGGAACGCCGCGCCGAACGCAGGCGCGAGGTCGCGCAGCTCGGCCAGGAGCACCGCGACCTGACGCTGAAGGTCGCCGAGGTCGCGCTGGAGGAGCTGCCCGAGGGCGGCGGCGACCAGGAGTGGCTCAGCTCCCTGCTCAAGCGGCTGGACGAGGACGAGCGCGACGCCGAGCGGCTCTCGGCCGAGGCCTCCGGGCGGCGCGCCGCGGCCGAGCGGGAGTGGCAGGAGGCGCGGGCGCGGCACGAGCGGGTCCGCCGGGTGCGCGACGCGCGCCGCCACCTCGACCGGTTCGCCGAGGTGGAGCCGAGCCTGCGGGCGTGGGTCGCCGAACGCGACGCGGCCCGGCAGGCGGCGGTCGTGGCGCCCGCGCAGGACCGCGCGGTGAAGCTGGCGCGCGAGCTCGACGCCGCCGTCGCCCAGGAGCGGGCGGCGGCCGCGGCCGTGTCCGCCCTCGGCTACGAGGGCTCCGACCTGCGCGGCGACGCCGAACGCCTGCGCGAGGAGGCGGGCGGGCTCACGAGCCTGGCCGCCGAAGCCGAGCGGCAGCGCGTCGACCAGCGGCGGATCGCACAGCTGGACCGCGACGTCGCCACCACGTCCCAGCGGCTGGCCGCCCTGGTCACCCAGCTGGACGAGGTGCCGCACCGGCTGGCCGCCGCGCGGGGCGCGGTCGAGGAGGCGGCGGAGGCCGCGGCCCGGCTGCCGCAGGTGTCGGGGCTGGCCGCCGCCGCGGCCGAGCTGCCGCGCGTGGAGCGGGCGTTCCGGGAGGCGGACGAGGCGCGGCGGGACGCGGTGGACGCGCAGCAGAAGGCCCGCGAGAAGCTGCTCCGGATCCGCCGGGAACGGCTGGACGGGATGGCGGTCGAGCTGGCCGGCCGGCTGCGCGCGGGCCACGAGTGCCCGGTGTGCGGGTCGGCCGAGCACCCGTCGCCCGCGCAGCCGATGCCGGCTGCGGTGACGGCCCTGGACGAGGACGGCGCCGCCGACGAGGACCAGCGCGCCCTGGACCGGCGGCAGCGGGCCGAGCAGGAGGCGCACCGGCTGGGCGAACGGCTGGCGTTGCTGCGCGAGCAGCTGGGCGACCGGCCGCCGGCCGAGCTGGAGCGCGAGCACCGGTCCGTGGTGGCGTGCGCCGAGCAGTGGGAGAGCAGGCAGGCCGAGCTGGCCGAGCTGGAGACCAAGGTGCAGCGCGCGCTCGACCAGCGTGGCGCGCTGGAACGGGAACTGGCCGAGGCGGGCGCGCAGCGGGCGCAGCTGGTGGAGGCCGTCGAGGAGCGTGGCGCGCGGCTGGAGGAGGCCCGCGGCGACTTCCCGGACGTCGGCACGCGCCGGGCGCACCTCGGCGACCTGGCCGACGCGCTGACCGAGCTGGCCGCGCGTCGCGCCGCCGTGGCCGAGCACGAGGAGCGCCTGGCCGACCAGCGGCTGGAGGTGGCGCGGCTGGCCTCGCTCGCCGGGTTCGCCGACGTGGCCGACGCCCTGGCCGCGGCACGCCCGGCCACCGCCGTCGCCGAGCTGGAGACCCGGATCCGCGACGTCGAGAAGACCCGGACCGCGGCCGAGAGCACGTTGGCCGAGCTGCCCGACACCGACCCGGACGACGAGGTCGACGTGGCGGGCGCGGAGGAGCGGTTCCGGGTGGCGAGCGACGCCGCGACCGAGGCCGCGACGGCGTTGACGAACGCCCGCACGAGGGCCGCGCGCGCCGCCGACCTGGCCGAGCGGCTCCGGGACGCGTGGCTGCGGCTGGAGCCCGTGGAGGCCGAGTTCGCCGAGCTGGACGCGTTGACCGACGTGATCAACGGGTCCGGGCAGAACACCAAGAGCATGACCCTGCGCACGTACGTGCTGGCCGCCCGGCTGGAGGAGGTCGCGGTGGCGGCCAGCGCCCGGCTGGAGCGGATGAGCCAGGGCCGCTACCGGTTCGTGCACTCGATCGAGGCCGGTCCGCGCGGCACCCGGGGTGGGCTGGGCCTCGACGTCATGGACGACTACTCGGGGCAGCAGCGACCGGCGAAGACGCTGTCCGGCGGCGAGTCGTTCCTGGCGTCCCTGTCGCTGGCCCTGGGCCTGGCCGACGTGGTCGCGGCGGGCGCCGTGCTGGACACGCTGTTCATCGACGAGGGCTTCGGCACGCTCGACGCCGAGACCCTGGAGCTGGTGATGACCACGCTGGACGAGCTGCGCGCCGGCGGCCGGGTCGTCGGCCTCGTCTCCCACGTGGAGGAGCTGCGGCAGCGCATCCCGACCCGGTTGCGAGTCCGCAAGGCCCGCGAGGGCTCCTCGCTGGAACTCACGGCCTGATTCACGATCGAGGGTCGCCCGGCAGTATTACGTGCTTCGGGAAATTGACGTCGAGTGACCACTCGGCTGAGTGAAGCACAATTTATGCGGAGATCTCGAACCGTGGTGGACCAACGGTTTTTCAACCATTGGGAAACCACTGCCCCGTGCTAGATTCCCTCCTGTTCGGAGTTTTAAACATCGAACTCTGAGGAGATCTTCCGATGAATATCTCATTCACCAGGATGTTGTTCGTCGTGCTCTTGGCGCTGTTCTCGACGAGTGCCACCGCGGCCGCCGCGGAACCCGAAGCGGCGGGGGACAGACAGTGGTCGGGCTGGACCGACCTCGGCGGCGTGGTCACCGCGGGCCCGGCCGTGTCGTCGTGGTCGGAGAACCGGCTCGACGTGTTCGCCCGCGGCACCGACTCGGCCGTCTGGCACCGGTGGTGGAACGGGTCCTCGTGGTCGGGCTGGGAAAGCCTCGGCGGCAACATCATCGACAACCCGGCGGCCGTCTCGTGGGGCCCCAACCGCATCGACCTGTTCGGCCGCGGCACGGACAACCACCTGTGGCACAAGTGGTGGAACGGCTCGTCCTGGTCCGGCTGGGAGGACCTCGGCGGCATCATCACCGCAGGTCCGGCCGTGTCGTCGTGGTCGGCCAACCGGCTGGACGTGTTCGTCAGGGGCTCGGACGGCGCGTTGTGGCACAAGTGGTGGAACGGGTCGTCGTGGTCCGGTTGGGAGAGCCTCGGCGGCGTGTTCATCGACAACCCGGCAGCGGTGTCGTGGGGCGCGAACCGCATCGACGTCTTCGTCGAGGGCCTGAACAACCACCTGTGGCACAAGTGGTGGAACGGCTCGTCCTGGTCCGGCTGGGAAGACCTCGGCGGCGTGATCACCGCGGGCCCGGCGGTGTCGTCGTGGTCGGCCAACCGGCTCGACGTGTTCGCCAAGGGCACCGACAACCAGCTCTGGCACAAGTGGTGGAACGGGTCGTCGTGGTCGGGTTGGGAAAACCTCGGCGGTGTTTTCCTGCACAACCCGGCGGCCGTCTCGTGGGGGCCGAACCGCATCGACGTCTTCGTCGAGGGCACGAACAACCACGTCTACCACAAAGCGTGGTACTGAGCACGGCTGAACATCGCCCGTGAGAACCGCTCCCTTTCCCGCGCGCCGGGGAAGGGAGCCGGCGTTCGCCCTTAACCCCGACGATCGACTTTCACCTGGGAGCCGTCGACCGGACGTGCGCCGGGCGCACGGCGCGTCGCGAGCAGCCGGTGCCGGCGGGCGTCGTCCGGCCGGTCCCAGGCCGCGTAGGCGCGCGCGAGGCCGTCGTGGGCGCGTGCCTCCTCGTGCCGGTCGCCCGTGCGGCGGGTCAGCGCCAACGCCTCGTGGTGGTGCTCGACGGCGCGCCCGGGGTCGCCGCCGGCGGTCGCCAGCTCGCCCAGGGTGTCGAGCACCTCGGCCTCCAGGTCGCGGTTGCCGGTCGCGCGTGCGCCCGCGAGCGCCTCGGCCAGGTGCTTCGCGGCGATCTCCCACCGGCCGAGCCGGAGGTGGACCAGCCCCAGGTTCGCCTGCAGGTGGCCCACCAGCGCGTGGTCGTTGTCGACGTCCGGCACGGCCGCCACCGCCCGGTCCATGTGCCGCAACGCCTCCTCGTGCCGCCCCGACGCCTCGTGCACCAGCGCCAGGCTGCACAGCACGGCCGCCTCGCCGCGCCGGTTGCCGATGGCCCTGGCGATGGACAGCGCCTCCTGGAAGGTCCGCTCCGCCTCCTCGTGCCGACCGAGGCGGCGCAGCACGACACCCAGGTTCTTCAGCACCCGACCGGTGAAGCTCACGTCACCGGTCTCCCGCCCGACCGCGACCGCCTGCTCGTGGTGGCGCAACGCCTCCTCGTAACGACCCAGCCGCTCGCACGCCACGCCGAAGCCGGTGAGCGCGGCGCCCTCGGCGGCCCGGTCCGCGCGCCTGCGGCCGGCCACGAGGGCGTGCGTGTGCAGGGCGAGGGACTCGTCGTGGTGGCCGCGAACGTGGAAGTAGGGCCACAGGGTGGCGGTCAGCGCCTCGGCGTGCTCGGCGTCGCCGTGCCGGGCCGCGTGCTCGGCGACCGCGAGGAGGTTCGCCCGCTCGGCCTCCAGCCACCCCACCGCGTCGGCCCGGGTGCGCAGGCAGGGCGGCGCCGGCGCGGACGGCCGCCCGGCGTGGTCGGCGGGGTCGAACAGCCCCATCGCGACCGCCGCCACGCGCACGTAGTGCTCCGCCAGGGCCCGCACGGCCGCGTCCCGCCCGTCGTCGCCGTCCACCTCGGCGGCGAGGCCGCGGGCGTAGGTGCGCAGCAGGTCGTGCATCTGGAACCGGCCGTCGGCCGTGCGCTCCACGAGGTGCGACTGGACCAGGGCGTCGACGTGCCGCCGGGCCGCCGCGTCGTCCGAGCCGGTCAGCGCGGCGATCGCGGCGACGCCGAGTTCCCGGCACGGGTGCGCGCCCAGCAGCCGGAACACCCGCGCGACCGCGGGCGGGAGGTGCCGGTAGGACCACGAGAACGCCGACCGCAGCGCCGCGTGGGGGTCGGCGTCGTCGTCCAACCGGTCCAGCCGGTCCTGTTCCCGGGTCAGCTCGCCGGCGAGGTCGGCCAGCGAGGCCGCGGGGCGGCCGGTGGCCAGTTCGGCGGCCAGGCGCAGCGCCAGCGGCAACCTCGCGCACAGCTCCACCAGGACGTCCACCGCGCGCGGGTCCGCCGACGCGCGGTCGCCGATCAACGCGCGCAGCAGGTCGCCGGCCTCGTCGGCGGGCAGGAGGTCGAGCCGCAGGCGGGTCGCGCCGTCCTTGGCGATCAGCCCGCGCATCGAGTCGCGGCTGGTCACCAGCACCGCGCAGCCCGGCGACCCGGGCAGCAGCGGCCGGACCTGGGCGGCCGTGCGGGCGTTGTCGAGCACCACGAGCACCCGCCTGCCCGCCAGCCGGGACCGGAAGGCCGCGGACCGCTCGGCCAGGTCCTGCGGGATGTCCCGGGAGTCGACGCCCAGCGCGCGCAGGAAGCCGGACAGGGCGTCACCCGGGCCGACCGGCAGGTCCGGGTCGTAGCCGCGGAGGTTGACGTAGAGCTGCCCGTCGGGGAACCGGTCGCGCACGCGCTGCGCCCAGTGCAGCGCCAACGAGGTCTTGCCGACCCCGCCGGTGCCGGTGACGACCGCGATCGGCGGCGGCTGCCGGTCGTCGGCGCGCACCAGCAGGCCGTCGAGCCGCTCCACGTGCTCGGCACGTCCGGTGAACCCGGCGACGGCGGCCGGCACCTGCGCGGGGCACACCCCGGCCGGGGCCGCCTCCCGCCCGACCGCCAGGTTCGGGTCCTGGTTGAGGATGTCGAGGTGCAGCCGGCGCAGCTCCTCGCCCGGCCTCAGGCCCAGCTCCCGGTCGAGCAGCGCGCGGCCCTCGTCGTAGACGTCCAGCGCCTCCGCCTGGCGGCCCGCCCGGTACAGCGCGGTCATCAGCGCGCCGCGCAACCGCTCCCGGAAGGGGTGCCGCGCGACCAACCCGGTCAGCGCGACCGCCGCCTCCTCGTGCGACCCCAGCGCCGACAACGCCGCCGCGTGCCCTTCCAGCGCCGTCAGCCTGCGCTCGACCAGCCGGGCCTTGACGGCGTCCGCGTCGGGGCCGGCCAGGTCGCGGAACGGGTCGCCGCGCCACAGCTCCAGCGCCTCGGCGAACGCCGCCACGGCCTGCCGGTGCGAGCCCGCGTCACCGTGCCGCCGTCCCGCGCGGACCAGGTCCTCGAACCGGTGCGCGTCGAGTCCGCCCTCCGCCACCCGGACCCGGTAGCCGGCCCGACCGCCGTCGATCCACTCGCCGGCGAGCAGGCGGCGCAGCTGCCAGACGTAGGTCTTGGTGTTCTTCTCCGCCGACGCGGGCGCGCCCTCCGGCCAGAGGGCCTCGACCAGCCGCTCGACGCTCACCCACTCGTCCGCGTGCAGCAGGAGCGTGGCCAGCAGCACCCGCGGTTTCCGGGCGTCGACGGGCACCCGCACACCGTCGGACCGCACGACGTCGACCGCGCCCAGGACCCGGAACAGCACTCGGCACACTCCCTGCGCCCCGGCTCCCCACGGCCGAGGCGGCACCGAAGGTAGCGCACACCGGACCCCGGTCGTAGACCGTCGCTGTACCGCCGCTGTACCGGCGTGCGCCAGGCTCGACCGCGCGGTTCGCCGGCCGTGACCTTCGCTGGGGGGAGGGCCACGGCCACGAGCTGACCGGGCGGCGGGCGCCGGGCGGCACCCTCCACCCGCCGCCCGGTCACGACCGCCGCGCACCCCCGGCTAGGACGCGAGCAGCCCGCCCCGGTACGCGGAGGCCTGCAGCTCGAACAGCTCGAAGTAGTGCCCCCGCAACGCCATCAGCTGCTCGTGCGTGCCCTGCTCGACGACCCGGCCCTGGTCGAGCACGACGATCCGGTCGGCGTTGCGGATGTTCGCCAGCCGGTGCGTCACCAGGATCGTGGTGCGCCGCGCGGTCGCCTCGCGCAGGCCCTCGAACACCCTCGCCTCCGCCTTGGCGTCCAGCGCGGCCGTCGGCTCGTCGGCCACGAGCACCGCCGCGTCCCGGTACATGCCGCGCGCGATGCCCATCCGCTGCCACTGCCCGCCGGACAGGTCCTGCCCGTCGTTGAACTGCCGCGACAGCACGGTGTCCGGCCCCGCGGGCAGGCTCGCCAGCACCTCGTCCGCGCCCGACTTCGCCACCGCCTCCTGCCACGCCTCGTCGTCCTCGCGCTCCAGCCGCCCGACCGTCACGTTGTGCCGGGCGGTCATCGGCCACTGCGCCGGGTCCTGCGCGATCACCGCGATGGACGAGTGCACCGAGTGCGGGTCCGCCTCGGCCAGGTCGACGCCGTCCCACGCGACCGTGCCCGACGACGCCGGGTACAGGCCGGTCAGCACCTTGCCGAGGGTCGTCTTGCCCGACCCGTTCTCCCCCACCAGCGCGATGACCTCGCCGCGCGCCACGGTCAGGTTCACCTCCCGCAGCGCGGGCTTCGGCGCGCCCGGGTAGGTGAACGAGACGTCCGTCAGCGTGATCTCCTCCGGGTCCTCCGGCGCCTTCACCGGCGAGCTGCCCTGGGCCCGTTCCGCGCCTTCGACCAGCAGCTTGCGGTAGAAGTCGATGTAGAACGAGTCCTCGTAGAGCGAGTTGACCGCCCGGGTCGTCGACGCCAGCGACGAGAAGCCGGTGCGCATGGCCAGCACCGCCGTGCCCGCCAGCGCCAGCTCCATGCCGCCGGTGTGCAGCAGGAAGCCCAGCACGACGTAGGCGATCGCGGTGCCGACGCCGGCCAGCGCGCGTCCGGTCAACCGCACCATGTTCGTGCGGTGCGCCATCCGGATCTCGTCGGCCATGAGGCTCTCCGCGATGCGCCGGTGCTCGCCGAGCAGGCGTTCCTGCAACGTCAGCGCGTGCCGTTCCAGCGCGAAGTCGCGGTCGGTGGCGACCTCCTCCACCACGCCCTTGCGCGTGTTGCGGGTCACCGAGTCGAGGAAGTGCTCGTAGCGCAGCTTGGACGCCCGCGCCGACGCCCAGGCGTTCGCGAACGCGGCCAGCAGCAGCGCCGGCGCCAGCCACGGGTTGAGGAACCCGACCGTGACCACGGCCGCGGTCAGCGAGATGCCGCCGGAGAGCAAGTCCGCCAGGTACCGCAGGCTGCTCTCCAGCGAGCGGACGCCACGCCGGCCGCCCTGGCGGGCCAGCTCGCGGAAGTCGGCGTCCTCGAAGGCGAGGAGCTGGGCGCGGACCAGGACGGCGGTGACCTCGTCGTTCGCCTCACGCGTGACCCTCGGCCGGAGCGAACTCTGCACCGCCGCGACCGCCGTGTCGAGCAACGCGCGGAGCACGAACGACCCCACCACCACCGCCAACGCGGGCAGCGCCTGCGTCACGCGCTCCGGCGTCGGGCCGTCACGCAGCAGCGCGGAGAACACGTCGGCCGTGGCGAGCAGCCCGAACGCGGTCACGCAACCGGACAGCACGTGCACCACGCCCGCCGCCACCGTGAGCCGGGGCGACGTGCGCCAGGCGAGCCGAACCACCATCGCCACCGCCGACGGCAGGCTCTTGAGGGCCTTGCCCAAGCTCACCGACGTCCCACCACGACGACGGGCCCACTTGGGGGTGGCGACGTTCTCCACCCCGATCAGCACGCTGCTCATCGTTCCAGGAAACGCGAACTTCACCCCCGCGCCAACCGCTTACGCCGTCAGCGCAGCTCAGTGCTTCGGGGAGCCAGAATTGTCAGACCCCGCCGGCAGGATGAGAAAGGGCTCCCCTCGGCCGGGGCTTCACCGCCACCGACCCGAGCGCACCCCCCGATCGCCGACCTGGCCGAACCCGACCGGCCGCACCGCAGCGGCACCGCAACGCGGACTTCGTGCTCCCACGGCCTCACCGAACCGCACCGGCCGCGACGTCGGCAACGCCTGGACCCACGGATCACCGGGACGTCCCTGGAGCCGGACGTCCCGGTGCCACCGGCACGTCCTAGCGGACCATGTCCTTGCGCAGTTCGCGCGGCAGGGCGAAGGCGATCTTCTCGTTCGCCGTGGTGATCTCCTCGACGTCGCCGTAGCCCTGGGTCGCCAGGTACTCCAGCAGCTCCATCACCAGGATGTCCGGCACCGACGCGCCGGACGTCACGCCGACCGTCGTCACGCCCTCCAGCCACGCCGGGTCGACCTCGCGCGCGTAGTCGATCAGGTACGACGCCCGCGCGCCCGCCTGCAGCGCCACCTCGACCAGCCGCACCGAGTTGGACGAGTTCTTCGACCCGACCACCAGCACCAGGTCGCACTCCGGCGCCATCGTCTTCACCGCGGTCTGCCGGTTGGACGTCGCGTAGCAGATGTCGTCCGACGGCGGCTCCTGCAGGTCCGGGAACCGCTCCTGCAACTGCCGCACCCGCACCATCGTCTCGTCCACCGAGAGCGTGGTCTGCGAGAGCCACACCACCTTGGACGGATCGCGCACGACGACCTTGTCAACGTCCTCGGCGGTGTCGACGAGCTGGATGTGCGAGGGCGCCTCGCCGTACGTGCCCTCGACCTCCTCGTGCCCCTCGTGGCCGATGAGCAGGATGTCGTAGTCCTCGCGGGCGAACCGCTTCGCCTCGTTGTGGACCTTCGTCACCAGCGGGCAGGTGGCGTCGATCGTGCGCAGCTGCCGCGAGGCGGCCTCCTCGTGCACGGCGGGCGACACGCCGTGCGCCGAGAACACCACGAGGGCGCCCTCGGGCACCTCGTCGGTCTCGTCGACGAAGATCGCGCCACGCCGGGACAGCGTCTCCACGACGTGCTTGTTGTGGACGATCTCCTTGCGCACGTAGACCGGCGCGCCGTACTGCTCGAGCGCCTTCTCCACGGTCACGACGGCACGGTCCACCCCGGCGCAGTAGCCACGCGGCTTGGCCAGGAGCACTCGCTTGTCCATGACGACCAGGGTACGGCGTGCCGGATGTAGGCATCCGACGGCCGACTGCGGCAGGCTGTAGGGCATGAAGCCACTGCCCCTGACCGTCCGCCTCGCCGCGGGACTGGCGGTCACCGCCGTCGAGCAGGCCCGGAAGCTCCCGGGGCAACTCGCGGGCCTCCCGGTCACCGTGGTCAGTGAGGCCCTGCAGCTGTCCATGCGGCTCCAGCAGCGGGTGACGGAACTCGCAATCAAGGGCGACGACGTGCTGTCCGTGCTGCGGCCGGTGGAGCAGGAGCCCGAGTGGGCGACGTTCGACGAGGACGAGGGCATCGCCGCGCCGACCACCGGCGACGAGACCGACCTCGACGCCGACGACCCGTGGGCGGTGGAGGAGCAGGCCCTGGCCGCCGAGCCGCCCGCCGTGCTGCCGAACTACGACGAGCTGTCGTTGGCGCAGCTCAGGGCACGTCTGCGCACCCTGACCGCGGAGGACCTCGAGGAGCTGCTGGCGCACGAGCGCACGCACGCCGCCCGCCCCGAGTTCACCGGCATGCTCACCCGCCGCATCGCGAACCTCAAGAACCAGTGAACCCCGAGCGGACGAGCACCGAGAAACCCCAGGTCGACAGGTCGAGCCCGGAGAACCCGTGGCCGGTGCGCACGGTCGCGCGCAAGATCTTCGACTGGATCAACCGGCTCGGCGACGTGTGGGTGGAGGGCCAGGTCACGCAGCTGAGCGCGCGTCCGGGCACGGCGACGGCGTTCCTCACCCTCCGCGACCCGTCCGTGGACATGTCGATGCAGCTGACCGCGCCCGTCGGCATGGTGCGCGAGCTGCAGCTGTCCGAGGGCAGCCGGGTGGTGGTGCACGGCAAGCCCAACTTCTTCCCCAACCGCGGCACGCTGAGCCTGCGCGTGGACGAGATCCGGCAGGTCGGCATCGGCGAGCTGCTGGCCCGGATCGAACGCCTGCGCAAGCTGCTCAACGCCGAGGGCCTCTTCGACCCGCGTCGCAAGCGCAAGCCGCCGTTCCTGCCGAACAAGATCGGCCTCGTCACGGGGCGCGCGTCGGCCGCCGAGCGGGACGTGCTGACCAACGCGCAGGCCCGCTGGCCGGGCGCCCGGTTCCGGGTGGTCAACGTTGCGGTGCAAGGGGCCTTGGCGGTGCCGCAGATCCTCACCGCACTGTCGACTCTGGACCGCGACGCCGAAGTGGACGTCATCGTGCTGGCCCGCGGCGGCGGCAGCGTGGAGGACCTGCTGCCGTTCTCGGACGAGGCGCTGTGCCGGGCGGTGGCGCAGTGCCGCACGCCGGTGCTGTCCGCGATCGGGCACGAGCCGGACACACCGCTGGTGGACCACGTGGCGGACCTGCGGTGCTCCACGCCGACCGACGCGGGCAAGCGGGTGGTGCCGGACGTCGCGGAGGAGGGCGAGCGGATCCGCCAGCTGCGCGACCGCAGCAGGCGCGCCCTGCACGGCTGGGTGGACCGGGAGCGGAAGCTGCTCGCGGCGCTGCGCACCCGTCCCGCGCTCTCGGACCCGCACGGTCCGCTGGACCGGCGCGCGGAGGACGTCGACCGGCTGCGGGAACGCGCCCGGCGCGCGGTGCGGAACCGGCTCGACTCGGAGACGGCCGGGCTGGTCGCCACCACGGCGCGCTTGACGACCCTCGGGCCTGCCGCCACGCTGGCGCGGGGGTACGCGGTGGTCCAGCTCGTCACCCCGGACGGGGTCGACGGTGTGCTCCGCTCGACCTCCCAAGCTCCCGCGGGCACCCGGCTGAGGGTGCGCGTGGCCGACGGCGCGGTGCACGCGGTCGTCACCTCCGACGGGGACGGCGCCGAGGCGCACGCCGGCGGAGACGGCAATGCGGCCCAAGAAGGAGGCGGTGGTGCCGAACCCCGCACGTGAGCCCACGTTCCTGCCCTTGACGGTGGCCGCCGCGGGCGAAGCCGACGACGAGGGCGCGAGCGCCGTGCGCAGCCGCGCCGTGTCGGCCGACCAGGCCGCCGCCGACTGCTGGCTGTCCCTGGTGGCCGGCTGCACGTCGGGCAGGCAGACGTTGATCAACCGCTTACACGACCTGTCCGAGGCGACCTCCGGCTACGCCGGGATGCGGTGGTGGCTGGGCCACGGCTCGGTGCACCGCAAGCGCGTCGCCGCCGCCGAGCACCGCATCGACGACGCCGTGCGCGAAGGCGACGGCGCGGAGTTCGCCGAGGCGTTCATCGGGTACGACCAGGCGGTCGCGACCGTCGTGGTGCACGTCCAGAACCGATTGGGGAAGTTGTCCACGTGAGCGAGCCGGGCTACGAGCAGGCCAGGGACGAGTTGGTGGAGGTGGTCCGCAGGCTGGAGGCGGGCGGCCTGTCGCTGGAGGAGTCGCTGGCGCTGTGGGAACGCGGCGAGGCCTTGGCGAAGACCTGCGAGCGGCAGCTCGCGGGCGCCCGGGAACGGATCGATCAAGCACTCAGTGTGACCGAGGAGGACGTGGCCGAGGCGTGATGACGTGCGAGGATTGGTCTACCGGCCGGTAATCGCAGTCGCAGGAGGAACCTCATGGTCACAGCCAGCAGCCCGTCCGAGCGTCGTCGCGAAGCACCCGATCGGAACCTCGCGCTGGAGCTCGTCCGGGTGACCGAGGCGGCCGCGATGGCCGCCGGGCGCTGGGTTGGCCGCGGCGACAAGAACGGCGGCGACGGCGCGGCGGTGGACGCCATGCGCAAGCTGATCGGCACCGTGTCCATGCGCGGCGTCGTGGTGATCGGCGAGGGCGAGAAGGACGAGGCGCCCATGCTGTTCAACGGCGAGGAGGTGGGCGACGGCAACGGCCCCGAGTGCGACGTGGCGGTCGACCCGATCGACGGCACCACGTTGATGGCCAAGGGCATGCCGAACGCCCTCGCGGTGCTCGCGGTGGCCGAGCGGGGCGCGATGTTCGACCCGTCGGCCGTGTTCTACATGGAGAAGCTCGCCACCGGGCCGGAGGCGGCGGACGTCATCGACATCACCGCGCCGATCGCGGAGAACATCCGCCGGGTGGCGCGGGCCAAGCACAGCGACGCCTCCGACGTGACGGTGTGCGTCCTGGACCGGCCGCGGCACGAGTCGCTGGTCGCCGACGTGCGCGCGGCGGGCGCCCGGATCCACTTCATCTCCGACGGCGACGTGGCGGGCGCGATCTCGGCGGCCCGGCCGAACACCGGCATCGACCTGCTGGTCGGCATCGGCGGCACGCCGGAGGGGATCATCGCGGCGGCGGCGCTGAAGTGCATGGGCGGCGCGATCCAGGCCAAGCTGTGGCCCAAGGACGACGAGGAGCGGCAGAAGGCGCTGGACGCGGGCCACGACCTGGACCGCGTGCTGCTGACCGACGACCTGGTGCGCGGCGACAACGTGTTCTTCTGCGCCACCGGCGTGACGGACGGCGACCTGGTGCGCGGCGTGCACTACCGGGCGGGCGGCTGCACGACCCAGTCGATCGTGATGCGCTCGAAGTCCGGCACGGTGCGGATGATCGACGGCTTCCACCGGCTGACCAAGCTGCGCGAGTACTCGTCGGTCGACTTCGACATCCCGTCGACCGGCGAGGACGCCCTCCCGCCGCTCCCCTAGCGCGTTCGCCGCTGCCGTTCGCGACCCACCGCTGCCGTTCGCGACCCAGCGCTGTCAACTGTGAACCCAGCGTTACCGGCCGATCGGCTGTAGTGATCACGCCGCGTTCATCCCTAGTTTCCGATCCGTCCCCGAGCACCCTGCGCCGGGGACGGAGAGGAAGCGATGAAGGTTCGTACCCTGTTCACCGCCTTCGCGGTGGCGGTCGGCGCGGCACTCGCCTCGGCGGCCGGGGCGGCGGCGGCCCCGGCGACCGACGGCGGCGTCACCCCGTTCATCGTGGGCGGCGGCAACGCCACGCAGACCTACTCGTGGATGGTCTCCCTGCAGAGCACCACGGGCAGCCACTTCTGCGGCGGCTCGCTGATCAAGGCCAACTGGGTCGTCACCGCCAAGCACTGCGTGCAAGGCCGGTCGGCGTCCTCCATCCGGGCGCGCATCGGCACGACCAACCGCACCAGCGGCGGCACGGTCGCGTCCGGCGCCCAGGTCGTGACCCACTCGTCCTACGACATCGCGCTGGTGCGCCTGTCCACCTCGGTGGGCCAGACGCCGATCGCGGTGGCGTCGACGTCGGGTCCGGTCGGCACGGCCACCCGCATCATCGGCTGGGGCCAGACGTGCGCCCCGCGCGGCGGCTGCGGCGCGCCGATCACCCTGCAGGAGCTGAACACCTCGATCGTGGAGGACAGCCGCTGCCTGGGCATCTACGGCTCGGTGGAGATCTGCACGAACAACCCGAACGGCAACTCGGGCGCCTGCTACGGCGACTCGGGCGGCCCGCAGGTCAAGTCCGTGAACGGCGTGTGGCAGCTCGTCGGCGCCACCAGCCGCGCGGGCAACAACAGCTCCACCTGCGCCACCGGCCCGTCGATCTACATGGACGTGCCGGCGTTCCGCTCGTGGATCAGCCAGTACGCGGGCGCGGTCTAGGCCGCTCGTCCTCGCGTTCGAAGGGCCGTCCCTCCTCCGGGTGGGGCGGCCCTTCCCAATTCGTTACCGGGCGGCCTGCAACCACAACCTCCGGGACGGCGTCTCCAGGGTCAGCACACAGCACGATCTCTGGGGGGTTTGCGCGATGCGCAAGGCAGCACTGGTGGCAATCGCATTCCTGGCAACGGCTTGCGGGACGTCCGAGGCCTCGGGCCCGGCCGCGGCCCCGTCTTCGGCGGCCTCGTCGGTTTCCTCGTCGGTTTCCTCCGCCGCACCGACGTCGGAGCCGTCCTCCCCCGCCCCGGCCTCCACGCCCGCGCCTGCGACCGAGACCACGGAGACGACGCCGGACCCGCAGCCCGCGCCGCCGCCCCCGCCGGTGACCGTGCCCGGCACGCCCTGCGACATCACCGAGGGCGCGTGCGTGCGGCTGTCGACCAACGAGTCGTGGCTGATCAGCGGCGGCAAGATCAGCTACGGGCCGGTGCCGACGACGTCCGGGATGGCCGGCTACGAGACGCCCGTCGGCTACCACTCGGTGCTGTGGAAGGTCGAGCTGGACTACAGCCGCGACTTCGGCATGGCCGAGATGCCGTACTCCACCTACTTCGTGAGCAACGGCATCGCGTTCCACGAGGGCAGCCTCACGGACCCGTCGCACGGCTGCATCCACCTGTCACGCGAAGCGGCGGCGAAGTACTTCCACACCCTCCGGGTGGGTGACCAGGTCCAGGTGACCGCGTAACGCGGTGTGTCGGATCACTCCTCGGTGGGTAATCCTGACACCGAGGAGTGATAGCGATGAGGAAGACGCTCGGCACGACGGCGTTAGCCGCGGCGGCCTTGACCCTCGGCCTCGCGACTCCCGCTCCCGCCTCCGCTGCGACCGGCACGCCGTGCTCCGTGCAGAACGGCGCGTGCGTGCGGTTGTCCACCAACGAGGCGTGGCTGATCTACAACGGGAACGCCAGCTACGGGCCGGTCCGGGTGTCCCACGGGATGCCCGGCTACGCGACGCCCGTCGGCACCTATCCCGTGCTGCGCAAGGTGAAGGACGACTGGAGCGTGCCCTACAACGGGCCGATGCCGAACGCGGTGTACTTCACCACGAACGGCATCGCGTTCCACCAGGGCGACACGAACACGCAGTCGCACGGCTGCGTGCGCCTGGGCCCGCAGGAGTCGTTGGTGTTCTACGACAACCTGTTCCCGGGGGAACAGATCCAAGTAGTCGCTTAACTCGCGTTGCTGGAGTGCCCGGGGAACAAGTGGGCCTCGGGGTTGAGCAGCACGGCGATGTTGTTGACCGCGGTGGCGGCCTCGCCGAACCCGGTGGCGATCAGCTTCACCTTGCCGGGGTACTGGGCGACGTCGCCCGCCGCGTAGACGCGATCCCGGGCGGTGCGCATGGTGGTGTCCACCAGCACCGCCCGGTGGTCCAGCTCCAGGCCCCACGACTCGATCGGGCCCAGGTCCGCGGTGAAGCCGAGCGCCGCCACCACGGCCTGCGCCGGCAGCACCTTGCGGTCGCCGCCCTTGAGCCCCAGCTCCACCTCGGCCAGGTCAGGGTCGCCGCGCAGCTCGAGCACCTCGGCGTCGGTGATGATCTCCACGCCCAGCTCGCGGACCTGCCGCACGGTCGGCGGGTGCGCCCGGAACGTCGCTCGGCGGTGCACCAGCGTGACGCTGGCCGCGATCGGGTGCAGCGCGAGCGCCCAGTCGAACGCCGAGTCGCCGCCGCCCACGACCACCACGTCCTGGCCGGTGTGCACGTTGAGCTTGGGCACGAAGTGCACCATGCCCCGGTCCAGCCAGCCGTCGCCCGCGGGCAGCGGACGCGGCTTGAACTCGCCGATGCCCGCCGTGATCAGCACCGCGCCGGCGCGCACCACGCCGCCGTCGGCCAGCCCGACCTCCAGCCGACCGTCCACATCGGACAAGGTGCGGGCCTGGCGGCCGAGCAGGTACGTCGGCTGCCACTGGTCCGCCTGCTGCACGAGCGCGGTCACCAGCTCGCGCCCGCGCACCGCCGGGAACCCGGCCACGTCGAAGATCATCTTTTCCGGGTACATCGCGGTGATCTGGCCGCCCGCCTCCGGCAGCGCGTCGACCAGCGCGACGGACAGGTCCCGGAACCCCGCGTAGTAGGCCGCGAACAGGCCCGTGGGGCCCGCACCGACGATCAGCAGGTCGACCTCAAGCTCCATCCTTCGACCATAGGTGTTCCAGGCCACTGTGCCCAGTAAGGAAAGGCGGTCCAAACTCGGTGGTATGGCTGAACAGGAGTACCGCGTCGAGCACGACACGATGGGCGAGGTCAGGGTGCCGGTCGACGCGCTGTGGCGTGCGCAGACCCAGCGCGCGGTGGAGAACTTCCCGATCTCCGGGCGCGGCCTGGAGCGCGCCCAGATCCGGGCGCTCGGCCTGCTCAAGGCCGCCGCGGCGCGGGTGAACGAGCGGCTGGGGGTACTGGAACCCGAAGTCGCCGCGGCCATCGCCTCGGCCGCCGACGCCGTCGCGGCGGGCGAGCACGACGAGCACTTCCCGGTCGACGTGTTCCAGACCGGCTCCGGCACGTCGTCGAACATGAACGCCAACGAGGTCATCGCCACCCTCGCCACCCGCGCGCTGGGCCGCGAGGTGCACCCGAACGACCACGTCAACGCCTCGCAGTCGTCCAACGACACGTTCCCGACCACGCTGCGGGTCGCGGCGACCGAGGCGGTGGCGCGCGACGTCATCCCGGCCCTGGAGCACCTGCTCTCGGTGCTGGAGGCCCGTGCCGCCGACTGGACGTCCCTGGTCAAGTCGGGCCGCACGCACCTGATGGACGCCGTGCCGATCACCCTGGGCCAGGAGGCGGGCGCGTGGGCCACCCAGGTCCGCTACGGCGTCGAGCGCCTCACCTCGTCACTGCCCCGCCTGGCGGAACTGCCGATCGGCGGCACGGCGGTGGGCAGCGGCCTGAACGCGCCCGCCGGCTTCGGCGCGGCCGTCTCCGCGGAGCTGGCCGCCGTCACCGGCCTGCCGCTGACCGAGGCCCGCGACCACTTCGAGGCGCAGGCCACGCAGGACGGCGTGGTGGAGATCTCCGGGCAGCTGCGGGCCACCGCCGTGGGGCTCTACAAGATCGCGAACGACCTGCGCTGGCTGGGCTCCGGCCCGCGCGCCGGGCTCGGCGAACTGGCGCTGCCCGACCTCCAGCCCGGCTCGTCGATCATGCCGGGCAAGGTGAACCCGGTGATCTCCGAGGCCACGATGATGGTGGTCGCGCAGGTCGTCGGCAACGACGCGGCGGTGGCGTTCGCCGGCTCGCAGGGCAACTTCCAGCTGAACGTGATGCTGCCCGTGATCGCCCGCAACGTCCTGGAATCGTCCCGCCTCCTGGCCGCCGTCGCCCGCCTGCTGGCAGACAAGGTCCTGACCGGCGCGGAACCGCAGATCGACCGGATGCGCGAGTACGCGGAGTCGTCGCCGTCCATCGTGACCCCCCTCAACCGCTACCTGGGCTACGAGGAAGCGGCCTCGATCGCCAAGCAGTCCCTCCGCGAGCGCAAGACGATCCGCGAGGTCGTCCTGGAGCGCGGCCACGTCCCCTCGAAGCTCTCCGAAGCCGACCTGGACCGCGCCCTCGACGTCCTCCGCATGGCCAACCCCCACTGACCGGCCGCGTCCCGCGTTCAGGACCCCTGGGCTCGCACGACCCGGGCGTTCGGCTCGACCAGGGGCGGGTGGTCGACGTCGGCCGCCCGCCCCCGCAGCCCGACCACGCACCCCGCCGCCACGGCGACCGCACCCGCCAACCCCACCGCGGTCAACGCCTGCGCCCCCAGCGCCACCGACGCCACCAGCCCGGCCACCGGCATCAGCCCGATCAGCACACCGGCCCGGTCCGCGCCCAACCGCGCCACCGCGAAGTACCAGAGCCCGAACGCCACCGCCGTCAGCACGACCCCCAGCACCACCAGCGCCACGCCCTCGCGCACCGTCGGGACCTGCCACCCGCCGAACACCGTCCCCAGCACCGCGCCGGCCCCGGCCGCGACCAGGCAGCACCACGTCGCCACCGCCAACCCGCCCATCCGCCGCACGACACCCACCGCGAACAGCGTGAACGACGCCTCACCCGCCATCGTCAACAACGCCAGCAGCAACCCCGGCCCGTGCCACGACCCACCGCCCGACAGCACCACCACCCCGCCGACCACGACCACCGCGCCCACCACCGCCGCCACGGCCGGCTTCCGCCCCGCCAGCAGCGGCGCCACCAGAGCCAGCACCAGCGGGCTCGCCCCCAGCACCGCCGCGACGAACCCCGGCTCGGCGTACCGCTGCGCGTACAGCACGCACGCGTTGAACCCGAGCATCCCGGTCGTGACCAGCCCGATCAGCGCCGGCCAGTCCCGCCGCCCCGGCACCGGCAGCCGCCCGCCCCGCAGCCAGATCCACCCGAGCAGCGCCACCCCGCCCAGCGCGTACCGCATCGCCTGCCCCGTGAGCAGCGGATACGCCTGGAGCATGCCCGTCACCGGCACGGACGCGCCCACGATCACCGACGACAGCGCACCCGCCGCGATCGCGGTTCCACCTTTTCCCATGACCAGGACTCTCGCCGACCAGTGGTCCAGGCTTAAGCTCCACTTCAATGGCTGCCAACTGGACCACTTACCGCGAGCTCCTCCTCCCCGCCCCGAACGGCAGACGCGCGGTGGAGTCCGAGCTGCGCCGCGCCGTGCGCGACGGGCGGCTCGCGCCGGGCACCCGCCTGCCGTCCAGCCGCGACCTGGCCGCCCAGCTCGGCGTCGCCCGCGGCACGGTCACCTCCGCCTACGCCCAGCTCATCGGCGAGGGCTACCTGACCGCGCGGCGCGGCTCCGGCACCACCGTGACGGCCACCGTCACGTGGCCGGACGCCGCCGCCGACACCGAGCCCGCGCCGAGGTTCCGCTACGACCTGAAGCCCGGCGTGCCCGCGCTGAGCGCGTTCCCCCGCGACGAGTGGTCGCAGGCGCAGAAGACGGCGTTGGCGGACCTGTCCACCGACGACCTCGGCTACCCCGACCCGGCCGGTTTCGGCCCCCTGCGCCGCGAGCTGGCGGACTACCTCGGCCGGGTGCGCGCGGTGGCGGCGCGACCGTCCGAAGTGGTCGTGACCAACGGCGCGGCGGAGGGGATCTCGTTGCTGGGCCGGGTCCTGCACGCGGCCGGGCACCGCAGCGTCGCCGTCGAGGACCCCAGCCACTTCGGGGCCTCGGAGATGCTCGCGTCGCACGGGCTGGCGATCCGGCCGATCCCCGTCGACTCGGACGGGTTGCGCGTCGACGTGCTGTCCACAACGGACTGCCGCGCGGTGTTCGTCACGGCGGCGCACCAGTTCCCGTTGGGCGTCGTGCTGCATCCGGAACGGCGGCGCGCGCTGTTGGCGTGGGCGCGCGCGTGCGACGGGTTGGTGGTGGAGGACGACTACGACGCCGAGCACCGCTACGACCGGCCGGCCCTGGGCGCGATGCAGGCGCTCGACCCGACGCGGGTGGTGTACCAGGGCAGCGCGAGCAAGGTGCTCGCGCCCGCGTTGCGGCTGGGGTGGCTGGTGCTGCCGCCCGCGTTGCGCGACGTCGTGGTGGACCGCAAGCGGTTGGACGACCTGGGCACGGGGACGTTGCACCAGGCGGCGTTCGCCCGGCTGCTCGGCGCCGGCGGGTACGACCGGCACCTGCGGCGCACCCGCCAGCTGTACCGGGCGCGGCGGGACGCGCTGCTGGCGGCGCTGCGGGCCGTGCTGCCGGGGTGGGAGCCGATCGGGGTGGCGGCCGGGCTGCACGTGGTCGTGCGGCTGCCCGACGGGACGGACGACGTGGCGTTGCGGGAGCGGCTGGCGCGGCGCGGGGTGAACGCGCCGGCGTTGGCCGACTACGCGCGCACGCCGACGTTCCCGGGGCTGGTGCTCGGGTACGCGGCGTTGACGCCGGACCGGCTGCGGGAGGCCGTCGCGGAGCTGCGCGCGGCCGGCTGACCGGTTTTTGTCGGTGCTCGGGTGCACCATGGTCACCGTGCTGTTCGCCGAAGTCGTCGAGACGTCCGCCGCCGTGGCGGCGACGCGCTCCCGTTTGGCCAAGGTCGCCGCCCTGGCCGAGCTGGTGCGCCGGATGAGCACGCCCGCGGTGGTGTCGTTCCTCGTCGGCGTGCCCAGCCAGGGTCGGATCGGCGCGGGGTGGCGCACCGTGTTCGACCTGGACGTCCCGCCCGCGCCGGAGCCTTCGCTGACGGTGTCCGAGGTGGACGCGGCGCTGGGCGCGTTCGCGTCGATCGGCGGGAAGGGGTCCGCCGCTCGGCGGGCGGAGGCGCTGACCTCGCTGTTCGGCCGGGCCACGGCGGCCGAGCAGGATTTCCTGCGCCGGCTGCTGACGGGTGAGCTGCGTCAAGGCGCCCTCGAAGGGGTGATGCTGGACGCGATCGCGCGGGCCGGTGACGTGCCCGGCGAGGTGGTGCGGCGGGCGTTCATGCTGTCGGGATCGCTGCCGGGGACGGCGGTGGCGGCGATGAGCGGTGAGGGCGCGTCGGCGGCGCTGGCCGCGTTCCGGCTGGAGGTGGGGCGGCCGGTGCGGCCGATGCTCGCGTCGCCGGCGGAGTCGCTGTCCTCGGCGTTGGCGGAGCTGGGGTCGTGCGTGGTGGAGCACAAGCTGGACGGCGCGCGGATCCAGGTGCACCGGTCGGGTGACGAGGTGCGGGTCTTCACGCGGACGTTGCGCGAGATCACCGGCACCGTGCCGGAGCTGGTGGAGCTGGTGCGGGCGCTGCCGTGCACGTCGGTGGTGCTCGACGGCGAGACGCTGGCGCTGAACGACGACGGCAAACCCCGGCCGTTCCAGGAGACGATGAGCCGGTTCGGGGCGCAGGACGTCCGGGAGCTGCTGCTCAGCCCGTTCTTCTTCGACTGCCTGCACGTGGACGGCGTGGATCTGCTGGACGAGCCGCTGGCCGTGCGGCTGGACGCGTTGCGCCGGGTGGCGGGGCCGCACGTCATCCCGGGGGTGGTGTCGCCGGCTTCGGAGGAGGTCGCGGCGCGGGTGCTGGACGAGGCGCTGGCCGGCGGGCACGAGGGCGTGATGGTGAAGTCGCTCGAGTCGGTCTACGCGGCTGGTCGGCGCGGGCGGGCGTGGCAGAAGGTGAAGCCGGTGCACACGCTCGACCTGGTGGTGCTCGGGGTCGAGTGGGGCAGCGGTCGGCGGCGGGGGCTGCTGTCGAACCTGCACCTGGGCGCGCGTGATCCCGACGGGGGTGCGCCGATCATGGTCGGCAAGACGTTCAAGGGGCTGACGGACGAGTTGCTGGCGTGGCAGACGCGTGAGTTGATGGCGATCGCGACGGAGAAGACCGACTGGGTGGTGATGGTGAGGCCGGAGCTGGTGATCGAGATCGAGCTGGACGGCGTCCAGGTCAGCCCCAGGTACCCGGGCGGCGTGGCCCTGCGCTTCGCCCGCGTCCTCCGCTACCGGCCGGACAAGGACGCCGGCGAAGCGGACACGATCGACGCCGTCCGCGCCCTGCTTCCCCAGACCAGACCCACCCCGCAGACCCGACCCACGCGACAGACCAGACCCACCCGACCAAACACGATCGAGTGATCATGGCCGGAAAATGTACGGAAACACTGTTACCGGCCCTCGGTTGAAACGAGGAGGAAACCAACCAACCCCGGCACGCGCCGCAACCCCCACCAACCCAACCCCCGACCCCCGACCACCCACTAACCCGACCCCCGGCCATCCACCCCCGACCCCTCGACCACCCACCCACCGGCCACCCGCCAACCCGACCAGCGACCAGCGACCAGCGACCAGCGACCAGCGACCAGCGACCAGCGACCAGCGACACCCCGCCAACCCAGCCACCGACCACTCCGCCACCCCACCCAGCCGCCCCGCCCAGCCGCACAGACCCGGCCTAGCCCACCGCGCCGCCAGGCCCAACCCGCCACGTCACGCAGCCCACCCAGCACATCGAGCCCGACGTGGCCGCGCCTGCCGCGAGCCCGACGTGGCCGGGCCTGCCGCCGATGACTTGGGCCGCACACTGCGCACAGCCGGGACAGCCGCCGTGGGCGTACGCCGTTCGTGTGCCCACCGGCAGGCGGCGGGACGGCCGCAGGATTGCGGGTTGGAGGAAGCTACAACCGCAGACCCGTAACGATCCCCCCGATGGTGCGTACAACCAGGGCGAACTCCCCCCGACGCGAGTACCGTTAAGTTCTCGTGCGGTTCATCGAAGGGCATCGGCCCAGCTACGACCTGACCTATGACGACGTCTTCCTCGTGCCCGGCCGATCGGCCGTCGACTCGAGGTTCGGCGTCGACTTGTCGACCTCCGACGGAACGGGGGCGACGATCCCGATCGTGGTCGCGAACATGACCGCGGTGGCGGGACGCCGGATGGCGGAAACCGTGGCGCGACGCGGCGGGCTGGTGGTCCTCCCGCAGGACGTGGCGCCGGAAGCGGTCGCGGAGATCGTCCAGTGGGTCAAGGCACGGCACACCGTGTGGGACACCCCGCTGACGTTGCACCCCGGCGACTCGGTCGCCGACGCGGTCAACCTCCTCCACAAACGGGCGCACGGCGCGGTGGTCGTGATCGACGACGACGGCCGCCCCACGGGCGTCGTGGACGAGGCGGCGTGCGCGGGCGTCGACCGGTTCACCCGGTTGCACGACGTGGCCGACGACCGCATCGTCACCCTTCCGTTGGACACCCCTCCGCGTGAAGTCTTCGACCGGCTCCACGGCGGCACCCAGCGGGTCGCGCTCGGCGTCGACGCCGACGGACGCCTCCGCGGCGTGATGACCAGCCTGGGCGCCCTGCGCGCCGACGTCTACCAACCCGCCCTCGACCACGCGAACAAGCTCCGCGTCGCCGCCGCCATCGGCGTGAACGGCGACGTCACCGCCAAGGCCGAGCACCTCCTCCAAGCCGGCGTCGACACGCTCGTCGTCGACACCGCCCACGGCCACCAGGAGAAGATGCTCGCCGCCCTCAAGGCCGTCCGCGAGGCACGTCCCACCGTCCCGGTCGTCGCCGGCAACGTCGTCACCGCCGAAGGCGTCCGCGACCTGGTCGAAGCGGGCGCGGACATCGTCAAGGTCGGCGTCGGCCCGGGCGCGATGTGCACCACCCGCATGATGACCGGCGTCGGCCGCCCGCAGTTCTCCTCCGTCGCCGAGTGCGCCGCCGAAGCACGCAGGCTCGGCAAGCACGTCTGGGCCGACGGCGGCATCCGCCACCCGCGCGACGTCGCCCTCGCCCTCGCCGCCGGCGCGTCCAGCGCCATGATCGGCTCCTGGTTCGCCGGCACCTACGAGTCGCCCGGCGACCTCCAGCGCGACGAGCAGGGCCGCCTCTTCAAGGAGTCGTTCGGCATGGCGTCCAAGCGCGCCGTGTCCGCCCGCACCCGCACCGACAACGCGTTCGACCGCGCCAAGAAGGGCCTGTTCGAGGAGGGCATCTCCACCTCGCGCATGCGCCTGGACCCGAACAGCCCCGGCGTGGAGGACCTGCTCGACGCCATCACGGCGGGCGTCCGCAGCTCCTGCACCTACGCCGGCGCGCAGACCCTGGAGGAGTTCCACGCCAAGGCGACCGTCGGCGTGCAGAGCGCGGCCGGTTTCGCCGAAGGCCGCCCGCTCCCCTCGGGCTGGTGATCCCGCCACACCCGATCGACCGCCGTGGACGACCACCGCGGCGCACGGCTTCCCACCAGGGCCCCGCCGACGCCCGGCGCGGCCCTGGTGGGAAGCGGCTCGACTAGCAGGACCGGTGCCCCGACCCGATGATCGGGCGATGAGCACCGCACCGCGCCCCACCACCCGGCACACCGGCTCACGGGTGTGGCACGGCGTGCTGGCGGCCGTGATCGCCGCGTCCCTGATCACCCAACTGGTGTTGCTGTTCACCGGTGGGGCGGACGTCAACACCGGCGACACCACGGCCCACGTGACGCTGGGTGTCCGTCTCGTCCGCCTGTTCAGCTACTTCACCATCCAGAGCAACCTGTTCGTGCTCGTCGTCGCGATCACCCTGGTCTTGGACCCGGCCCGGGACGGCCGCGGCTGGCGGGTGGCCCGCCTCGACGCGCTCCTCGGCATCACGATCACCGGCGTCGTGTTCGCCCTCGTGATCGCGCCGCTGGTGGACGACCCCGTCGGCATCGCCTGGTGGGTGAACCTCGGCTTCCACCAGCTGTCGCCGGTGCTGGCGGTGCTCGGCTGGCTGCTGTTCGGCCCCCGACCGCGGGTCGACCGCGCCACCGTCGCCCAGGCGCTGCTCGTCTGGCCCGTCCTGTGGATCGCCTACACGTTCGCCCACGGCGCGATCACCGACTGGTACCCGTACCCGTTCCTCGACGCCACCGAGCTCGGCTTCGCCGCCGCCCTGCGCAACGCCCTGCTCGTGCTGGTCGCCGCCGCGGTCCTGGCCTGGCTCGCGGCGCTCGTCGACCACAAGCTGAAGGCCGCCCCGGTCACGGCGACCGGGGCGGCCTCGGCGTCGGACCGTCAGGAGGCGTAGTCCTCCAGCATCTCGGTGACCAGCGCGGCGATCGGCGAGCGCTCCGACCTCGTCAACGTGACGTGCGCGAACAGCGGGTGGCCCTTCAGCTTCTCGATGACCGCCGCCACGCCGTCGTGCCGCCCGACGCGCAGGTTGTCACGCTGCGCCACGTCGTGCGTGAGCACCACCCGCGAGTTGGCACCCAACCGCGACAGCACGGTCAGCAGCACGTTGCGCTCCAGCGACTGCGCCTCGTCCACGATCACGAACGAGTCGTGCAGGGACCGGCCGCGGATGTGGGTCAGCGGCATGACCTCCAGCATGCCGCGGTCCATGATCTCCTCGACGACGTCCTGGCTGACCAGCGCGCCGAGGGTGTCGAACACCGCCTGCGCCCACGGCTGCATCTTCTCGCTCTCGGAACCGGGCAGGTAGCCCAGTTCCTGGCCGCCCACCGCGTACAGCGGGCGGAAGACCACGACCTTGCGGTGCTGGCGGCGTTCCATGACCGCCTCCAGGCCCGCGCACAGCGCGAGCGCCGACTTGCCGGTGCCGGCCCGTCCGCCCAGCGAGACGATGCCGACCTCGGTGTCGAGCAGCAGGTCCAGCGCCACGCGCTGCTCGGCCGACCGACCGTGCAGCCCGAACGCCTCGCGGTCGCCGCGCACCAGCCGCAGCTGCTTGTCCGGCGTGACCCGGCCCAACGCGCTCGACGTGCCCGCCAGCAGCCGCAACCCGCTGTGGCACGGCAGCTCGGCCACGTGCGCGAGGTCGAACAGCGCCGGGTCGATCACGGTGTCGCGGTAGAGCGCGTCCACCACGGCCTGGTCGACGTCCACGTCGGACATCCCGGAGTAGCCGGACAACGTGACGTCGTGCGCCCGGTACTCCTCGGCGGCCAGGCCGACCGCGCCCGCCTTGACCCGCAGCGGCATGTCCTTGGTGACCAGCGTGACGGCGTTGCCCTCGGCCGCGAGGTTGAGCGCGCAGGCCAGTATGCGGGCGTCGTTGGAGTCCGTGCGGAAACCCGCGGGCAGCACCTCCGGGTCGGAGTGGTTGAGCTCGACGCGCAACGTGCCGCCGTCCTCGCCGATCGGGACCGGGTGGTCCAGCCGGCCGTGGCGCAGTCGCAGGTCGTCGAGCAGGCGCAACGCCTCCCTGGCGAACCAACCCAGCTCCGGGTGGTGCCGCTTGCCCTCCAGCTCGCTGATCACCACGAGCGGCAGCACGACCTCGTGCTCGGCGAACCGCGTGGTGGCCAGGGGGTCGGAGAGCAGCACGGACGTGTCCACCACGTACGTGTTGGTCGTCGGCGCGCCACGGCGCCGGGAAGTGCTGCGCGATGAGCCTGAGGAACGGCTCGCGGGTCGTCGTGCGTTCACGGCAACTCCCTCACGAACGCGGCACCCGCGTCCGCTCCTCGCTGGGCCAGGCACCACCCCGATCGACCGGACCGCCTCCGCTAGCTGGAGGCGCGCCGGTCACGAGGGCCGGGTGCCGGCCCCCTCGCGCTCATCACCGCCGGCGGAACCGGCGATACGACGACAGCCACGATCAGGGCCTCCCTGCGCGGTCCGCAGTGGACGCGTCCCGCCAACCGGAAGTTACCTCCGCAGGTCCCTCTTATGCAGGCAGCCACACAGGTGATTCGTCAATTCGTCACCCCGCCGCAAACTGGCGAAAGACGGCCGCGGAGGGTGCGCGCGGAGGACCCGGGGCCGTCACATCGGCGCAATCCGACGTCGTCCACGCAGCTCAGGGCACGTGCGGCCGGACGTGGCGCGGTCCGTCACCCAGGGTCGCGGGACAACCAGGGCACCCCGGCCGAGACCTCTGCCGCCAACGTCGCCGGCACCAGTGGTTCGTCAAGAAGTCTCAGGTACCGGTCGCTCAAGGTGTCCGTCCGGGCGCGGAGGTCGAGCCACGCGCGGACCAGGCGCACACCCTCGACGTACGTCGTCGTGTACGCCCGCCACAGAGGGTCACCGAGGAACCGCAGCATGTGGCGGGCACGGCGTTCGGGAACCAGCAGCCACCGGCACAGGAAGTCCACCACGTCATCCGGATGGGCACGCCGGTCGTGCAGCATCAGGGCGGCGTCCTGACGCACGGTGAGCAGCCCGGAGAGGGCGTTCTCCACCCGTTCGGCCAGCTCGCCGTCCATCCGGAGGCCGAGGTCGGCCATGATCTCCTCGGCCCAGCGGCCCCAGCCGGCGCCGACCACGGCGTGCAGGCCGAGCTCGGCCATGCCCTCGGCCATCAGGCACTGCGGCGTGTTGATCAGGAACAACGCCTGCTCGGCGTGCCCGCGCTTGCCGACCAGGCCCACCTCCTTGCGGCAGTGCTCGGTGTGGTGGCCGGGGTAGGACTCGTGGGCGACCAGGTGCGGCAGGTTCGACATCCGGTGGCCGAGGTCGGCGTTGATCGCCACGCGCGAGCGGAAGCCGCCCAGGTAGTAGTTGAAGCCGCTCCACGGCTTGTCGGTGACGACCTCGTACTCCACCACCTCGTTCGCGGGCAGCTCGAACCGCTGCCGCACGCGGTCGCGCAGCGCGCTGGACAGCGCGTGCACCGTGTCCTTGAGCCGACGCGGCGGCACCTCGTCGAGCGCGCGGTGGTCGGCGAGCCGTTCGGCCAGCGAGCCGGAGCCGGGCAGCAGGTCGTCCAGCGCGGCGTGCGCGCGGCTGTAAGTGTCCGTGTGACCTGGGCGGATGTCGACCTGGAAGTACGCGCGCACCTCCTCCACGAAGCCGACGCGCACCCCGGCGAGCTTGCGCGCGATGGTCTCGGCGGCCACCAGGTGGGCGTCCAGGAAGCGCTTGCGCTCGGGCTCCAGGTCGGCGCCGGGCAGCTCGCGGCGCAGCAGCGCGGCCCGCTCGGTCAACGCCACGGGGTGCGGCCTCGGCTCCACGTCGACGGCCCGGCGCAGCGCGCGGTCGCCGGTGAAGGAGTCGACCAGCCCCGGCGACAGCCGGTCCAGCCTCAGCCCGAGCAGCAGGTACTCACGCACGATCCGGTCGCCGTCCACGGACTGAAGACCATACGAGATGACCGCCCGGTTTACCACAGCCGAACCGCGCGGACGAATTCAGACCCGAAAAGACACCACAATGGGGGACGCCCACGTTCGGCGGATCACACAATCGTGTTATCGAGATCCACACGGGGGCGGATGTTCGGTAGTTTGCCGATCAGACGGCAGGTCCGGCTTCCGGGCCGCGCCGGATCGTCCGGGGAAACCCGCAAAGAGGAGTGTGAAGTGCTGAAGAAGGCAGGTACGCTCGCCGCGATCGTGGCCGGACTGACGCTGATCGGCGCCCCGGCGTTCGCCGTGAGCGGCGAACCCCACGAGGAGGAGAACGGCCACGGATCCGAACAGGGCTTCACCCTCGTGAACGACGACGACGGCAGCGGGAACGTCGTCGACCAGTTCGGCCTGCTCAACTTCGGCAACGACTCCGATGTCGCGAGCGGCCTGAACGTCTGCGAGATCGAGGTCAACGCCGTCCTGGGCATCCCGATCCTGTCGAACAACGACGAGAGCCTGTGCGCCGTCGCGGACGACGACGGCAACTGAGGTCCCTCCCCTCCGCCAGGCCGACGGGCGCGCCGAGGTCGCCGAACGACGACCGAGGACGTGCGCACCGCCGAATAACCGGATAGCGCGCAATACCGTTGGATATGACGACGCGAGTACGTGGGCGCGATGTCCGGATTTCTACCCCGAGAGCCATGCCGAATATACATCGTTCACACGATGGTGTTCATCCGGGTGCAATCCACAACGCCAGCAAGTAAATTACCGGAGCGAGGGCAAACCGCCTGAGCCGCAGACTCCCCGAATGCTCGGAACGCGCGAGCAAGGTTATGGGCGTCACATCAATTCCCCACTAGAGGAGTGTGTTTACATGTTCAAGAAGGCAGGTGCCGTCGCCATCGCCGCGGCCGGTCTCATGCTGTTGGGCTCCCCCGCGTTCGCGACGCCGCACGGTGACTACGACGACGGCCACTACACCGCTGTCGGCGAGTACCACAACCAGCAGTACTTCGAGGACGACTCGGACGAGGACACGGTCGCCGACCAGTTCGGCCTCATCAACTTCGGCAACGACTCCGACCTGCTGAGCCAGGTCAACATCTGCGAGGTCGAGGTCAACATCCTCGCGATCCCGATCCTCTCGAACAACGACGAGAGCTACTGCATCGCGACGGACAACGACGACAACGACTCGGAAGACGCCGGGGACAACCACTCGGAGGACTGAGCCCGGCCTGATGTTCTCGAGGGCGGCACTTCCCGGTCGGGGGGTGCCGCCCTCGGGCGTTCCCCGGCGATGGGCGACCGGCCGTCACCCGGCCCGGCGTCAGGAGCCGAAGCGGCGGTGCCGGACGGCGTAGTCGCGCAGGGCGCGCAGGAAGTCGGTGCGGCGGAACTCGGGCCAGTAGGCCTCGGTGAACCAGAACTCCGAGTGCGCGGACTGCCACAGCATGAAGCCCGACAGCCGCTGCTCGCCCGAGGTGCGGATGAGCAGGTCGGGGTCGGGCTGACCGGACGTGTAGAGGTGTTCGGCGATGTGGTCGACGTCCAGGACCTCGGCGAGCTCCTCGATCGTGCCGCCGGACTCGGCGTGCTTCTGCAGCAGCTTGCGGACCGCGTCGGCGATCTCCTGCCGGCCGCCGTAGCCGACCGCGACGTTGACCTCCAGGCCCGTGCGGCCCTTGGTGCGCAGTGCCGCCGCGGACAGCCGGGCGGCGGTCTCGGTCGGCAGCAGGTCCAGCGCGCCGACGTGCCGGATGCGCCACGGGTTACCGGGCTCGGCGAGCTCGTCGACGATGTCGGCGATGATGCCGAGCAGCGGGTCCAGTTCCTCGGCCGGCCGGTTGAGGTTGTCGGTGGACAGCATCCACAGCGTGACGACCTCGACCTCGGCCTCGCGGCACCAGCTCAGCAGTTCGAGGATCTTGCGCGCGCCGGCCCGGTGGCCGTGCGCGACGTCGTCGAAGCCCGCCTCCCGGGCCCACCGGCGGTTGCCGTCGAGCACCACGCCGACGTGGCGTGGTCGTTGCTTGCCGTCGAGCCATCGGTTGAGGCGGAACTCGTAACCCTTGAGCAGGACGCTCTTGACCTGTTCGCGAAGACCCACGCTGGAAGAGCGTACGCCGGGTGGGCGCGGTCACGCCGTCGTGTGCTGACCGGGTCACCTACGCTCCCGTAACCTCAGGGCGTGACCACGTCGACTCATAGCCCGCAGGCCGCGCTGCGGCCCCGCCTGCGGGGGTGGCTGCACCTCTGGTCGTTCGTGGTGTCCGTGGCGACGGGCGCGACGCTGATCGCCCTGGCCGCGGCCACCGTGTCGGCGAAGGCGGCGCTGGCGACGTCGGTGTACGGGGCGACCGTGCTCGGCCTGTTCGGCGTGAGCGCCCTGTACCACCGGGTGAACTGGGTCAGCGTGCGGGCGCGGACGTGGATGAAGCGCCTCGACCACTCGATGATCTTCGTCTTCATCGCCGGCACCTACACCCCGTTCGCGCTGCTGGCCATGCCGCCGGACACGGGCAACGTCGTGCTGCTCGTGGTGTGGCTCGGCGCGCTGGGCGGCGTGACGCTGAAACTGGCCTGGCCGCACGCCCCGAGGTGGCTCGGGGTGCCGATCTACATCGCCCTGGGCTGGGTGGCGGTCTTCGTCCTGCCCGACCTGCTGCACCACGTCGGCGTGGCGGCCTTGGTCCTGCTGCTGGTGGGCGGCCTGCTCTACACCGTGGGCGCCGTCTTCTACGCCTCCCGCTGGCCGAATCCCTGGCCGGAAGTCTTCGGCTACCACGAGTTCTTCCACGCGGCCACCGTGCTGGCGGCGCTGTGCCACTACATCGCCATCTGGTTCGCGATCTACTCCTGACCGGCGGTTTTGTGGTGAATCCGACCGGGCCCCGTGTTGACCTCCGCGATGGCCGTCCCCTTGGCGGCGACGGTCGCGCGGTTCCGCGGCTTGACCGAGCTGGGCACGGCTAGGTGGAGCGGCTAGCGTTCCGGGCGAGGGGGTGTCATGGACTTGATCAGCCGGTACCTCGACCTGGTGAACGACTACATGCGCAGCCACCCCGAGGAGCGGACGGGACAGGCCCACTACAACGCCCTACGGCTGGAGTGGCCGCACCTTCAGCACGAGATCGCGGGCACCGAGCGGGACTGCTTCAGCGATGACCGGCAGCTTCCCGCGTTCCTCGACTGGGTGGAGCGAGCCTTGACCGCCGAGGAGCGAGCCATCGAGGACGGGCAGAGCCGCGCTACGCAGGTGTAGCGACCGGTGTAGCAACGGGCGCGTGCCGCGTCGAACCACCGTGAACGGTCGCGGGCCGGCGACCTGCTGAAATGGCTTGGCTCGGACTGCTCCGGACACCGAGGCGCGGCCTTCGCCAACGCGAGACTGCACGGCTGGGAACACCAGGCGCAGGCATGTGAACGGGCACCACCTGACAAGAGGTGCTGACGATCTCGACCCGGCAGCCCTGGGGCGTCGAGACGCCCGGTGGAGGCGGATTCGTGGACACCCGTTTCCCGGGTTCGCCGGGAAACGGGTGGTTCTCACGCCAGGTCGGGGCCTTGGGCTCGTAGGTCGTCCACGCGGGTCATCGCGGCGCGCAGTTCGGTCAGCCACGAGTCCGCGTGCTCGCCCACCAGGCGCACGGCCCACGCCAGGGCCTCGGAACGTGAACGCGCCACGCCCGCGGCGACGAGAGTGTCCAGCACCATCCGCTCGGGCTGCCGCAGCCGCGTCATCACCGGCACCGAGAGGGTGGTGAACAGTTCTTCCGTATTTCCGATCCTGGCACCCCACGCGACCTTGCGCCGGTAGCGGTGTTCGGCTTGGCGGGCGATTTCGATCCGCTCGTCCCTCGTCTGCTCGCGGAAGCGGCTGATGCGGCCCGACTCGGCCGCCGCGCGCTCGGCGTCGTCCGCGAACGTGCCCTCCAACGGCGGCAGCGTGCCGACGACCAGGATCTCCTCCCGGTCCACCGTCACGACCGGCGCCCCGGTGAACCAGCCGTCGGGCAGCCTGCCGCCGAACCAGCCCGCCGCGTCGTCCGCGGGCGGCTGCTCGGCCTGCTGCCAGCCGCCCCTTCCTCCCCATCCACGTCGCATCTCGCACCACCTCGATTACATGATTACGACGATGCCGACGTTACGCCGACCACAACCGCACCGGTGGGCGGTTCGCTAGCGGTGGACAGCCAGGGCCTCCGTCAGCTCGGCCACCGACGTCACGGGCCGGTCGCACACGTACCCCTGGCAGACGTAGGCCGCCGCACGGCCGTCCACCAGCGGCCGGTCGGCCAGCAGCGGCGCGGAGTCCGGCGACCCCGCCACCACCACGCCGCCGCCGTGCACACCCCTCCACGCGGCGCTGACCAGCTCCGACGCGTCACCCACCACGGCGACCTGCACGGGCCCGAGCGCCAACGCCTCGGCGACGCTGAGCCAGTGCCCGGCGAAGCGGGGCTCCCGGGCGGCCAGCAGGCCGGCCCGGCCCAGTGCCGCCTCGGCCGCGTCGCGGTAGGTCGACGGCCCGCCCAGCACGGACGCCGTCACGAGCGCCGAGGCCAGCGCCGACGCGCCGGACGGGCTCGCGTTGTCCGACGGGTCCGACGGACGCTGCACCAACGCCTCGGCGTCGTCCGCCGTGTCGTAGTAGACCCCGGCCTCCTCCGCCGCGAACCGGGCCAGCGCGGTGTCCAGCAGTCCACAGGCGGCGGTGAACCACTTGACGTCGCCGGTCGCCTGGTGCAGGGCGAGCAGGCCGTCGGCGAAGCAGCCGTAGTCCTCCAGCACGCCCGCCGCCGTGCCCGCCACGCCGTTGCGCGACGTGCGCAGCAGCCGACCGTCGACCAGGTGCAGGTCCAGGACCAGCGACGCCGCCCGCACGGCCGCCTCCACCCACCGCGGCTCGCCGAACACCGCCCCCGCCTCCGCCAGCGCCACGATCGCCATGCCGTTCCACGCCGTCACGACCTTGTCGTCACGTCCCGGCTGCGGCCTGCGGTCGCGCGCCTCCAGCAGCTTCGCCGCGATCTCGTCGTCCGGCGTGCCGAGCATCCGCAACGTGGACGTGCCGTGCTCGAACGTGCCCTCGTCCGTCACGCCGTACAGCTCGGCGGCGCGCGCTCCGGTCGCCAACCCCAGCACCTGGACCAGCTGCGCGGGCGTCCACACGTACGTCGAACCCTCGACGCCCTCGGTGTCCGCGTCCAACGACGCCGCGAACCCGCCCTCGGCCGTGCCGAGGTCGCGGATCAGGAACTCGGCCGTCCCGCGGACGACCTGGCGGTACCGGGGGTTGTCGTCACGGCGGCTCAGGTGCGTGTACGCGCGCAGCAGCAAAGCGTTGTCGTACAACATCTTCTCGAAGTGCGGCACGACCCACGCCGCGTCCACGCTGTACCGCGCGAACCCGCCCGCGAGCTGGTCGTACAACCCGCCGTCCGCCATCGCGTCGCACGTCGTCCGCGCCATCGACAGCGCCTCGACCGACCCGGTCCGCTCGTGGTGGCGCAGCAGGAACTCCAGCACCATCGACGGCGGGAACTTCGGCGCGCCGCCGAAACCGGCGTTGGTCCGGTCGAAGTGCCCGAGCAGCGACACCACCGCACCGGCCAGCACCTCTTCGTCCACTGTGGACTGCGGGAGCGGCTTGAACGCCAACTGCGCCACGATCCCCGCCGCCGACTCGCGCACCTCGTCGCCCTGCTCGCGCCACGCGTGCTCGATGGCCTCCAGCACCTGGCGGAACGACGGCATGCCCTGGCGCGGCGTCGGCGGGTAGTACGTGCCCGCGTAGAACGGCTCGCCGTCGGGCGTGAGGAAGCACGTCATGGGCCAGCCGCCGTGCCCGCTGAGCGCCTGCGTGACGGCCATGTAGACCGCGTCCACGTCCGGCCGCTCCTCGCGGTCCACCTTCACGTTCACGAAGTGCTCGTTCATGTACGCCGCGGTGGCCTCGTCCTCGAACGACTCGTGCGCCATCACGTGGCACCAGTGGCACGCCGCGTACCCGATCGAGAGCAGCACCGGCACGTCCCGCTCGCGCGCCTCCTCGAACGCCTCCGGCGACCACGGGCGCCAGTGCACCGGGTTGTCGGCGTGCTGCAGGAGGTACGGGCTGGTCGAGGACGCGAGCCGGTTCGTCATGGCTCCACAGTAATTCCCGGACAACCGCCGGACTCGTCGATCAGACTGGGGTCATGGAGCCTTCCGCCGAGCCACTGCCGCACGACCTGCGCCACGAGACCGGGCCGTTCGACGTGGTCGGCGACGTGCACGGGTGCCGCGAGGAGCTCGTCGACCTGCTGGGCGAACTGGGCTACTCCGCCGAAGGGGCGCACCCGGAGGGGCGCAAGGTGGCGTTCCTCGGCGACCTCGTGGACCGGGGCCCGGACACGCCGGGCGTGCTGCGGCTCGTGATGGCCATGGTGGCGGCGGGCAACGCCGTCTGCGTGCGCGGCAACCACGAGGAGAAGCTGGTGCGGGCGTTGCAGGGGCGCCAGGTCCAGGTCAGCCACGGCCTGGAGCACTCGTTGGACCAACTCGCCCGCGAGACCGCGCGGTTCCGGGCCGAGGTGCTGGCGTTCTGCGACGCCCTGGTGCCGCACTACGTCCTGGACGGCGGCAAGCTCGTCATCGCCCACGCCGGGCTGCCCGAGCGCTACCACGGCCGCCAGTCGGAGCGGATGCGGTCGCTGGCGCTGTGGGGCGTCAGCACGGGCGAGCGCGACGCGCGCGGCTTCCCCGTCCGCTACCCGTGGGCGCAGGACTACCGCGGCGCCGCCATGGTCCTCTATGGACACACGCCGGTCGAGGAACCGGAGTGGGTGAACGGAACCCTGTGCCTGGACACCGGTTGCGTGTTCGGCGGCCGGCTCACCGCGCTGCGCTACCCCGAACGCGAACTGGTCTCCGTGCCCGCCCGTCGGACCTGGTACGAGCAGTAGGGTCGACGGGGTGCGCGCGAGCTACCGGGAACGCCCGCCCTGGTTGGGCCGGGTGGGTGACACCGGTGCCGGCGTGCTCGTCGCGCCGGAGCTGGTGCTCACGTGCTCGCACGTCGTGCCGCACCACCGGGTGGACGTGACGCTGGTCCACGCCGGGGTGACGGTCGCCGCGTCGGTCGAGTTCCGGGACGACGACGGCGACTTGGCCGTGCTGCGCCTGGACCGGCCGGTGGACGCCGTGTGCGCGCCCCTGCGCGCGCCGCCCGCGTTGAGCGACCACCCGTACGTGGTGCAGGGGTTCGCGGGCGGTCACCACACCGAGTCGCGCGGGCGGCTGGGCGGCCGGGTCGGTCCCGGTTGGGCGCAGCTGGAACACACCTCCGGCCACCGCATCGACCGGGGCTTCTCGGGCGCGCCGGTGTGGGACGACGTGCTGCGGGCCGTGGTCGGCATCGTGGTGACCGCGCACCAGGCCGTGGGCGGCGGCGCCATGATCCCGGTCGAGGAGATCACCCGGAGGTGGCCGCCCGGCGCGGGGTTCACCGGCTGGCGGGTCGACCTGGACGACGCCTTCGACACGCACTGGCTGCCGCGGGCGCGGGGCGTCGAGCCGCACGAGGCGACGGACGCGTGGCACTTCGTCGGCCGGCGCCGGGCGTTGACCGAGCTGGCGTCCTACCTGGGCGGACCGGCCGACGGCCGGGTGCGGGCGGTGGTCGGGAGCCCGGGCAGCGGCAAGAGCGCCGTGCTGGCCCGGACCCTCGTCCTGGCCGACCGCGCGGGCCGGCCCCTCGTGCCGCCGGACAGCCTGCCGCCCGACGTCGCGCTGCCGCCGGTGGGCAGCGTGACGGTGGCCGTGCACGCGCGCGGCAGGACGGTGGCCGACGTGGTGCGGGCGATCGCCGACGCGGCCGAGGTGGAGGCCGTCGACGCGGCCCAGCTGCTCCAGCGCTGCGGACCGGTCTCGGTCGTGGTCGACGCGCTGGACGAGGCGGCGGGCGACGCGCCGATGGCCATCGCCACCCTGCTGAACCGGCTGGCCGCGCACCCCGGGCGGCACGTCGTCGTCGGTACGCGGGTGGGCGCGCGGGGGTCGGCGTCGCACGCGTTGCAGGCCAGGCTCGGCAACCCGGTGGTGCTCGACCTCGACTCCGAGACCTACCTCGACCACCGGGACGTGGTCGCCTACGCGCAACGGCGGGTCGGCGACCCGGTGCGCGCGGCGGCGATCGCGGCGCACGCGGGCGGCAACTTCCTGATCGCGCAACTGGCGTGCCTGACCGACTCGGACCGGCTGCCGACCAGCGTCGGCGCGGCCGTGGACGACTACCTGACCGTGCGGTTCGAGGAGCCTCGGGTGGCGCGCGACCTGCTGCTGCCCCTCGCCCACGCCGAGGGCGGCGGCCTGCCCGAAGGTCCGCTGTGGTTGGCGCTGGCCACTGCGCTGAGTGGGGCCGACTACACGCCCCGCGACCTGCGTGCCGTGCTGACCTCGGCGGCGAGCTACCTGGTGGAGCAGGCGGGTGGCTCGTACCGGCTGTTCCACCAGGCGTTGGACGACGCGTTCCGCGCCGAGCGGCCGGGCGTGGAGCCGGTGGTCTACCGGACGCTGCGCGCGCAGGTCACCGAGTGGGAGGACGCGCCCGAGTACGTGCGGACGCACCTGGTCCAGCACGCCGCCGCCGCCGGTCGGCTGGACGAACTGGTGGAGGACCCCGGGTTCCTGGTCGTCGCGCCGCCGGAACGACTCGTGCCGCACCTGGCGCGCGTGACCTCCGAGCGTGCGCGCGTGCACGGGCGCGTCTACCGCAAGGCCAGTCACCACCTCGCCGACCTCGACCCGCGCGAGCGCGCGGCACGCCTCGCGTTGACGGCCCGGCAGCTGGGGTACGGGCGGTTCGCCGACCGGCTCGTGGCGCGGTTCGAGCCGCCATGGCGGCCGGACGTGCTCGGGTGGGAGGACGAGGGCTCCCAGCAGGTGCTCGCCCGGTTGCCGGCCGCCGACGACGTCGTGCTGTGGCTCGACGCTTCCGGTGAGCCGGCCGCGTTCACCCTCCACCGCGACCGCGCGGTGCTCCACCGGTTCCGCGATCACCGGCTGGTCCCGGTGTCGGAAGCGCCCGCGCACGTCGGCGTCCTGCCCCACGCGACCGCTCACGTAGTGCGCGAGGACGGGGCGGAGTTCGCCCTGACGGCCTCCTTCAGCGGAGAGCTGCGCAAGTGGTCGTTCACCGGCGGCCTGCGGGTGAACGGCTCGCTGGACGCCGTGCGCGTGCGGAGCCTGGCCGCGGTCTGCTCGGGCGACAGGCTGCTCGCGGTCGTCGCCGAGCGGGAGGAGGTGCTCCTGGTCGACTGGACCGCCGACGCGCCGGTCGTCGTGGACCGGGTCGTCGTCCGCGACGCGGTGTCCGGGCTCGTCGCGATGGGTGTACAGGACGGCGCGGTGTTCGTGGCGCACCAGGGCGACACCGCGCTGCGGTTGTACCGGGTGGTGGACGACCGGCTGACGCCGGTCGGGGAGCCGCTCGACAGCACGTGGCAGCCGTACCCGCTGCGGTTCGTCACCCGTCCCGACGGTCGCCTGCTGCTCCTGTGGGCGGGAGAGGCGCGCGTGACCTGCTACGGGGTCGGCGACCGAGGCCTGATCCGCGAATCGGTGGTCCGACGGCTGTTCGCGGGCGAGTTCGCCGACGCGCGGTTGGCCGACGGGCGGGTGGTCGTGGCGATCCGGGACGAGTTCGGCGCCATCTCGGTCTGGGCGCTGGGCGACAACCTGAGCCAGGTCGGCCCGGTCTGGCGCAACGACGCGATCAGCGTCGGCAAGATCGCGGCCGGCCTCGGACCGGGCGGACGTCCCGTGGTGCTGTCGGTGGACGCGGACCACCGGGTCCACCTGTGGGAAGTGGACGACGACCCACCGGAGCCGGACGAGCGCCGCTCTCCCCTGCCGCCGACGGCGATGCTCCCATCGGTGGTGCTCTTCACGACCGACGACGGACGGGTCGCGGCGGCGCCGACCCCCTGGTGGGACGGTTCGCACGCCGTCCTGGCCGAGCCGGGGCTGCCGCCGCTGCGCACGGCGTCGTGGCGGCGGTTCACGCGACGACGAGACGTCGTACGGCCGCGCTCGCACCGCGGCGGGCCGGAACTGCGGCTGTTCGCCCTGTCCGACCACGGCCGGCCGCGCGAGCTCGTCCCCCTGGCGGAGCGCGTCGACTTCGCCGCCGCCGACCCCGCCTGGATCCCGGTCACCGCCCGGCTTGCGTTGTACACGTGGACCGGCGACGACCTGACGCCGTGGGCGCCACCGTGGGCGGGGGTCGCCGGGCCGAGCACCAAGGCGGCGACGGCGTTGCGCGGCGGTCGGGCGTTCGTCGCGATCGGCGACGACGGCGGGACGGTGGTCGTGTGGTCCTGCCCGTCCGGTGGCCCGGCCCGCACCCTCGCGGCGGTCGACCTGGACTCGCCGGTGACCGACCTGATCTGGCACCCGGACGGCACGCTCGTGGTGTGGTGCCCCTCCGGGGTGCTCCGGTTCGACTTCGGCTAGTCGTCCTTCTTCGCGCCGCCGTTGCCGTTGCCCGCCTTCGCCTCGGGCTTGGCCTCCGGCTCGGACTCGGCCCCGGACTCGGGCTCGTCGAACGACGCGGGCAGCTTCTTCAGGTGCTTGCTCATCGACTTCACCAGGAAGACCACGGCGATGAAGAACAGCACCAGCACCAGCAGGCCCAGCGGGGAGGACTTGCCGAAGTCCTCCTGCTGGCCGCCCGGGTCCTTGTCCGTGGACGGCTGCTGGGCCAGGACGACCGCCGTGGTCTGCTCCCACGGGATCGGGTCGAACGAGGTCACGCGGTCACCCTCTCCCGGACGCCCGCGAACAGGTCGTCCTCGGGCACGGTGCTGTCGACCAGCGACCGCGCCAACTCGTACTCCTCCGTCGGCCACACCGAGCGCTGCATCTCCAGCGGCACGGCGAACCAGCGGCTCTCAGGGTCGATCTGGGTGGCGTGGGCCTTGAGGGCCTCGTCGCGCACCGGGAAGTAGTCGGCGCACTCGACGCGGGTGGTGACCCGCTCGATCACGTCCGGCTTGTCGGCGTCCCAGCCCGCCAGCCACTCGGCGTACGGGGACTCCTCGCCCACCGCGATCAGGGCCTCGTGGAACGCCATCAGCTTCGCGCGGGAGAACCCGTGCGAGTAGTACAGCTTCAGCGGCTGCCACGGCTCGCCCAGCTCGGGGTAGCGCTCGGGGTCGCCGGCCGCGTCGAACGCGGCGACCGACACCTCGTGGCAGCGGATGTGGTCGGGGTGCGGGTAGCCGCCGTTCTCGTCGTAGGTGACGATCACGTGCGGGCGGAACTCGCGGATCACCTCGACCAGCGGCGGCGTGGACTCCTCCAGCGGCACGAGCGCGAAGCAGCCCTCGGGCAGCGGCGGCAGCGGGTCGCCCTCGGGCAGGCCCGAGTCGACGAAGCCCAGCCAGCGGTGCTGCACGCCCAGGATCTCGGCGGCGCGGGCCATCTCCCCGCGGCGGATCTCGGCGATGTTCTCCAGCACGTCCGGGCGGTCCATGGCGGGGTTGAGGATGCTGCCCGCCTCACCGCCCGTGCAGGTCACGACCATGACCTCGTGGCCCTCGGCCACGTAGCGGGCCATCGTGGCGGCGCCCTTGCTGGACTCGTCGTCGGGGTGCGCGTGCACCGCCATCAGGCGCAGCTTCTCAACCATGACGGTGGTGCTCCTCCTCGCCCCTGCCGAACCTGTCTGGTCCGGCCCCTGCGACACTCAACGCGGTGGTCGAGGGACATTGTTCCCCACGGGCGGGAAGGTTTCGGACAGTGGCACTGCCGGAGGGTCGGTACGGCACACCGCGCAGGTCCCTGCCCAGGTGGGCGCGGTGGTCACTCCCCGTGATCGCGGTGCTGGTCGGCGGGGTCGTCGCGTGGGTCGGCTACCGCAACCTCGGCACGATGCCCGTCGAGGCCAAGCAGACCGCGTTCACCGTGGTCGACGACAGCACGGTCGAGATCACGTTCGAGGTGGTCAGGCAGACCCCGGAGCAGCCCGTGGTGTGCATCGTGCGCGCGCGTTCCCAGGACGGCGACGAGGCCGGCCGGCGGGAGGTCCTGGTCGCGCCGGGAGCCGACACCGTGCGGGCGACGACCGTGCTGCGGACGTCCAAACCACCGGTCACCGGCGAGGTCTTCGGCTGCTCCTACCAGGTTCCGGCGTACCTGTCCACGAGGTAGCGGCCAAGCGGGTGATCTGCGGCTTTAGGGGCGGATCCGGGAACAAAACGCCGTCGCCGAACGTTCTGGGTCTGTTACTCTGGCCTTTCAGCACGGCCCCGACGCGGGCCGTGTTTTTCCGTTCCGGGCTGGTGCGCCCGGGAACTGCCAGCCCACGCCGTGGGCCGGAGCAAGACGAGGAGTTGGTGACCGTGAGCGACACTGAGGTGACCTGGCTGACCCAGGAGGCCTACGACCGGCTCAAGGGGGAGCTGGACGAGATGATCGAGAATCGCCCGGTCATTGCTGCGGAGATCAACGCGCGTCGCGAGGAGGGTGACCTCCGCGAGAACGGCGGGTACCACGCGGCCCGCGAGGAGCAGGGCAAGCAGGAGGCCCGCATCCGCCAGCTGCAGGAGCTGCTGAGGGTCGCCAAGGTCGGCGAGGCGCCCACGGTGACGGGCGTCGCGGCGCCCGGCATGGTGCTCACTGTGCGTTACGACGGTGATGACGAGACGGAGGAGTTCCTGCTCGCCACCCGTGAAGAGGGCGCGCACGGCGCCCTCGAGGTCTACTCCCCGTCGTCGCCGCTGGGCAAGGCGCTGCTCGGCGCGAAGGAGGGCGAGGCTCGTCAGTACGAGCTGCCCAACGGCAGCACGATGAAAGTCACGCTGATCAAGGCCGTGCCGTACGCCGGCTGACCCCCAGGACACCGGGAGGGCGGCCACCACGCGGGGTGGCCGCCCTTCTGCTGTCCGTCACCTGATCCGGTCACGTCACGCGTTCCAGCAGGGGCCGCACGCGGGGCGGGACCGGGGTGGAGAGCGCGATCGACGTGGACAGCCGCTGCACGCCCGGCACGTCCACGATCGAGTCGATCACCCGTTGCAGGTCGGCGTTGGACCGGGCCACGACCCGCGCGAACAGGTCGCCCGGCCCGGTCGTCGCGTGCACCTCGCACACCTCGTTGATCGCGGCCAGCCCCTGCGACACCTCGTGCCGCCGGCCCTGGGCGATCTCCAGCACGGCGAACGCGGTCAGCCCGTAGCCCATCGCGGCCAGGTCGAGCGCGGGCGGGAAGCCCGTCAGCACGCCGCGCGCCACCAGCCGGTCCAGCCGGGCCTGCACCGTGCCGCGGGCCACGCCGAGGCGCCGTGAGCACTCCAGCACGCCCAGCCTGGGCTCGTCGGTGAGCAGCAGCAACAGCCGTGCGTCCAGAGCGTCGACGGCCTGGTCAGAGTGTTCAGCTTGCGGGTCCGAAGGCATGAACCACTGTACAAGATGACCAGCAGAACACTGGACTGTTGCGCACCCTGACCAGCATTCCACATGCTGTGAGGTATGACGCAGCAGCTTGACGACGTGAGCTACGACCAGCTCCGCCAACTCGTGGGCCTGGTCGACTACGACGGGACGCGCGACCCGTTCCCCGTCCGCTCTATGGACGCCGTGGTCTTCGTGGTCGGCAACGCGACCCAGACCGCGTGGTTCTACCAGGTCGCCTTCGGGATGCAGCTCGTCGCGTACTCCGGGCCGGAGACCGGGCAGCGGGACCACAAGTCCTTCGTGCTCAAGTCCGGCTCGGCGCGGTTCGTGATCAACGGCGGCGTGCGGCCGGACAGCCCGCTGCTCGACCACCACCGCAAGCACGGTGACGGCGTGGTGGACCTCGCGCTGGAGGTCGCCGACGTGGACCGGTGCATCGAGCACGCGCGCGCCCACGGCGCGACCGTCCTCGAAGAGCCGCACGACCTCACCGACGAGCACGGCACCGTCCGGGCCGCGGCCATCGCGACCTACGGCGAGACCCGCCACACGCTGGTCGACCGGTCGGGCTACCGCGGGCCGTACCTGCCCGGGTACGAGGCGCGGGAGAGCACGGTCGTGCGGCCGGCGGGCGCGCCGAAGCGGTTGTTCCAGGCGGTCGACCACTGCGTGGGCAACGTCGAGCTCGGCCGGATGGACCACTGGGTGGAGTTCTACAACCGGGTGATGGGCTTCGTGAACATGGCGGAGTTCATCGGCGACGACATCGCCACCGACTACTCGGCGTTGATGAGCAAGGTCGTCTCCAACGGCAACCACCGGGTGAAGTTCCCGCTCAACGAGCCCGCCGTGGCCAAGCGCAAGTCGCAGATCGACGAGTACCTGGAGTTCTACGAGGGCGCCGGTGTGCAGCACATCGCGCTGGCGACCAACGACATCGTGGCCACGTTGACCGCGATGCGGGCGGCGGGCGTGGAGTTCCTGGAGACGCCCGACTCGTACTACGACGACCCGGAGCTGCGGGCGCGCATCGGCGAGGTGCGCGTGCCGATCGAGGTGCTCAAGGAGCACCGGATCCTGGTCGACCGGGACGAGGACGGCTACCTGCTCCAGATCTTCACCAAGCCGATCGGCGACCGGCCGACCGTGTTCTACGAGCTGATCGAGCGGCACGGGTCGCTCGGCTTCGGCAAGGGCAACTTCAAGGCGCTGTTCGAGGCGATCGAGCGCGAGCAGGAGCGCCGGGGCAACCTCTAGCTCCTCGGCTCCGCCGCGGCGGGAACCGCCGGGCGACGCCTCGCGTTGTGACGGCGACGGGCCGGTCCGGGCACCCCCGGCCGGCCCGTTCGCGTCGGATCCTGTCGTAACGCTGACGAAGCCCGTACCGCACGCGCCGGGACCGGTACCCTCGGTGCGGGGTCGTCTCACACAGCATTCACCTGGAGGGTGGCATGGCGCTCGCGGCACGGGTCACCGCGGTGCTCCCGCTCGTCGGAGCGGTGGCCACCGCCGCGGCGTTGACCGGCGCGGCGTTCTTCACCGTGGCCCACGCGGGGTGCGCGGACACGGGCCGGTTCGTGGAGCGCGACGGCGTGGTGGAGTTCGTCGGCGGGTGCGTGGACGGGCACGACCTGCCCGCCGTGCCGCGGGTGGAGAACGCGCGGTACGACGTCAAGCCCTGACGTTCGCGGGCGCGTGGGCGATAGTGGACCCATGTGTCGCAACATCAGGGTGCTCCACAACTTCGAACCGCCCGCCACCGAGGACGAGGTCCGCGCGGCGGCCGTCCAGTACGTGCGCAAGGTGAGCGGGTCCACGCGTCCGTCGGCGGCGAACCAGGCGGCGTTCGACGCGGCCGTCGAGGCGGTGGCCGAGGCCACCCGCGTGCTGCTCGAATCGCTGGTCACGCAGGCCCCGCCCCGCGACCGCGAGGTCGAGGCCGCCAAGGCGAAGGAACGCTCCGCCGCCCGCTACGGCCCCCGCTGACCCCGCGTGTCGAACCCTCGCGAGGGCTGAGGGTTCGACACGCGGGACGCGGGGTTCGGCTCGCGGGTCAGTCGAGGGCGGCCAGGAGGTCGGCGACCAGGTCGTCGGCCGATTCGATGCCCACCGAGAGGCGGACCAGGTCGGCGGGGACCTCCAGCAGGGAGCCGGCGGTGCTGGCGTGGGTCATCCGGCCCGGGTGCTCGATCAGGGACTCGACGCCGCCCAGCGACTCGGCCAGGGTGAACAGGCGGGTGCGGGCGCAGACGTCGAGGGCCGCCTGCTCGCCGCCCGCCACGCGGAACGAGATCATCCCGCCGAACCGGCGCATCTGCTTCGCCGCGACCTCGTGGCCGGGGTGCTCGGGCAGGCCCGGGTAGTACACGCGGGTCACCTTCGGGTGCCGGACCAGGGCCTCGACGACCTTCTCGGCGTTGTCCGAGTGCTTCTCCATGCGCACTTCGAGCGTCTTGATGCCCCGCAGCGTCAACCACGCGTCGAACGGCCCCGGCACGGCGCCCGCGCCGTTCTGCAGGAAGCCGAACTGCGCGTCGAGCTCGTCGTCCGACGTGATCAACGCCCCGCCGACGACGTCCGAGTGCCCGCCGACGTACTTGGTCGTCGAGTGCAGCACGACGTCCGCGCCCAGCTCCAGCGGGCTCTGCAGGTACGGCGAGGCGAACGTGTTGTCGACCACGAGCAGCGCGCCCGCCGAGTGCGCCACCTGCGCGAGCAGCGCGATGTCGGCGATGTTGAGCAGCGGGTTGGTCGGCGTCTCGATCCACACGACCTTGGTGTTCGGCCGGATCGCCGCGCGCACCGCGTCCACGTCGGACAGCGCGGCCGGCGTGTGCTCGACGCCCCAGTGCGACAGCACCTTGTCGATCAGCCGGAACGTGCCGCCGTACGCGTCGTTCGGGATGACGACGTGGTCGCCGGGGCGGCACATCGCGCGCAGGGCCGCGTCGGTCGCGCCCATGCCGGAGGCGAACGCGCGCGCGTGCCGCCCGCCTTCGAGCGCCGCCAGGCACTCCTCCAGCGCGGCACGGGTCGGGTTGCCGGTGCGGGAGTACTCGAAACCGCCGCGCAGCCCGCCGACGCCGTCCTGGGCGTAGGTGGACGTGGCGTGGATCGGCACGATGACCGAGCCCGTGGTCGGGTCGGGGTCCTGCCCGGCGTGGATAGCCCTGGTCGCGAAACCGTAGTGGCCGGTGTCCGTCATGCGTCTAGGGTACGGCGGCGGAAAACGCAACCGCCCGTCGGCCGGAAGGCCGACGGGCGGTCGGGTGAATCGGTGTCCGACCTAGGTCACCACTGCTGCGGCGGCTGCTGGCCGTACGGGTTCTGCTGCTGCGGCTGGCCGTACGGGTTCGACGCGGGCGCCTGGCCGTACGGGTTGGCCTGCTGCTGGCCGTAGCCGCCGGGGTAGCCGCCGGGAGCCGCGCCCGCGGGGGCGTTGACCACGATGGTGCCCAGGATCTTGTCGGCCCACGTCTGCTTCTTGGCTTCCCACAACGGCGCGAACCAGCCCGCGTAGCAGGGCAGCGAGTCGACGAAGTGGCACAGGTGGCGCACGAAGGCGTTGCCGAAGCCGATCGGCTGCCCCGTCTCCTCCTTGATGAGCTTGATCTTCGCGACCTTCTTGCCCATCGACTGGCCGGTGGTGCCGGCCAGGTACCAGGAGTTGTAGATCATGAAGCCGATGAGGCCGACGTACCCGATGCCGCTGAGGATCAGCGCGAGCGTCGGGTCACCGGTCGCCGCGCCGATGCCGGCGAGGATGCCGACGATCACGCCCGGCGCGACGTAGTCGATCAACGCGCCGATCGCCCGGCTGCCCCACTCCGCGTAACCCCCTGACGGCGCACCGTAAGCGGGCTGCGCGGCGTACGCCTGCTGGGCGCCCCACGCCTGCTGCTGTTGCTGCGGCTGGCCGTACGGGTTCGACGCGGGCGCCTGGCCGTAAGGGTTGGGCTGCTGCTGGCCGTACTGCTGAGGCTGCTGCGGCTGGCCGTACGGGTTCGACGGCGGCTGCTGCCCGTACGCCTGCTGCTGGCCGTACTGGGCGGGCTGCTGCTGCCCGTACTGCGGCGGCTGCTGGGCCGGGAACGCGCCGGAGCCGGGCTGCTGCGCCGGCTGACCGTACGGGTTGGACCCGGGCTGCTGCGTCGCGCCCGGCGGCACGACCTGGGTCGCGTCCGGGTTCGACTGGGGCTGCTGCGGTCCGGAGGGCACGACCTGGGTCGCCTCCGGCGGCGGGAAAGCAGGGGGCTGGCCGCCGCCTGGCACGACCTGCGTCGCGTCGGCGTTCGGGGGCTGGGCACCCTGCCCCTGCTCCTGCTGGTTTTGACCGCCGAACTGCTGGTTCCCTGGCGGCTGCGGAGCGTTCATCGGAGTTTCCAACCCCCTTGGCACGGGCCGTAGGTGTATGAGTCGGTGGCCAACGCTAGCGGATGCCGGTCCCCCGGCCACGCACAACCGGTCAACCTGTCCCGATCCGCGATGAGGAACGGGACACGTCGACCGCGTCCGGGGGCCGGCCGGCAACCGGTCAGCGACCGGCGAGGAAACCCAGGATGTCCTGCCGGGTGACGACTCCGGCCGGCTTGCCGTCCTCCAGCACCAGCGCACCGTCCGCTGAGGACAGTGCCGACATCGCGGAGCTGATCGACTCGCCGGCGCCGATCGTCGGCAGCTTCAACGACATGTGCCGGTCGAGCCGGTCGGTCAGCTGCGCCTTGCCGGTGAACAGCGCGTCGAGCAGGTCGCGCTCGTTGACCGCGCCCGCCACCTCGGCCGCCATCACGGGCGGCTCGGCGTTGACCACCGGCATCTGGGAGACGCCGTACTCGCGCATGATCGCGACGGCCTCGGCGACCGTCTCATTCGGATGGCCGTGCACGAGGTCGGGCACCGTGCCGTCCTTGCGCCGCAACACGTCGCCGACCGTCGCGCCGGACGTGTCGGGCGACAGGAAGCCGTACTGCGCCATCCACTTGTCGTTGAACACGCTCGACAGGTAGCCGCGCCCGCCGTCGGGCAGCAGCACGACGATCACGTCGTCCGGGCCCGCGGTCTCGGCCACCCGCAACGCCGCCGCGACGGCCATGCCGCACGAGCCGCCGACGAGCAGCCCCTCCTCGCGGGCCAGGCGCCGGGTGATCTCGAACGAGTCGCCGTCGCTCACCGCGACGATCTCGTCGCACACGTCCCGGTCGTAGGCGTCCGGCCAGAAGTCCTCGCCGACGCCCTCCACCAGGTACGGCCGGCCCGTGCCGCCGGAGTAGACCGAGCCCTCGGGGTCCGCGCCGATGATCTTCACCCGGCCCTCGGAGACCTCCTTGAGGTAGCGGCCCGTGCCGGAGATCGTGCCGCCGGTGCCGACGCCCGCGACGAAGTGCGTGATCCGGCCCTCGGTCTGCCGCCACACCTCCGGACCCGTGCCGTGGTAGTGGCTGGCCGGGTTCTCCGGGTTGGCGTACTGGTTGGGCTTCCACGCGCCGGGAATCTCGGCGACCAGGCGGTCGGAGACGTTGTAGTAGGAGTCGGGGTGCTCCGGCGCGACCGCGGTCGGGCACACCACGACCTCGGCGCCGTAGGCCTTGAGCACGTTGCGCTTGTCCACGCTGACCTTGTCCGGGCAGACGAAGACGCACTTGTAGCCCTTCTGCTGGGCCACGAGCGCGAGGCCGACGCCGGTGTTGCCCGACGTGGGCTCGACGATCGTGCCGCCGGGCTTGAGCTCGCCGCTGCGCTCGGCCGCCTCGACCATGCGCAGCGCGATGCGGTCCTTCACGCTGCCGCCGGGGTTGAGGTACTCGACCTTGGCGAGGATGAGCGGCCGGCGTCCCTCGGCCACCGCGTTCAGCTTCACCAACGGCGTGTTGCCGACCAGGTCTACGACGCTCTCGACGTACTCCACGACGGACCTTCCACTTCTTGAGATGACTCGCTGAGCGTATATCGGTGGCGCGGCGCCCGGCCCGGTGGACGATGGGCATCGGGAGAGCGGAGGGTCCGATGCGGGGGTTTCGGCTCCTCGCGGTGGTCGCGGGGGCGTTGGGCGGGTTGACCGGAGTGGCGTACGGGCTGGTCAGCGAGCAGTCGCGGCGGGCGCGGGTGGTGATCGGGGCGCCCGCCGAGCCGCCGTTGCGCGCCGACGCCGTGTACGGGGACGGCGACGGGACGCCGGTGCGGTTCGCCGTGCTCGGCGACTCGATGGCGGCCGGCCTCGGGGTGGACGACCCGGCCGAGCTGCCGGGCGTGGTGCTGGCGACCGGGATGGCCGACGAGGTGGGCGTGCCCGTGCGGCTGGAGACGTACGCGATCTCCGGGTCCACGACCCGCGACCTGGCGGCGCAGGTGGACCGGGTGGTGGCCGACCCGCCGGACGTGGCGCTGGTGATCATCGGCGCGAACGACGTGACGACGCGGCTGTCGATCGCGGGGTCGGCGGCGTTGCTGGGCGCGCAGGTGCGGCGGCTGCGTGCGGCGGGGGTCGGCGTGGTCGTCGGCACGTGCCCTGACCTGGGCACGGTGCGGCCGATCGCGGAACCGGCGCGGTCGGTGGCGCGGGAGTGGTCGCGGCGGTTGGCGCGGGCGCAGCGGGTCGAGGTGGAACGGGCGGGCGGCGTCGCGGTCGCGATGGGCGACCTGCTCGCGGCGGAGTTCCGGGCGCGGCACGCCGACTACTTCAGCCGGGACCGGTTCCACCCGAGCGCGGCCGGGTACGAGGCGGCGACCTCGATCCTGCTGGCGCCGCTGTGCGGCGTCCTTCGTCACGAGTGGTGGCCGCGCTGAACGGGCGTTAACTAGGCTGCACGTCACACGTTGCGGCGAAACAAAGGAGTTCCGTAATGCCTGAGGCCGTGATCGTCTCCACCGCCCGGTCGCCCATCGGGCGCGCGGGCAAGGGCTCGCTCAAGGACGTGCGGGGCGACGACCTGACCGTGCAGGTCCTCAAGGCCGCGCTGGCCAAGGTGCCGCAGCTCGACCCGAACGACATCGACGACCTCATGCTCGGCTGCGGCCTGCCCGGCGGCGAGCAGGGCTTCAACATGGGCCGCGTGGTGTCCGTGCTGGCGGGCTACGACACCGTGCCCGGCACGACGGTGACCCGTTACTGCGCGTCGAGCGTGCAGACGACCCGGATGGCGCTGCACGCGATCAAGGCCGGCGAGGGCGACGTGTTCATCAGCGCCGGCGTGGAGACGGTGTCGAGCTTCGCGCGCGGCTCGTCCGACTCGTGGCCGGGCACGCACAACCCGGCGTTCGCCGACGCGGAGGCCCGCACGGCGGCCGTGGCGGAGTCCGGCGCGTCGGAGTGGGTCGACCCGCGGCGCAACGGGCAGGTGCCCGACATCTACATCGCCATGGGCCAGACGGCGGAGAACCTGGCGCTGGCCAAGGGCGTGACGCGGCAGGAGATGGACGAGTTCGGCGTGCGGTCGCAGAACCTCGCCGAGAAGGCCATCGCCAACGGCTTCTGGGCGCGCGAGATCACGCCCGTGACGCTGCCGGACGGCACGGTCGTGTCGGCCGACGACGGCCCGCGGCCGGGCGTGACGATCGAGGGCGTGTCGGGGCTCAAGCCGGTGTTCCGGCCGGACGGCCGCGTGACGGCGGGCAACTGCTGCCCGTTGAACGACGGCGCGGCGGCGCTGGTGATCATGAGCGACGTGAAGGCGAAGGAGCTGGGCATCACGCCGCTGGCGCGGATCGTGTCGACCGGCGTGTCCGGGCTGTCGCCGGAGATCATGGGGCTCGGGCCGGTCGAGGCGTCGAAGCGGGCGCTGGCGCTGGCCGGGATGTCGATCTCGGACATCGACCTGGTGGAGATCAACGAGGCGTTCGCGGCGCAGGTCATCCCGTCCTACCGGGACCTGGGCATCGACCTGGACCGGCTCAACGTCAACGGCGGCGCGATCGCCGTGGGCCACCCGTTCGGGATGACCGGCGCGCGGATCACCACGACGTTGATCAACTCGCTGCAGTTCCACGACAAGCAGTTCGGCCTGGAGACCATGTGCGTCGGCGGTGGCCAGGGCATGGCGATGGTCGTCGAGCGGTTGAGCTGAACCGCGTCACGATTACCGTTACCCGTCGTCCTACCCTTGAGTAGGGAGGTGTCGGGTGACGATGCCGTACGTGTGGTGGCACAGCGGGTACGACCGGCTGTGCCACGCGTTCGCCGTGGAACAGGCCTCGGAGGCGTACTTCGAGGCGGCCTGCGCCCACTCCGTGCCGCCGGAGCACGTGCTGCGGTCGCGGAGCGGGACGTTGTGCGTGCCGTGCCTGGTCGAGGTCGGTTCGGCGATGGAGGACGACCACACCTGGCGCGGCTGAACGGCCTGGGGCGACTGAACGCCCGACACGCGCGAAGGGCGCCGCCGGCGGTGGCCGGGGCGCCCTTCGGGTGCGCGGGTGGTGCTAGTCGTTCTGGAAGTACGACAGCAGGCGCAGGATCTCCAGGTACAGCCAGACGAGCGTGGTCATCAGGCCGAACGCCGCGAGCCAGGCGTACTTGGCGGGCATCGCGCCGCGGATCATCTCGTTGGCCGCCTCGAAGTCCAGCAGGAAGCTGAACGCCGCGATGCCGATGACCACCAGGCTGAAGATGATCGCCAGGGTGCCGCCGTCACGCAGGCCCATGTTCACGCCGAACATGCCCATGACCAGGTTGCCGAGCATGAGCACGACCGCGCCGACGGTGGCGCCGATGATCCACTTGGTCAGGCGCGGGGTGACGCGGATCGCGCCCGTCTTGTAGACCACGAGCATCGCGCCGAAGACGCCGAAGGTGCCCAGGATCGCCTGCCAGGCGATGCCGGGGAAGATCGCCTCGAACACACCGGTGATGGCGCCGAGGAACACGCCCTCCGCCGCCGAGTAGGCGAGCACCATCGGACCGCTGGGCGTGCGCTTGAAGATGATGATCAGGGCCAGGACCAGCCCGATGAGCATGCCGGGCACGGCGAGCGCGAACGGCGCGACCTGGCCGGAGAGCACCAGCCACGCCGAGACGAACCCGGTGAGGATGGCCACACCGAGCGTCGTCGCGGTCTTGGTGACCACGTCGTCGATCGTGATGGGGCGCTCGCCGGTGGTGGGCGGCGCGCCCTGGTAGCCGCCGTGCTGCTGCGCCTCGTAGGGCTGGCCGAAGCCTGCGTAGTTACCGCCACCGCCGCTGGTCGGCAGGTTGCGGAACGCGGGGTTGCTGGTGGTACGCACCTCGTCCTCCTGTGGCGTGCTGACGCCGTCACGGGGTTCAACGACCACACGAGTCGATCGGTTCCCGTCGGGTAAAAGCGACTTTACTCGGGCTGTCGATCTCGAATCCACACCCCGCGCTGCGGAGCGTAGTCGCCGTTCCACCCCGCTGGTGGCTTGTCGACGTGATCTCGGACCCGTAAGGCTCAGTCCCGGCAGCTCTCACCGACCGGCGACGCCCAGCGGCGCGCCCGAGGGGTTCAGGACGACATGGTGTGGAGACGACTCGCCGGCGCGGCGCTCGCGGCCGGTCTGGCCCTGCTGGCGGCGCCCGTGACCGCGACCTCGGCCGGGGCTCAGCCCGTGGTGGAGAAGGGTCCGGGGCACGAGACCGAGGCGCAGGGGTACCGCGACAAGCCGGCGGGCGGCGACTGGCTCGGCGCCTACAAGTGGCGCGGTCAGCTCGTGTGGTGCGTGCAGTACTCGCTGCTCGCGCCGGACAGCAGGGTGGAGTACAAGGAGGGCGACGAGCTGCTCTCCAAGGGCGGCGCGCGGCTCGCCGACGACGTCGCGGGCAGCATCTCGTACCTCCTGTTGAGGTACGCGAACACCCGGTCGGATGACGAGGCCGCGGCGCTGGCGCACCTGCTCCACACGTGGACGGCGTACGAGGACCCGGCCCGCGGCATCTCCCTCGACCCGAACAGCGACTTCCGGCACATCGCCTACCACGCCGACTTCCACTTCCAGCAGCTCGGGCGCTTCGGCCAGGCCCAGCAGGCGGTGGGCAGGCTGGAGGCCGAGGCGGCGGCCAACCGCGGCCCGTGGGCGGCCAAGGTGAGCGCTCCCGAGAAGGAGCAGGTCATCGGCACGCCCGACACGTGGGTGGTGGACATCACCAAGACCGACGGCGCGCAGGTGGCCGGCGCGCCCGTGACCGTGGAGCTGGCCGACGCGACGCTGGAGTCCGGCGCCGCCACCGGCGAGCTCACCACCTCCACCGACGGCAAGGCGCTGGCGGTGCGGGTCGTGCCGACCGGGCCGAACCCGTCGGTCACGGTGAAGCTGGACAGCCCGGCCGACCGGCCCAAGGTCCACGTGCCCGCCGACGACGACATGCAGCGGATCGTCACCACCGGCGGCGAGAAGAAGCTGACCGCGAACGCGTCGACGACCGCGAAGACGCCGCCGGGCGTGGTGAAGGTCGCCAAGACCGACGCGGAGACCGGCAAGGCGATCGCGGGCGTGGCGCTGAAGGTGACCGCGGCCGACGGCTCGCAGCCCGCGAAGCGGCAGGACGACACCGCGCTGACCGGGCCCGAGGGCACGCCGGTCGTGCTCCAGACCGCCGCCGACGGCACCGCGACCGTGCCCGACCTGCGCACGCCGCAGGAGGTCTGCCTGATCGAGGTCGCGCCGGCCAAGGGCTACGAGGAGTTCTTCGACCCCAACGCCCCGCCCAAGGTGTGCGGGACCGTGGAACCGGGTCAGACGCTGGCGCTCGCGTTGACCAACAAGCCGGACAAGCCGGTCGTCCCGATCACGATCCAGGCCGGTTCCCAGGGCGCGGGCGTGGTCGCGAGGGCCGCGTACACCACCGAGGTGTCGACCGGCGCGCTGGTCGGGTTCGGCGGCGTGGTCCTGATCGGCGCGACGCTGGTCGGCCTGGTCGTGCGGCGACGGGCGACCGCCCGCCGGTGAGGTCCGCGTCCGTGCTGAAGATCGTGCTGACGGGCGCGGCGGTGGCGGCTCTGCTCGCCTCCGCCGCGCTCGTCTCCACCCGGCCGCCGGACGTCGTGCTCGCGGGCCGGCCGGTCCCCGGTGACGCCGTCGTGCCGCACCCGTTGGGCGACAGCGCGCGCTCCGGGCGCGGCGTCGACCTGGCGGGCATGCCGGCCGGCGCGAACCCGCCCGCGTCACCGCCGCCGGCGACGACCACCACGACTCCTCCGCCGCCCGCCGAACCGCCCAAGCAGCAACCGGGGACGGTGCGGCTGCCCGAGGGCGGGTTGGCGACCCTGGTGCGCGAGGAGGTCACCGCGGACGGCACGCTGCCGATCCCGGAAGGCGTCGGCGAGGCCACGTGGTGGGGCGTCGACCTCGGCGCGGACGAGGGCGCGACGGTGCTGGCCGGGCACGTGGACTGGAAGGGCGTGACCGGGCCGTTCGACGAGCTGTGGCGCATGGCGGTCGGGCAGGAGGTGACCGTGGTCGACACGGCGGGCCGGGCGTTCCGGTTCCGGGTCAGCCGGGTCGAGGCGGTCCGCAAGGACGCCCTGCCGGCACGGGCGGTCGAGCTGTTCGGTCCGCGCGGCGGGCACCGGCTGGTGCTGGTGACGTGCGGCGGGCGGTGGGTCGGCGGCGACACCGGCTACGAGGAGAACCAGGTCGTGACGGCGACGCCCGTGCCCTGACCCGGGCGCGGTCGGCGGTCTTGTCACAGCGAGGCAACCTCCCGCTACTTCTCGTCGTCTTGTGGTTGTGAAGCGATGGGGCTGGCTGAGCACGGGCGTCGCGCTGGCACTCACCCTGGTGGTGCTGGCCGTCCTGGGAGCCCGTGAATCCAGACCGGGCAACGACGTGGGCGACCTGGCCGCGCCGCTGCCGATGGCGCCGCGCGCGACCAGCGGCACCAGCGCCGCCGCCGCGCCGGCCGTGCCCGCCGCGGCCTCTCCCCCGGCGTGGATGCGGCGCATGCAGCCCGGCGAGAAGCCGCCGCAGTTCGTGCTGTTCTCGTTCGACGGCGCCGCGTCCAAACCGCACTGGGACCGGATCATGCCGATCGCCGCGCAGGCGAACGCGCACGTCACCGGCCTGTTGTCGGGCGTGTACCTGGTGCCGACCGATGACCGCGGCACCTACACCGGCCCCGGGCACCAGCCGGGCTACTCCTCCATCGGGTTCGGCGGCAGCCGCGCGGACGTGGACCTGCGGATCGGCTACCTCAACGCGGCCATCGACGCGGGCCACGAGATCGGCACGCACTACAACGGCCACTACTGCCTCGGCGACGAGCCGAACGTCGGCACCTGGAACACCGACCAGTGGAACCGGGAGCTCGACCAGTTCTTCGCGATCGTGGAGAAGGCGCGGCAGCGCGGGTTCAAGCTGGACCCGACGGCCGTGCGCGGCGGGCGCACGCCCTGCCTGGAGGGCCAGTGGGGCCAGGCGTTCCCGGCGATGCGCGGTCACGGCCTGGCCTACGACACCAGCCACGTGAGCCTCGGGGTGGTGTGGCCGTTCGTGCACGAGGGCCTGTGGGAGTTCCCCATGCCGGAGGTGCGCGTGCCCGCGCTGGGCAAGCAGGTCGTGATGATGGACTTCAACCTCTGGTACGCGCTCAACGGCGCCAAGGAGGAGCCCGAGAAGGCCGGTGACTACACCCGGATCGTGCTGGACACCTACCGCTCGGTGTACCAGTCCGCGGTCAACGGCAACCGCGCGCCGATCGTGATCGGCAACCACTTCAACGAGTGGGCGGGCGGCGCGTTCAGCAACGCGGTGGAGGGGTTCCTCGGCGAGGTGTGCGTCAAGCCCGAAACGGTGTGCGCCACCTATACAGAGGTGATCCAGTGGATGCAGTTGCAAGATCCGGTCGTGCTGGAACAGTTGAGGCGCATACCCGCCGCACGGAACTGGAACTAGCGCGGTAGCCGCCGCAAGCTCTACGGTGGGTTACCGCCGCCCCACGGAGAAGCACCACGCATCCGAGGAGTAGAGCGCATGACCACCGAGCCCGAGAAGCGCACCTGGGTCAAGCCCGATTTCCGGGACGTCGACACCCCCATGGAAGTCACCGCTTACGCCGCTCGCAGTTGAGCCCGCCGCCGCGCCCCGCCGGCCGCGCGTCGGCGGGGCGCGGCGCCCGCGTACCGAGAGGTGCCCGCCGCCGTGCCCACTCCCGAGTCGTCCGGCTCCCCGATGTTGACGCCGGACGAGTTCACCGCGCGCCTGCGCGCCCTGTCACCCCTCTACTGGGACCGCCACCCCTTCCACCTGCGGCTGCACGAGGGCCGGTTGAGCAAGCACGAGCTGCAGCTCTGGGCCGCCAACCGCTGGTACTACCAGCAGGCGATCCCGCGCAAGGACGCCGCGATCCTGGCCAACTGCCCGGACGTCGAGGTCCGGCGGGTGTGGCGGGAGCGGATCGTCTGGCACGACGGCCGCGGGCCCGGCGACGGTGGCGCGGAGAACTGGCTGCGCCTGGCCGAGGCCGTCGGGCTGACCCGCGAGGAGGTGCTGGACGAGCGGCACGTGCTGCCGGGCGTGCGGTTCGCCGTGGACGCCTACGTGACGTTCGCCCGCACGCGGCCGTGGGTGGAGGCGGTGGCGTCCGGGCTGACCGAGATGTTCTCCCGCGGGCTGATGGCGCGGCGGCTGGTGGACATGCGCGAGCACTACCCGTGGATCGCGGAGGAGGGCTTCACCTACTTCACCACCCGGCTCAAGGTGATCGCCGACGAAGGGAAGTCCACTGTGGACATCGTGGTGCGCAACTGCCGCACGCGCGAGCAGCAGGAGGCGGCGGTCGCCGCGCTGGCGTTCAAGTGCGACGTGCTGCGGGCGGTGCTGGACGCCGTGGACTACTACTCGTGACGGAGCCGACCATGACGGGCTTGGACGCGGTGCCGCGCCTGCGGCGGGGCGTGAAGACGGCGTACGACGAGACCCGGGACAGCCACGTGGTGCTGTTCCCGGAAGGCGTGCTGGTGCTCAACGAGACCGCGGCGGCGGTGGTCGCGCTGTGCGACGGGCGCACGTCCGTCGAGGGCATCGCGCGCCGGCTGACCGAGGAGTTCGACGGGGTGGAGGCGGACGACGTGGCCGAGCTCGTCACACGGCTGGTGGCGCGCCGGGTGGTGGACGTCGATGGGTGAGGCGCCTCGGGCGGACGCGCCGTTCGGGCTGCTCGCCGAGCTGACCCACCGGTGCCCGCTGCGCTGCGGGTACTGCTCCAACCCGGTCGACCTGGTCGGGCGGGGCGACGAGCTGGACACCGCGCGGTGGCGCGACGTGTTCGACCAGGCCCGCGCGCTGGGCGTGCTGCAGGTCCACCTGTCCGGCGGCGAGCCGTTGGCGCGCAAGGACCTGCCGGAGCTGGTCGAGCACGCGGCCGGGCTCGGCTGCTACGTGAACCTGGTGACCAGCGGGCTCGGGCTGACCCCCGAGCGGCTCGCGGGGCTGCGCGGTGTCGACCACGTGCAGCTGTCCGTGCAGGACGCGGACGAGGCGGGCGCGAACCGGATCGCCGGGGTGAAGGCGTTCGAGCCCAAGCTCCGCGCGGCCGAGGCGGTCCGGGACGCGGGGCTGCCGCTGACCGTGAACGTGGTGCTGCACCGGCTCAACCTCGACCACGTCGGCGGGATCGTCGCGCTCGCCGAGCGGATGGGCGCGGACCGGTTGGAGCTGGCCAACACCCAGTACTACGGCTGGGCGCTGCGCAACCGGGCCGCGCTGCTGCCGACGAGGGAGCAGTTGGCGCGTGCGGGCGAGGTGGTGGCCGCCGCTCAGGCGCGGTCGGCGATGGAGATCGTGTACGTGATCGCCGACTACCACGAGGCGCACCCCAAGCCGTGCATGCACGGGTGGGGCGCGCGGCAGCTGACCGTGGCGCCGAACGGCGACGTGCTGCCGTGCCCGGCGGCGGGCGTGATCGACGGGCTCGGCGTGGAGAACGTGAAGGACCGGTCGTTGGCCGACATCTGGCACACCTCGCCCGCGTTCACCGCGTTCCGGGGCTTCGACTGGATGCGCGACCCGTGCCGTTCGTGCGCCCGGCGCGAGGTGGACTTCGGCGGGTGCCGCTGCCAGGCGTTCCAGCTGACCGGCGACGCGTCGGCGACGGACCCGGTGTGCACGCTCTCGCCGCACCGGGGCCTGGTCGACCTGATCCTCGCGGGACCGCCGGCCGAGGTGGAGCACCGGGCGGTGGTGCGGTGAGGGCGGTCGTGCTCGGGACGGCCGCCGGCGGCGGTGCGCCGCAGTGGAACTGCGCGTGCGGGCCGTGCGAGGCGGTGCGGGCCGGTCGGTTGCCGGCGCGCACGCAGGACGCGTTGGCGGTCAGCGGGAACGGGGCGGAGTGGTGGTTGGTCAACGCCTCGCCGGACGTCGGCGCGCAGCTCGCCGCCACGCCCGCCCTCGCGCCCGGTCCCGGGCCGAGGGACACGCCGGTGCGCGGGGTGCTCTTCACCGACGCCGAGCTGGACCACACGCTGGGCCTGGCGGTGCTGCGCGGCGCGCCGGGGCTCCGCGTGCACGCGCCCGCGACCGTGCTGCACGCGCTCGCGCCGACGCGCGCCGTCCTGGCCACGTACGGCGAGTGGTCGTGGCGGCAGGTGGAGCCCGAGCAGGCGGTGGTGCTCGCGGGCGGGCTGGAGGTCACCGCGTTCCCGGTGAGCGGCAAGCGCCCGCGCTACGCCGTCGACTCGCCGGTGGCGGGCCACTGGGTGGTGGCCTACCGGTTCCGCGACCCGGCCACCGGCGGGGTGCTGCTGTACGCGCCGTGCCTGGCGTCCTGGCCGCCCGGGTTCGACGCGCTGGTGGCCGAGGCCGACGTGGTGCTGCTGGACGGCACGTTCTACGCGCCCTCGGAGATGGGCGCGGCCACCGGCAGGCCGAGCGGGCAGGCGGCGATGGGCCACCTGCCGATCGCGCACAGCCTGCCGGAGCTGCGCGGGCACCCGGCGACCCGGCGGATCTACACCCACCTCAACAACACCAACCCGGTGCTGGACCCGGCGTCGCCGGAGCACGCGAAGATCGCCGAGGCGGGCGTGGAGGTCGTCGCGGACGGGACCGTGATCGATCTGTAGATCGCTTTGGGGGGTTAAACCCACCGATTTACCGGGGGCCGGCCGGAAGAATCGGCGCCATGACGGACCGCGACCTGGTACGAGCCGCCCGCACCCGGCTGACGCAGGCCGGACTGGGGCTGGCCCGGACGCCGCTGTGCGTGGCGGGGCTGCTGCTGATCCCGCTCCAGCTCTACGCCTACCCGCTGATCCTGGTGACCGTCGGCGTGCCGCTGCTGCTGGTGTTCACCGCGCTGGCCCGCCGCTACACCGGCTTCTTCCGCTGGTGGGCCTCGCGGGTGCTGGAGGTGGAGATCCCGGCGCCGTACCGGGTGCCGGCGAACCGCGGCCCGATGACCAGGGTCCGCACCATCGCCACCGACCCGGCGACGTGGCGCGACCTCGCGTTCCTGCCCGTCAACGCGATCACCGGGGTGCTCTGCGGCGTGCTGCCGGTCGGGTTCTGGATCAACGGCGTGCTGGGCTTCGCGGTGCCGCTGATCTGGCTGGACCGCGGGGACGTCGAGTACGTCGCGATCGGCCGCGACACCCCGGGCAACTTCGTGCTCGCGCCGCTGCTGGGCATCGCCTTCCTGGTGCTGGCGTGGTGGGCCACGCCCCGCGCCGCCCGGCTGCACGCGACCGTCGCCAAGCGGCTGCTCGCGCCCAGCGCGACCGCCGCCCTCACCGACCGGGTGCGCGTGCTGGCCGACTCGCGGGCCGACACGGTCGACGCGCAGGCCGCCGAGCTGCGCCGGATCGAACGGGACCTGCACGACGGCGCGCAGGCCAGGCTGGTCGCGCTCGGGCTGAGCCTCGGCATGGCCGAGGAGCTGCTGGCCCGCGACCCGCGGGCGGCGCAGGAGCTGCTGGCCGAGGCGCGCCAGTCGTCCTCCCAGGCGTTGGCCGAGCTGCGGGACCTGGTGCGCGGCATCCACCCGCCGGTGCTGGCCGACCGCGGGCTGGACGGCGCGCTGCGCGCGTTGGCGCTGGCGCACCCGCTGCCGGTGGAGGTCGACCTGGAGCTGACCGGCCGGCCGGAGGCGCCGGTCGAGTCGGCCGCGTACTTCGCGGTGGCCGAGACGTTGACGAACGTGGCCAAGCACAGCGGCGCGACGAGCGCGTGGGTGCGGGTGCGGCACGACGACGGCCGGTTGTCGTTGATGATCGGGGACAACGGGCGCGGCGGCGCGGAGCCGTCGGAGAACGGTGGGTTGCGCGGGATCGAGCGCCGGCTCGCGGCGTTCGACGGCACACTCGGCATCGCGAGCCCGGTGGGCGGGCCGACCATCGTGACCATGGAGCTGCCGTGCGAGTTGTCCTCGGTGAAGACCTCGTCCTCCTCCGGGACGGGCTGATCCGGCTCCTGGAGGCCTACGACTTCGACGTGGTGGAGGCGGTCGACTCCGGTCCCGCCCTGCTCAAGGCCCTGGTCGACCACCGCCCGGACGTGGCGGTGGTCGACGTGCGCCTGCCGCCGACGTTCACCGACGAAGGGCTGCGCGCCGCGATCGAGGCCCGCAAGCGGGTGCCGGGGCTGCCGGTCCTGGTGCTCTCGCAGTACGTGGAGCAGCTCTACGCGCGCGAACTGCTGTCCGACCGGGGCGGCGCGGTGGGATACCTGCTCAAGGACCGGGTGTCGGACGTCAAGCAGTTCGTCGACGCCATTCGCCGGGTCGCCGCCGGCGGCACCGCGATGGACCCCGAGGTCATCGACCAACTGCTCGCGCGCGGCGCGCGCGACCAGCCGCTGACCACGTTGACGCCGCGTGAGCGGGAAGTGCTGTCGTTGATGGCGGAGGGCCGTTCGAACGGCGCGATCGCGGGCCGGCTGTTCGTCACCGAGAAAGCGGTCGGCAAACACATCGCGAACATCTTCGGCAAGTTGGACCTGCCGATGTCCGAGGACGACAACCGGCGCGTGCTCGCCGTGCTGGCCTATTTGGACCGGGTGTAAATCGTTTCTTAGGCTAAGTACCATCTTGGTTTCACGACGACCAGGGGGTGCGCATGGGCACGACGACGGAGTTGGCCGACGAACTGCTCGACCTGATGTTCTCGCGGGAGCCGTTGAGCGCGACCGTCTACGGCGTGCCGGGATACGACCACCTGCTCGCGGACCGCCGGGTGGAGACCGACGAATCCGCGCGGGCACGGGCGGTCGACATCGCCGACCGGGCGCGCGCTCTGCCCGCGGACGACGACCCGGTGACGCGTGCGGTGATCGTGCAGCAGGCCGAGGCGATCGTGGACGAGATCGACGCGCTCGGCGTCGAGTACACGATCACCGACTCGTTCTTCGCCCCCGCGGGCGAGCTGCTGTCGGTCATGCCGACGACCGTGCTGTCGGGGCCGGAGTCCGAGCGGGCCTACCTGGAGCGGCTCGCCGCGGTGCCCGACTTCCTGCGCCGGATCGCCGAACGGCACCTCGCGGGCGCGGCGGCGGGCCGCACGCCCGTCCAGCACCTCGTCGACGCCTCCGTGGCGCACCTGGACCGCTACCTCGCCGCCGACGAGGACCCGCTGGCCCGTCCGGTCGGCGGTGAGGCGTTCGCCGCCGAGCGGGAGCGCCTGCTGGCCGACGTGGTGCGGCCCGCGTTCGCGGCCTACCGGGACGTGGTGGCGGGCATCCAGGGCCGCCCGGACGACCAGGCGGGCCTGAGCCGGCTGCCGAACGGCGAGGCGATGTACGCGGCGCTCGCGCGGACCCGGACCACGACCGACCGCACGCCCGCGGAACTGCACCAGACCGGCCTGGACGTGATGGCGGGCCTGGCCCACGAGTACGCCGAGCTGGGCAAGCGGGTGTTCGGGACCTCCGACGTGGCCGAGGTGCTGGAGCGGATGCGCACCGACCCGGCCCTGCGCTGGAGCACCGAGGACGAGCTGATCACCGCCGCCCGCGAGGCCGTGACCAGGGCGGAGCAGGCCGCGCCGCGCTGGTTCGGCCGGGTGCCCGAGCAGCGGTGCCAGGTCGAGCCGGTGCCCGCGGCCGACGCGCCCGGCGCGCCGATCGCCTACTACTCGCCGCCGACGCCGGACGGGCTGCGGCCCGGCGTCTACTACGCGAACACCCACCGGGTCGAGGAGCGGTTCCGCTACCAGGCCGAGGCGATCGCGTTCCACGAGGCCGTGCCGGGGCACCACTTCCAGATCACGCTGGCGCAGCAGCTCACCGACCTGCCGGTGCTGCGGCGGGTCGCGCACGTCACCGCGTACCTGGAGGGCTGGGGGCTCTACACCGAGCGGCTGGCCGACGAGATGGGCCTGTACTCCGACGACGTGGCGCGGCTCGGGATGCTGGCGATGGACTCGATGCGCGCCGGCCGGCTCGTGGTGGACACCGGTCTGCACGCGCACGGGTGGAGCCGCGCGCGTGCCGTCGAGTACCTGCGGGAGAACACGCCGCTGGCGCTGGTCGAGATCGAGAACGAGGTCGACCGCTACCTCGCCGCGCCGGGCCAGGCGCTGGCGTACATGGTCGACCGGCTGGAGATCCTGCGGATCCGGGCGGCGGCCGAGGAGGCGTTGGGCGAGCGCTTCGACATCCGCGCGTTCCACGACGTGCTGCTCGGCGGCGGGCCGCTGCCACTGGCGGTGCTGGCCGACGTCGTCGCGGAATGGGTGCGGGACCGCTGAACCCGCGCGTCATCCGATCGGACATCCGCGACTCATCCGATGTGGTGTGCCTGTTCACGGCCGCCGCACCGCGTTCGCGGGTCCGATCGGGTGACGCGATGCCGACTCGATGTCGACCGGCACGACGCACCGTTTTGGGTTCACCCGGCAGATGGGTGAAGTCGCTGTGGCGCCGAACGTGCCCCCGACGGGATTCGAACCCGTACTGTGACTCTTTTAAGGAGCCTGCCTCTACCGGTTGGGCTACGGGGGCAGCGGGGAGCCTAAGCGGTTACCGAGCGTTCGTGGGGCTACTTCAGAAGAAGTCGCCCGCACGGCTCAATGCGATCCGCTATTGCGCTCATTCGGGTAATGGCCCCAAGGCGCTCAGACCGAGTACGACTTCGTGATAAGCATCACAGCCGAGTGCTTGTTCGACGAGCTCATCCCGCAATGCTGCGGTGAAGCCGATACCAAAACCCATTGCCGTAGCAACCAGATAAGCCGTTTGGGACAGGTGTCCTACGTCCATTTGCACAACACGGTAAGCACGTGACGTGTCGTAACGCCATCTAGTCCGTTCGAGTACTCCGGTGTACGCGAGGACCAACGGCGCCTGCCCGACCCAGTCCTGGTCACCCGCCGCGGCGGTCATCTCGGCGGGCCCCCACGTCACCCCGATCGGCTCCAGCGCGTGCGCGAGCCCGTCGTAGTGGTACCAGCCCGGCTCCAGCGCCTCTACCGCCTGATCGCCACCTCCGGTGGAGGCCACCCCCACGTGCGCGTACAGCTCGACCGGGTGCCGCCCGCCGCCGGACGGGCTGGTCTTGAACACCGTGCCGGAGCGCCCGATCCGCGGTCGCGCGGGCGACGGACCCGCCAGCACCGCCAGCAGCTCGGCGACCCGCGTCAACGACATCGGCCCCGGCCCGAACCCGCGGGTCGTGCGGCGGGCCAGCAGCACGTCGAGCAGCCCTTCCGACGCCCACCTCGACGTGCCGTCCAGGCGCGGCAGCAGCACGGCGGTGCGGCCGAGGCGGCGGAACGGCGCGGGCGGCGGTTCGGCGGCCAGCTTGGCGTCCAGCACGGCGTCGTGCTCCTCCGTGCCCTGGTACGGCGCGTCGGCGAGGGTGCGGCTGGCGAAGTGGAAGTGCCGGGCCGACGTGCCCCAGTCGCGCCACCCGGCGAGCAGCCGCCGTTCCCGCTCGTGCTCGGGCGAGCCCTCCACGATCAGCACCCCGGCATCGAGGAGCTCCTCGATCACCTTGCGCAGCGCGACTTGATCGCCCTCGGCCAGCGGCGCGAGCAGCTCGTCGACGTCGGTGAACCCGGTGAACTTGCGGCACAGCAGCTCGGCGGTCTCGCTGATGGCGAACTGGCGGTGGTTGAGGTAGTCGTCCCACACCACGGCGCCGTCGGAGTAGAAGAGCGTCGCGTGCTCAGCGACCTTTGCCCGCACCCAGCAGCTCCTTGAAGCGCGCCGCGACCCACTCGTGCACGGCGTCGGACACCCGCGAGTCCTGCGCCCGGTGCTCGAACCACCGCCAGTCGCAGTTGACGTTGACCTCCAGGAACACGTGGTCCCCGCCGGAGACGAGCAGGTCGAACGCGGCCACCTGGAGCCGCCAGTGCCTGGCCAGCGCGAGCAGCCGGTCGGCCAGCCCGCCGGGCACGTCGACGGGCGTGACGCGGACCGCCTCGGGGTCGACCCACAGCTGCGCCGGGTCGAGCTTGTCGACCTGGAACGCCAGGCACCGCTCGCCGACCACGAACACGCGCAGCTCGGTGTCGGAGGGCACGTACTCCTGCACGATCACCGGCGCGGACTCCGGCACGTCACCGGAGCGGCTGGTCTCCAGCGGGCGCGGGAACAGGCCGTGCTGCATCCCCGGGCGCGGTTCCAGCAGGTGGCGGCCGGAGGTCTTGACGATGCACCGCCCGCCGCCGGGCCGGGTGCGGCCGGGTCGGGTGGTGACCGTGGTGCGCGGCACCTTCAGGCCGAACGAGGCGGCGTCGGCGAGCTGGGTGAGCCGGTTGAGGTGGGAGGTGTTGCGGCTGGGGTTGACGTGCGCCCAGTCGCCGCGGCTGGAGAGCCAGTCGGCGACCGCGCCCCACTGGTCCACCGCGTACGCGCCGGCCAGCGTGCCGGGTTCCAGCGGCAGCGCGGTCAGCTCGAAGTGCCTGCGCCACACCAGCAGCGGGCGCAGCAGCCAGCGGTCGAGCTCCAGCAGCGGCTGGTCGGTGTAGACGGTGAGCGGGAGGTCGACCGAGCGGTCGGCGTCGATGCGGGCCATCCGGATGCCGCGTTCGGCGAGCGCGATGGAGAGCTCGTTCATCTCCATGTCGGCGGCCCGGGCGAGGACCAGCACGCAGGGCACGGGGCTGCCGTCGCCCTCGTCCACCATGCCGAGGCGGTGGACCTGCTCCTGGAAGTCCAGGCACTTGGGTTGCGACCGGAAGAGGTAGTCCTGGCCTTGGAGCAACAGCGGGGTGGGTTTCACCGGTCTGGCGGCCTCGGGTGGGGGGACGGTCTCGTTCCCCCACCCGGAGACGGTCATGACTCAGTCGTCTTTCTTGCTGCAAAAACGCTTTTCGGCGGTGGCGTACTCCGCGGAGTACTCCGCCAGCGCACGATCCTCGATCTCACCGCGGCGAAGCTGTGCGGCCAGCTCCTCGAGAGACATCGCGGTCACCTCTCTCCCCACTGATGCATCACACATTCAGGCGATACACCAGCTGTATTCTCGGGTTCACGTTACGCAATGTCAAGGCGACGCGCAGCGCGTTAGCCCGTCTGGGGGCTCAAGTGAGAAGGCTGGTCCAGACGGCCCCACGCCTGCCGCGCCCGAACGGCGCAGCGTGCGCGGGGCCGTTCGCGCTCAGCTCTTGGTGGCCCGGTCGAACTCGGCCTTCGGCTCGTGGATCTGGCCGAGGGCGACGACCTCGCGGCCCGAGAACAGCGCCTGGGTCCAGTCGACGAACACCCGGAACTTGCGGTTGACCGTGGGCATGAACATCACGTGGTAGCTGCGGTGCATGAACCAGGCGACGACGCCCTTGAACCGCAGGCCGAACACGTCGGCCACGCCCTTGTAGAGGCCGAGGCCCGCGACCGAGCCCAGGTACTTGTGGAAGTAGTCCTTGGGCTGCTTGCCGCGCAGGGTGGCGATGATGTTCTTGGCCAGCAGCTTGGACTGCCGGATGGCGTGCTGCGCGTTGGGCACGCAGGTCGCCGTCGGGTCCTCCTCGGTGCGCGAGAGGTCCGGCACGGCCGAGCAGTCGCCCGCGGCCCAGACGCCCGGCAGGCCGACGACCTGCATCGCCGCCGTGCACCGGACCCGGCCGCGCTCGTCGAGCGGCAGGTCGGTGTTGCGCAGCATCGGGTTCGCCTTCATGCCCGCGGTCCAGATGATGGTGTCCGAGTCGAACTCGGTGCCGTCGTCCAGGACGACGTGGCCGCCCTCCATGCTCTTCACGCGCGTGTCGAGGTAGCACTTGATGCCGCGCTTCTCGAGCTGCTCGACGGTGTAGACGCCGAGCCGCGCGCTCACCTCGGGCATGATCCGGCCGGTGGCCTCGACCAGCACCCAGTGCATGTCGGACTGCTTGAGGCCCTCGTAGTAGCGCAGCGCGTAGCGGGCCATGTCCTCCAGCTCCGCCAGCGTCTCGATGCCCGCGAAGCCGCCGCCGATGACGACGAAGCTCAGCAGCCGCTTGCGCAGCTCCGGGTCGTTCGTGCTGGCGGCCTGGTCGAGCCGCGACAGCACGTGGTTGCGCAGGTAGATGGCCTCGCCGATGGTCTTCATGCCGATGCCGACCTCGGGCAGGCCCGGGATGGGCAGCGTGCGCGAGATGGCGCCCAGCGCCGAGACCAGCACGTCGTACTCGAACTCCTCGACGTGGCCGTCGGCGAGCTCGACCGTGACGGCCTTGCGCTCGTGCTCGATGCGGGTCGCGCGGCCGGTGACGACGTGGCAGCGCTTGAGGACCTTGCGCAGCGGCACGACGACGTGGCGCGGTTCGATGGAGCCGGCCGCCGCCTCGGGGAGGAACGGCTGGTAGGTCATGTGCGGCTGGGGGTCGATCACCGTGACGGACGCCTCGCCGGAACGCAGCTTCTTCTGCAATCCCAGCGCGGTGTACATGCCGACGTACCCACCGCCGACAATCACGATCCGTGTGGGTTGCGACTTCACAGCAGCCATACACACATGGTCGCACCGGGCAGGGCTTTCCGGCGCATCGAGCAGGCCCGTTGTGACCACAGTCGCCGCGTGATTGCCGACACGCAGCCGCTGACCTGCGCGGCTGGGTGAACGTGCTGAGAGGAACGATCCAGACGGTCAGCTCGCGCTGAGCCCGGAGGGGGTGTTTCTCAGCCTTTCCGACGCATCAGCAGGACCGTTCCGACGACCAGTCCGACCGCGCACACGAGGCCGACCACCTCGACCGCCGCGTCCGTTCGGCCGCCCGGCAGGAGGAGTACCACGACACCGAGGGCGAGCACGGAGAGTTGCACGGCGGCGAACCTCTTCGCGGGGGCCTTGAGCGCGTCCGGGTGAACGCGCGAGCCGGCCGGGACGACCGCCGCGTAGGCGGACAGGACGTGCAGCAGGTGCAGCAGCACGACCAGCGCGAACACGCCGGGCCACGACGGCTCGTCGGTGGTGACCACCATCGCCGCCGCCGGGTACCCGATGACCAGCGCGACCGCGGCGGACGCCGGTATGGCCGCCGCCACGACCACCAGCGCGCCGTACAGCGCCAGCGCGGGCCACTCGACCCCGTGCACCGCGAGTACCGCCGCCACACCGCCCGCGACGAGCACGATCGACGCCCGCAACACCCACGCCGGCAGCCCGGCGCCCAGCTCAGCCCGCACCGCTCCCCCGTCCCGGGCGTCCGACTCGGGGTACCCGAACGGAGGACACGGCCGTCCTGGGCGTTCGAGACGCGGGGCCTGGGTTCGACGTTCGCGTCACCGGGACACCCTCCTCGTGGTCCGGGCGGCACGCAGCACGCCCGCGATCGGCGCGCCCCACGGCAGCACCGCCACGCCGTGCTGCCGCATCGCCTCCAGCCGCACATCGTGCTCCAGCCGGATCACCTTCAGCACCGCCTCGCCCCACGGCGTCTCACCGTCGGCGCGCAACGGCGACGGCAGCACGTCCACCGCCAGCACGAGGTTGCCCCGCCGCGCCGCGTGCACGGCCAGCTCCACCACCTCGCCGTCCAGGAACGGCGACAGCACCACCACCAGCGCGCCGTGCGGCACCTGCTCGGGCCGCAGCACGGGCCGCTGCGCCCACCCGGCCGACCGCGCGCACACCACGAGCTGGTTGCGCAGCCGCAGCAGCTGCCGCCGCCCCGCGCCCGGCCGCGCACCGAGCTGCGGCCGGCCGAGGTCGACCAGGCCGACCCGGTCGCCCTGCCGCAGGTACCCCGCCGCCAGGGACGCCGCCGCCCGCACGGCCAGGTCGAGGCTGCCGCCGGGCCGGGCCGTCGTGCCGCGCGAGGTCAACGACCACTCGCCGAGCGACCGGCCGGAGACGAGGCCCGCCCTCGCCCGCACCGGCGACGACCAGTCGCCCAGCTCCGCGCCGACGTCCTGCCGCGTGTCCAGTGCCAGCACGACGTCCGCGTCCGCCTCCGCGTGGTGCTCGCGGACGTGCAGGTTCGTGCCCTCGGCCGACCCGGCCATGCCGGCGGCGCGCAACGACACCCGCCAGTCGATGCGCCGCAGCCGGTCGCCGGGCTGGAACGCCCGGATGTCGCGCAGCTCCACCGAGTCGCCCGGCCGCCGCGCCCGGTGCGCGCCGACCAGGCCGACCGCCCGTGCGGGCAGCAGGCCGGCGGGCAGCGCCTCGACGGGCGGCAGGATCACCCGACCGCGTTCGGGGGCCGTCACCGGACCGTGCACGAACAACGCGTCCGGCCCCGCCACCAGGTGGTCCGGCCGCAGGTCGACGCCCTCGCCCCACGCGTCACGGCGCAGCACGACCTCGATCTCCCGCGCCGACGCGGCCACCAGGTGCACCGGGCCGATGCCCTCGCCGACACCGGGCAGCCGGATCGCCATCACCTCGGCGCCCTGGCCCGGGTCGACCTCCACCACCGACTTGGCCGCGCCGACCTCGCCGGTGCGCGGCAACCCGCGCACCCGGACCTGCGGCGTGCCGACGACGGGCGTGACCAGGGCCACCAGCGTCGAGATCAGCAACGGCGCGCCGAACAGGACCAGCTCGACCTCGTGCAGCAGGCCGCCGAGCACCACCATCCCGACGCCCAGCGCGAGGCCGCGCACCAACGCGTCGGTCGGGTGCCAGTGCGCGCCGCGCCCGCTGGTGAACGCCGCGCGCAGCCGTTGCGCCCGGCTCACGACCGGGCGCTCGCGGGCCCGGCCACCCGGCCCAGCAGCTCGGTCACGACCTCCACGCCGGTGACGCCGGACGTCCACGTCTCCGGGCGCAGCGTGAGCCGGTGCGCGAGGGCGGGCACGGCGCACTCCTTGACGTCCTCGGGCAGCACGAAGTCCCGCCCGTCCAGCACCGCCAACGCCCGTCCGACCAGCACCAACGCCTGCGCGCCGCGTGGTGACGCGCCGACCTCGACGGCGCCGTGCGCGCGGGTCGCGGCGGCCAGGTCCACGCAGTACCGCAGCACGTCGTCGTCCACCGACACCTGCTCGACGCCGTGCTGGAGCCGGCGCAGCCGGGCCGCGTCCAGCACGGGCTCGACCTCGGTCTCCTCGCGTTGCCGGGTGAGCCTGCGGCGCAGCACCTCGACCTCCTCGGCGGGCGGCGGGTAGCCGATGTCCAGCCGCAGCAGGAACCGGTCCAGCTGCGCCTCCGGCAGCGGGTAGGTGCCCTCGTACTCCACCGGGTTCGCGGTCGCCAGCACGTGGAACGGGCGGGGCAGGGCGAACGTGCGGCCCTCGACCGTGACCTGCCGCTCCTGCATGGCCTCCAGCAGCGCGGACTGCGTCTTCGGCGGGGTGCGGTTGATCTCGTCGGCCAGCAGCAGGCCGGTGAACAGCGGACCCTCGCGGAAGGTGAACTCGCGGTCGCCCGGGTTGTAGAGGAACGAGCCGGTGACGTCGGCGGGCAGCAGGTCGGGCGTGCACTGCAGGCGCTTGAAGTCCAGCTTCAACGCCTGCGCCAGCGACCGCGCCATCAACGTCTTGCCCAGGCCCGGCACGTCCTCCAGCAGCACGTGCCCGCCCGCGAGGATCGCCGCCAGGGCGAGCCGCAGCGACCGCTCCCGGCCCACGACCACCGTGCCGACGGCGGCCAGCACCGCCTTCGCCTCGGCCGCGATCGCCTCGACGCCCACGTCGGTTCCGGTCACAGGTTCTCCAACAGTTCGGCGAGCTTCGACGGCTCGGGCAGCGGCGCTTTCGGGTCGGTGAGCAGGCGGTGCAGGTCGGGGCCCAGCACCTCGCGGGCTCGCGGGTGGTGGAGGTCGTGGATGCCGTGCACCTGCCGCAGCCGTGCCTCGGCGAGCCTGCGCAGCCGGGGCTGGACGCGGACGGTGAACCGGTCCTGGTCGACGGCGGCCTCGGCGAGGCGGCTCGCGAGAGTACTGGCCTGCACGGACGTGGCGGTGGAGAGGGTGGCGGGCTGCTGCGCCCACACGACGTCCGTCGCGCGCGGCAGGCGTGCGACGAGCAGCGCCAACCCGCCGACGGGCAGCGCGAGCACCACCGCCCACAGCCACGGCGCGCCCACGCGGACCAGCACGAACGCCGTGACGGCCGCGACCGCCACCGCCAGCACGACCGCGCGTCCCATCCCGCCGACGAGGGCGTTCACCGCAGGTCCCGCACGATGTGCTCCAACGCCTCGGTGGCGGTGCGGGCGTCGGCCGCGGTGACCTCGGCCGTGCCGAACCGGGCCCGCTGGTAGACGCGGCGCAGCGTGCCGGTCGCGTGCTCGTCGACCTGGTAGCGGCGCAGCAGGTCGCCGGTGAACTCGGTGGCCGTCTGGTGGCCCTCGCGGGGCGCGCCGCTGTCCTGCGCGGCCCGTTCGAGGGTGAGCCAGGCGGCGATCACGGCGTCGCCGGGCGGTCCGCTCGTGCCCTCGCGCAGCTCTTCGAGGGCCTCGGCGGCACGGCGGACGAGGATCGGCGGCGGCGTCGCGTGCGCCTCGGGCAGGTCGGGCGCGTCGACCGCGGCGCCCACGCCACGCCGCCGCCGTCGGCGCCGGAACACGCCGAGCGAGATGAGCAGCGAGACCACGCCGACCACCGCCACCGCGATGAAGACGATCACGAGGACCAGCAGCGACCCGGCCGTCGCGGAGGGTCCCACCTCGGTGTCGAGCGGCGGGCTCGAGTCGGCGGTCGGCGGCGGGGCCTCGTCGCCACCGGCCGGGCGGTCCTGGTAGCGCACCGGCGACGTGCCGCCTGCCGCGAGCGCGATGAGGACGAGCGCGGACCCGACCGCGAGGACGAGCGCGAGCCGGGGCTTCATGGACCAAGGATGCCTGTCGGCCACGTCCGGTGCGGGTGGTTTGACCCCGACACGGCCAACCGGGTCAACGGCCTGGTCCGCACCGTCCTCCTGACCCGGCACCACTGGAACGGGAGCGTCCCGAACCCGGCGGCGCCGTGGCGGTCCGCCCGGAACTCGAACCGCCAACCGGATGAGCGTGTTCTACCGGCTCATGCCGGTTTCGCGCCGTCGAACTCGCGGAGCAGGTCGTCGACCAGTGCCACCATCGACAACTTGATCTCATCGGGATCGCCGAAGCCCGCCTCGGCGTCGGCGGCGAGCACCGGGAGCAGGTCCTCAGGTCGCGCCGCGAGCACGCGGAGCTCGTCCACCGCCAGCCGCACCACCGCGCTCGACAGCCGGGCCGAGGCCGAGGCCGTCAGATCACGGGCCAACCGCGTCGTGTCCACGGCACGGAGCAGCCGCAGCACGTCGAGCCCGTCCTTCGGCTTGAGCCGGTGCGGCTTCTCGCGCCGTTCCGCGATCTTGACGACCTTCGACACGATGAGAGCGGCGGGGCCTGCCACCTTGATGTCGAACGATCGGTGGTCGTCGCCGTCCAGCGAGCTGATGACGTGGACCTCGTTGTCCACGATCGCGGGCTCGAGCCCGAACGTCCTGCGGGCAGTCGCCTTGTCGTCGTGGGGTGGGCGAAGGTCCGCGGACCGCCTGCCGGCCGAGCCGCTGAGCGCTTCGGGCGCCATCAGGTCGACGGCGATGTCACCGCGGCCGAGCCAAATTCCAGGCTGCCCACCCGGCACGAACCCCGCGGCACGCATCGCGTCCACGATGGAAGGCTCGTCGGCGAGCCGATCGGGGATCAATGCCAGGTCCGCGTCGGTGGTGGTCGGCGCGGTGACGAAATCGGCGTCGCCCGCGTGCAAGTAGACAGCTTGCGCACCGACGAGCACGACGGCGTCACGGTGGGCTCCGAGTCCGTCGAGGGCGTCCAGCAGCACCGAACGAGCCTTGACGTATTCCTGCGGGATCACGACACCCAGCCTCGATCACTTGCGCCGAGCACGGCCATCAGCTGCTCGGCTTCCTCGGTCGACCGGCCCGGCCCGGTCAGGAGATCCGCCACCACCTGCGCGGGCGGGGCGAAGGCGACTCCGTCGACGATCCGCGACTTCGCGTGCACCACGTCGTCGTAAGGCCGCATGACCACGACGTTCGCGCCCCGATCAACCGGTCTCAGGCCCAACTGGTCCATGAGGCCGATCGGGTCCTCCGCGTACAGGCTCAACGAGACGAGCGGTGAAACCGACGTCACACCATCCGGCAGATACGCCCGCGCCGCCGCGGAGCCAGTCACGGCGATGCGGGTCCCCACCGCCACCAATGCGTTCAACGCGTGGTTCAGCCCGCGCGGGTCCAGTGTGGTCACGACCTCGTTCGAGATGGTGACGTGGTAGTCCTGCACCCAACGCTCGATCAGCGCTCGTTTCCGGACAGCGGTGACGGAACCGTTGGATTCACGGTCGATGGCCGCTTCCCGGTGGAGCAGCTCGAGGACCCTCGCGCTCGTCGCGGCACTGACGTGTGCTCGTTGGGCGAGGTCCCGCACACCTGTGGGGGGTGACGTCTCGCACAGCTCCAGCACGACCCTCGCGGCCGCCGACCCGCGAAGCGACTTGAGCAGTCGATCCGACGGGTCGCGCAGATCGCTCCGGTCCGCGCCGACGCGATCGAGGAGCACCGCGGGCCGGTCCAGCCTGAGGCGGAGGTTGCCCTTGGCGTCGAACCAGCCCAGGCCTCGCTCGTCCAGTCGAGCGCGGGTCATCGGCGAGATGAACGGCGCGGCCAGCACCGCACCGCCGACCACCCGGCCGTCGCGTGCGGCCGCCGTGGCGTACGCGTCCAACTGCTCGGCCACCGCGGCGACGTCGCGTGGCACGACCGCCGCCTTGCACTCGATCAGCACTCGTGTCGTCGCCCCGTCGGGCGCGGTGATGGTGAGCGTGGCGTCCGGCCGGTAGCCGTGGCGCGAGCTGTCCGACGACGGCTGCCGATCGGTGGTGACCGACCACGTCGTGGGCAGGGCGGAGCGCAGGGCTTGCTCCAGGGCAGGTAGCAGCTGCGTCACGCCGATTCCGCGTTGGACGCTGTTCCGTGACACATGGAACATGTTAGTTTGCGGAACAGGTCAGCGCCATCTCCCTGATGTCACCCGATCGTGGCCAGTCCTGCAGCGGTCCCGGCGGCGCGCAGGACGTCTTGCAGCATGGGTGCGGTGAGCCTGCCCGTGAACGTGTTGTGCGGGCTCACGTGGTAGCAGCCGAGCAGGTGCAGCGGTTCACCGCCGTCCTGCGCGGGCAGGGTCAGGTGCACGCCGTGGCCGAAGACCGGGCGCGGGCGCGGCACCTGCCAGCACGCGGCCAGCGCGGGCAGCGCCGCCTGCCAGCCGAACGCGCCCAGCACGAGCACCGCGCGCAACGTCGGCCGCAGCAGCTCCAGCTCCCGGATCAGCCACGGGCGGCAGTTGTCGCGTTCCTCCGGGGTCGGCTTGTTCTCCGGCGGCGCGCACTTCACCGGCGCCGTGATCCGGGTGCCGATCAGCTCCAGCCCGTCGCCCGGGTGCGTGGCCGTCGGCTGGGTCGCCAGGCCCACCGCGTGCATCGCCGCGTACAGGAAGTCGCCCGAGCGGTCGCCGGTGAACATGCGGCCCGTGCGGTTGGCGCCGTGCGCGGCCGGGGCCAGGCCGATGATCGCCAGCGACGCGTCCGGCGGCCCGAACCCCGGCACCGGACGCCCCCAGTACTCCTGGTCGCGGAACGCCGCCCGCTTGACCCGCGCCACCTCCTCGCGCCACGCCACCAGCCGCGGGCACGCCCGGCAACTGGTAACCCGTTCGTCAAGAGCGGAAAGCGGGAGCACCGGCGGCGACTCCGATCGTAGAGTTCGACCATGACCGACAAGGACAACGGCGACGAGCAGGCCGCCGCGGACAACGGCGACGAGAAGGACCTCCCTGCCGACGACCTCGTCACCACCCAGCACAGCATCACCGTCAAGCGGCGCAAGCTGAACTACACCACGACCACCGGTCGGGTGGTGCTGCGCCAGGAGGTGCTGACCGAGGGCAAGTTCGACGGGCACCTGCCGAAGGCCGAGGTCTTCGTCACCGCGTACACGCTGGACGGCGCCGACCCGGCGAAGCGGCCGGTGACGTTCGCGTTCAACGGCGGCCCAGGCTCGTCGAGCGTGTGGCTGCACCTGGGCCTGCTCGGACCGCGCCGGGTCGTCTCCGGCGACGTCGGCGCCCTCACGCCGCCGCCGTACGACCTGGTCGACAACACCGAGACGCTGCTCGCGCACAGCGACCTGGTGTTCATCGACCCGGTGTCCACCGGCTACTCGCGGGCGGTGAAGGGCGAGAAGCCCGGCCAGTACCACGGCTTCCAGGGCGACCTGGAGTCGGTCGGCGAGGTGATCCGGCTGTGGACCTCGCGCAACGGGCGGTGGATGTCGCCGAAGTTCCTGGCCGGCGAGTCGTACGGGACCACGCGCGCGGCCGGCCTGGCCGACTACCTCCAGTCGCGCTACGGCATGTACCTCAACGGGCTGATGCTGATCTCGTCCGTGCTGGACTTCACCACGCTGGACTTCAGCGAGGGCAACGACCTGCCGCACACGCTGTTCCTGCCGACCTACGCGGCGATCGCGCACTACCACGGGCTGCACGGCGACCGTTCGCTGGAGGACGTGCTGGCCGACGCGGAGGACTTCGCCTCCCGCGACTACCCGTGGGCGCTGGCGCGCGGCAACCGGCTGTCCACTGAGGAGCGCGCGGCGGCGGTGGCGCGGCTGGCCGGGTTGACCGGGCTCAGCGAGGACTACGTGGACCGGGTGGACCTGCGGGTCGAGCACGTGCGGTTCTTCACCGAGCTGCTGCGGTCGCAGCGCAAGGTCGTCGGCCGGCTGGACTCCCGGTTCACCGGCGCGGACGCGGACTACGGCCGCGAGCACTTCAGCGAGGACCCGTCGTACTCGGCGATCCTCGGCCCGTACACGGCGGCGCTCAACCACTACGTGCGGGCGGAGCTGGAGTACGAGAACGACCTGCCGTACGAGATCCTGACGATGAACGTGCGGCCGTGGTCGTACAAGGAGTTCGAGGGCACGCACGTGACGGTGGCGAACAAGCTGGCGTCGGCGATGCGCGCCAACCCGCACCTGAAGGTGCACGTCGCGTACGGCTACCTGGACGGCGCGACGCCGTACTACGCGGCCGAGCACGTGGTGGCGCACCTGCAGATCCCCCGGGAGCTGCACGCGAACATCGAGGCCGCGTACTACCCGGCGGGCCACATGATGTACGTCCACGAGCCGTCACGGGTGCAGCAGTCGAAGGACCTCGCGGCGTTCGTGGAATCGGCCTCGAACCGCTGACCCCGTCCCCGTCGCGGGCCTGCCGGAACGGCCCGCGACGGGCGCACGACCACCCGGGAGTGGGCATGGACGTCGTGGGGTGCCTCGGCTGCGACCTGTTGACCGGTCGCCAAGCGTTGCCGGGCGGGGTCGTCCACGAGACGCGGTCGTGGGTGGTGAACCACGTCCTCGGCCCGATGAACCTCGGCACCCTCATCGTCGGTCCGCGCGAGCACGTGGTGGCGGTCGCGGACCTCGACGACGAGGCGGTGGCCGAGATGGGCCCGTTGCTGCGCGACACGGCCCGCGTGGTCGAGGCCGTCTGCCGGCCCGAGCAGACCTACGTGTGCCTCTGGTCGCACGGGCCGGCCGCGCGGCGACACCTGCACATCGCGGTGCAGCCGGTGACCGCCGAGCTGGTGGCGCGGTACGGCGGGCTGCGGTCGGAGCAGTTGCAGGCCCGGATGATGGACGGTGGGCAGGAGCCGGACCCGGCCGAGGTCGAGGAGTTCTGCGCCGAGGCGCGGCGGGTGTTCGCCGCGATCCGCCGCGACCGGGGCCGGGGTGGGTGACCCGGGAAGCCCGGTCACGGGACCACGTGGCGTTCCTCGGCGAAGTGGCAGGCGCTGGGGTGGGCGCCGACGCGCGTGACGAGCGCCGGTTCCTCCACGGCGCACACGTCCCGCGCCTTCCAGCACCTCGTGCGGAACCGGCAGCCCGACGGCGGGTTCACCGGTGACGGCACGTCGCCGGTCAGGCGGATCACGTCACGGCGGCCCCGCAGCGCCGGGTCGGCCACCGGCACGGCCGACAGCAACGCCTGCGTGTAAGGGTGCGTGGGGTGTTGGTAGATCTGCTCCTCGGTGCCGATCTCGACGATCTTCCCGAGGTACATCACGGCCACCCGGTCGGACAGGTGCCGCACCACCGACAGGTCGTGCGCGATGAACACGTAGGCCAGCCCGAACTCGCGCTGCAACTCCGCCAGCAGGTTCATCACCTGCGCCTGGATCGACACGTCCAACGCGGACACCGGCTCGTCGCACACGATCACCTTGGGCCGCAGCGCCAGCGCCCGCGCGATCCCGATCCGCTGCCGCTGCCCGCCGGAGAACTGGTGCGGGTACCGGTTGAGGTGCTCCGGGTTCAGCCCGACCACGTCGAGCAGCTCGCGCACCCGCGCCGCCCGCGACCCCTCGGGCGCGACCTCCGGGTGGATCTCGAACGGCTCGCCGACGATGTCGCCCACGGTCATCCGCGGGTTCAGCGACGTGTACGGGTCCTGCAGCACGATCTGCATGTCCCGCCGCCACCGCCGCAACGCCGCGCCCCGCAACGAGAACATCGGCTCGCCCTCGAACAGCACCGTCCCCGACGTCGGCGGCTCCAGCCGCATCAGCACCTGCGCCAACGTCGACTTGCCGCACCCCGACTCGCCGACCACGCCCAGCGTCTCGCCCGCGCGCAACGAGAACGACACGCCGTCCACCGCGCGCACCCGTCCCACGGTCCGCCGGAACAGCACCCCGCGCGTCACCGGGAAGTGCTTCACCAGCTCGCGCACCTCCAGCAGCTCAGCCACCGACGACCTCCTCCGCGAAGTGGCACGCGCTGGTCCGCCCCGCACCGAGCCGCACGTCACCGGGCACGTGCGTCGCGCACACGTCCTCCGCCCGCGGGCACCGGGGGTGGAACGGGCAGCCGGACGGGATCCGCAGCAGGCTCGGCGGCAGCCCGCGGATCGTCTCCAGCGCGGCGCCCTTCGAGTCCAGCCTCGGCAGCGACCGCATCAACGCCGCCGTGTACGGGTGGCCGGGCGAGCGGAACAGCGACACCGCGTCCGCCTGCTCCACGATCCGCCCCGCGTACATCACCACGATCCGGTCGGCCACCTCGGCGACCACGCCCAGGTCGTGCGTGATCAGGACCAGCCCCATCCGCCGCTCCCGCTGGATCTCCGCCAGCAGGTCCATGATCTGCGCCTGCACGGTCACGTCCAGCGCCGTCGTCGGCTCGTCCGCGATCAGCACCTCGGGGTCGAGCGCCAGCGCCATCGCGATCATGGCCCGCTGCCGCATGCCGCCGGAGAACTGGTGCGGGTAGTCGCGGACCCGCTGCCGCGCCGCCGGTATCCGCACCAGGTCGAGCAGCTCGACGGCCCGCGCCCGGGCCCGCGCCCGGCTCATCCCGCGCCGCAGCCGGAGCTGCTCCTCGATCTGGAACCCCACCGTGAACACGGGGTTCAGCGCCGACAACGCGTCCTGGAAGATCATCGCCACGCCCTCGGCGCGGACCGCGCGCCGTCGTTGCGCCGACGCCGACAGCAGCTCCTCGCCGCGGAACCGCACCGAGCCGCCCGTCACGAACGCGGGCGGCGTGTCCAGGATCCCCATGACGGCCTGCGCGGTCACGCTCTTGCCCGAGCCGGACTCGCCGAGCACGGCCAGCGTCTCGCCCGCCGACACGTGGTAGCTCACGCCGTTGAGCACGCGCGCCACCCCGTCCCGGGTGCGGAACTCCACGTGCAGGTCCTCGACCTCCAGCAGCACGACCGCCTCCTACCGCAGCTTCGGGTCGAGGGCTTCGCGGACCGCGTCGCCCAGCATCACGAACGCCAGCACGGTCGCGGTCAGGAAACCGGCCGGGAACAGCAGCGCGTGCGGCGCGACGCGCAGGTAGTCCTTGGCGCTGTTGATCATCACGCCCCACGACACGACCGGCTGCCGCAGCCCGATCCCCAGGTAGGAGAGGGTCGCCTCGGCCCCGATGAACGCGCCCAGCGCGATCGTCGAGTAGACCAGCACGGGCGCGACGGTGTTGGGCAGCAGGTGCTTGCCGATGATCCGCGCCGACGACGCGCCGAGCGCCCGTGCGGCCTTCACGTAGTCCTGCTGCTTGGCCGCGATCGCGGTGGACCGCATGATCCGCATCGCCACCGGCCACGACAGCACGGAGATCGACAGCACCACCTGCGCCACGATCCGCGCCGGCCCCGCGTCACCGCCCGCGTTCAACGTGGTCAGGATGACGATCGCGCCCAGCACGAACGGCACGCCGACGAACACGTCCGCGATCCGCGACACGACGGCGTCCAGCCACCCGCCGTAGAACCCGGCCAGCATGCCGGCGCCTGCCCCGACCAGGACGACGCCCGCCGTGGCCAGCACCCCGACGACGACCGACGCCCGCGCGCCGTGGACGACCCGCGTGTAGATGTCGTAGCCCTGGTTGTCGTACCCGAACCAGGCCGCCGCCGAGGGCGCGCCGCGCGACCGGGACAGGTCCGCCGCGTTCGGGTCGCCGGACGCGAACAGGCCGGGGAACGCCGCCATCAGCAGCACGAGCGCGATCAACGACACGGACACCCAGAACAGCGGTCGCCGCCGCAACGCGTGCCAGGCGTCGCCGAACAGGCCGCGCGGCCGTTCTGGTCCGGTGAGGGGTGGGGCCAGTCGGTCAGTCATAGCGGATCCTCGGGTCCAAGACCGCGTACAGCAGGTCCACCAGCAACGTCATCAGCAGGTACACCAGGACCAGCACGGTCACCACGCCGGTCACCATCGCGCCGTCCTTGGTCAGGATCGACCGGAACACCAGGCCGCCGACGCCGGGCACGTTGAAGATCCCCTCGGTGACGATCGCGCCGCCCAGGAACGCGCCGAGGTCCGTGCCCAGGAACGTGACCACCGGGATCAGCGAGTTCCGCAGCAGGTGCACGCCGACGACCCGGCGCGTCGGCAGCCCTTTGGCCAACGCCGTGCGCACGTAGTCCGCGCGCCGGTTCTCGGCGATGCTCGCGCGCGCCAGCCGGGCGACGTAGGCCATGGACAGGCTGGCCAGCACGAAGCCGGGGACGACCAGGTTCCCGAACGTGGGCGTGGTGACCGTGGGCGCGATCCAGCCGAGCTGCAGCCCGAACACCAACTGCACGACGTACCCGGTGACGAACACCGGGACCGAGATCAGGAACAGCGTCGAGACCAGCACGAGGCTGTCCAGGAACCCGCGCTCGCGCAGCCCCGACACCACGCCCGCGGTGATGCCGATGACCGCCTCGACCAGCACCGCGACCAGGGCGAGCCGCAACGTCACCGGGAACGCCGCCGCGAGCCGGTCGATCACCTGCACGCCGGAGGACGTGACGCCGAAGTCGCCCTGGACCAGGTTGACCAGGTACTTCCAGTACTGGAGCGGCAGCGGGTCGTCCAGGTTGAACCGCTCGCGCATCATCGACACGTAGGAGGCCGGGCAGTCGCGCTCGCCGCACTTGCCCTCGAACGGGTCGCCCGGGACCGCCCACACCAGCGCGTAGATCAGGAAGGTGGTGCCGAGGAACACCGGCACCACCTGGAGCACCCTGCGCAGCACGTACCGACCCAACTCCGCACTCCCCTCGGCCGGATGGCTGGACTGGCCGGTGTCAGGCCACTTCCACCGAGTAGAGGTCGAGCGTGCGGAACGGGTCGAGGTCGGCCACCTTGAGCCGGTCGGACCGGCCCGCGATGGTGTTCTGCGTCCACAGCGGGATGGACGGCAGGTCGGCGGCCAGCATCCGCTCGGCCTCCAGGTACAGCTCGATCGCCGCCTCCTCGCTCGGGGCCCGGTCGGCCTCGGCGAGCTTCGCGTCGAACGCCGGGTTGGAGTACAGCCCGTCGTTGGACGACGCGCCCGTGCGGAACAGCGGCGTGAGCCAGTTCTCGATCGACGGGTAGTCGGCGATCCAGCCTGCCCGGTACATGCCGGTCATCTTGTGCGCGTTCACGTTCTGCCGGAACTCGCCGAGGCTGGTCGACGGCACGAGCCGCGCTTCGACGCCGAGGGTGTTCTTGATGCTGTTGACCACCGCTTCGGCCCACTCCTGGTGCCCGCCGTCGGTGTTGGTCAGCAGCACGATCTCCCCGGTGTAGCCCGACCTGGCGAGGGCCTCCTTGGCCTTGTCCGGGTCGTACGTGCAGTTCTCGCCGCACTGACCGGGCCGGTAGCCCTTCATCAACGGGTGCGCCCAGCCGTCCGCGGGCTTGCGCGTCCCCTCGAAGATCCGCTCGGTGATCTCCTCGCGGTCGATCGCCATGGAGATCGCGCGGCGCAGGTCCGCGTTGTCGTAGGGCTCCAGGTAGAACGGGAACGCGATGGTCTGGTTGTTCAGCGTCTCCCGCTGCACCACCCGGTCGCCGAGGTCGGTCTCGTACTGCTTGCCCGCCAGCGCGTTGGGCGGCAGTTCCTCCATGAAGTCCAGGTTGTTCGACACGAGGTCGGCGTAGGCCGACTCCCGGCTCTGGTAGACCTTCAGGGTCAGGTCCTTGAACTTCGGCTTGTCGGCGCCCTTGTAGTCGTCGTAGCGGGTCAGCTTGATGTCGGCGCCGACCGCGCGGGAGACGTACTTGAACGGGCCGTTGCCGATCGGGTTCGCCTCGAAGGCGGCGCGGTCGGCGAAGAAGGCTTTCGGGAGCGGGGAGAACACCTCGTAGCCGATGGTCACCGGGAACACCGCGAACGGCTCGGACAGCGTGATGGTGAACGTGTGGTCGTCCACGACTTCGAGGCCGGACATCGTCTCGGCGGTCGGCGCCGGCGGCTCCTGCGGCCCGTCGGCGCCGTCGGGGTCGGCCGGGTGGACCGCGTCGAAGCCCTCGACCTGGGAGAAGAAGCTCGCGCCCTGGGTGGCGTTGGGGCCGTAGGCCGTCCAGTTCCAGGCGTCCACGAAGCTGTCGGCGGTGACCGGGGTGCCGTCGTGGAACAGCCAACCCTGCTTGAGCTTCACGGTGAAGAGCTGGGAGTCGGCGGTGTCGATCGACTCGGCCATCGCGTTGACCGGCTGCGCGTCCTGCGCGCGGTACTCGACCAGGCCGGTGAACAGCGGGTCGAGGACGCGGCTGCCGCCGACCTCGGTGGTGTTGCCCGGGACGAGCGGGTTCTCCGGCTCGGTGTTGAAGATCGTGATGCCGGCTTCGGTGTCCGTGCCGGCCGGGGTCTCTGCCGAACCGCAGGCCGTGGCCACCAGGGCGAGCGCCACGGCTGCGGCGGCAGCGGCGGTCGTGGTTGGGGCCGGGGTCCGGGTCGGGCGTGTTAATCGTGCACGTGACATGGGTCCTCCCACCTGATCGGGGTCACCGAGCAGAGTCGACCGCTTTCACAGCGTGAGGGAGAACCTAGGGGCAGCGTGACCGGGGCCACACGGGTGCGCGAGTCACGACCTGGTCACGATCGATCCCAGTTGACGGACGGGTGGCTTGACCTGCGGCTGAGCCGGGTCAGCCGGCGCAGGGGCGGACCTGTGGCGCCTCAGGCCAGGGCGAAGGCGATGCCGTCGAGGATGTCGTGCTCGCTGGCGACGAGCTCGGTGACGCCCTGCGCTTCCAGGTGGTCGGCGAGCGTGCGGACGACCAGCGCGCCGCCGCAGATCACGTCGACCCGGCCGGGGTGCATCGGGCCGAGGGCGGCGCGCTCGTCGTGCCCCATGGTGAGCAGCTTCGCCGTGACCTCGCGGATCCGGTCGAGGCCGAGTCGGGCCAGGTGGATCTCCTCCGGCTCGTAGCGCGGCAGTTCCTTGGCCAGCGCGACGAGGGTCGTGACGGTGCCCGCCACGCCGATCCAGGTCTTGGCCTTGGCGGTCGGCACGGCGGCGAACGCCTCGGCGAGCACGTCCCGCGTCACCCGCACCGCTTCCTCCACCTGGGCCTCGGTCGGCGGGTCCGAGTGCAGGCAGCGCTCGGTGAGCCGGACGCAGCCGATGTCGACCGACCGGGCGGCCTCGACCTCGCCGCGCACTCCGTTCCACGTGCCCAGGACCAACTCGGTCGACCCGCCGCCGATGTCGGAGACGAGGAACGGGCCTTCGTCTGCGTCCAGGTCGGACACCGCGCCCGTGAACGAGAGGCGGGCCTCCTCGTCACCCGTGATGACCTCGGCCTCCACGCCGAGCACTTCGCGGGTCATGTCGAAGAAGGCCGCTTTGTTCGCGGCGTCCCGGGTCGCGGACGTCGCGACCATCCGCACTCGCTCGGTTCCCTTGCGGCGCAGGATGTTCGTGTAGTCCACGAGCGCGGCACGGGTGCGCGCGATGGCGTCCGGGTGCAACTCACCGGTCGCGTCGACGCCCTGGCCGAGCCGGACCACCCGCATCTCCCGGTGCACGTCCCGCAACCACCGCTCCCCACCGTCCGATGTGGTCACGTCCGCGACCAGGAGTCGGATCGAGTTGGTCCCGCAGTCGATCGCGGCCACGCGTGCCATGCCCGATGTCCTTCCCCGGTGATGAGTGCTGCCCCCAGGAGACTAGTGGTGGGCGGTCGTCCGGCCAGGGCCGGCGGGCTGGTTGGTCGGTTGGTTGGTTGGTTGGTTGGTTGGTTGGCTGGCTGGTTGGTTGGTAGGTAGGTAGGTAGGCGGAAGGTCTAAAGATCAAAGATCAAAAGCGTCCTCGCCGGACGGGCAGATCAGCAGGATGACCCCTCGTTCAGCGGTCCTGTTCCGGGTCCGTCGTGGGTCCGGGCTCCGTGTCATCCCACCGACCTCCCTCCGGGCTACCACACGTATCAAGGGGGCAGCCATCAGCACACCACCGGGCAAAGGACGCACAGCCCCCTTGACACGCGCGGTAGGGCAAAGCCAGGTCGGCGGGATGACACGAACCCCTCGTTTAGAGGGAAGAGCCGGCACCGAGCCCATAACGACGCGCGACCCACACAACCCGCTCCGGGCCCGCCCCTCCCGGGCCACTGACACGCCCTTCCTCCTAAAGGAGGGCTTCGTGTCATCCCGCCGACCTGGCAGAGCCCTACCGCACGGGTCAAGGGGGCACATCCCCACCCAACAGGAACAATGGGCCGGAA